>RXJZ01000193.1 GCA_003963025.1 Flavobacteriaceae bacterium
AAAAGTAATTTTCCACAGATTCGCAGATTTTCATAAAACTTAAATAATAAAAAAAATCTGCGAATCTGCGGTTAAAACATAATAACTAAAACTAAAATCCTATCTTTGCCACATGGAAAAAGACAACCAAATATTCGGGATTAGAGCAATAATTGAAGCAATTAACGCTAAAAAGGAAATTGATAAAGTATTCGTTCAAAAAGATGCGCAAGGCGACTTGATGCAAGATTTGATGAAAACGATGAAAAGAAACAACATCAACTTTTCCTACGTTCCTGTTGAAAAACTAAACCGATTAACTCCAAATAATCACCAAGGTGCCGTGGCAACCATTGCTCCTATTTCTTTTGTTGCATTAGAAACTATGGTTGAAAGCGTTATCGAAAGTGGTAAAAAACCTTTATTCCTAATTTTAGATCAATTATCTGATGCGCGTAACTTTGGCGCTATCATTAGAACTGCTGAATGTACGGGTGTTGATGGAATCATTATCCAAAAACAAGGTTCGGCTCCTGTAAATGGTGATACAGTTAAAACTTCGGCTGGAGCTGTTTTTAATGTACCTATTTGTAAAGTAGATCATATTAAAGATGCTATTTTCTATTTGCAAGGAAGCGGAATAAAAACCGTAGCTGCTACTGAAAAAACAGAGCAACACATTTATGACATCAACTTCAACGAAGGCGTTGCGATTATTATGGGTAGCGAAGATAGAGGTGTTAATCCTTCAGTATTGAAAATTGTAGATGAAAAAGCAAAATTACCAATGTTTGGAACCATCGAATCATTAAATGTTTCCGTAGCTTGTGGTGCTTTTTTGTATGAGGCGGTGAGACAAAGAATGTAGAAGTTTTAGATTATTAATCCTCCTCCCAATGAAAAATTTTATTTTACTTATAATTAATTTTATTTCAATTCCAATTATTGGTCAAGATTTAAAAACTATAAAAACTTCAGATTATGAAATTTCATATCCAAGTAATTTTAGATATGATGATTCTAAAACAAGAGGTACTGAATTTATTATTTACACTGAAAAAGAGGATGAAAAAGATACATTTATTGAAAACATCAATCTACTAATACAAAATTTAAAGGGATATAAAATTGACTTAAATCAGTATGTAATAATTACTGAAAACCAAATAAAAGAAAACGGAAAGCTTATTGAATCTAAAAGAACAAGAGTAAACAATTCAGAAATACATTCATTAAGTTATACAGCAAATTTAACAGGTAGAAATCTAAAATTTTATCAATATTTAATAATTCAGAATGAGAAGGCATACATTCTAACTTATTCGGCTGAAATTGATAAATTTGATGTTTTCTTCCCAGAAATAATTAAAATTTTCAATTCTTTTTCCATAAAGTAATTATTTCTTCCCACCCAAAAACTCATAAACCACTTTCATAGAAGAAGTAAAATATTCTTTAATCAATTCTTCTGGTTTTGGTGGTGGATTGAAATTTCCTTTCTCGTCGAAGTTTTTCATAAAAGGATCGAGTTCAGGATTGAAATCGGGTTTTTCCCATTCGTAGAAAATAGGCTTTGAAAATTGAGGTGTTTTTAAAATTAACGCTAAAGCTAATCCCACAAGAAATCCTGCTAAATGGCCTTCCCACGAAATACCTTCTTTTACATTGGGAAACATATACCAAACACTTCCACCGTATAAAATTACGATAGTAAATGATAAGGCAACTAATCGGTAATATTTAGTAAAAATACCTTTGAAGAAAATAAAACTCACCAAAGCATAGATTAATCCACTAGCGCCGATATGATAACTTGGTCTTCCCAATAACCAAGTTCCTAATCCTGAAAATAAAATTCCCAAAAACAACACCACAAACGATTGTTCTTTGTAGAAATACCTCAATATTGGCAACAACACTAATAAAGCAACAGAATTATTCGCCAAATGCTCGATATCGCCATGCAAAAACGGACTAAAAAAAATTCCTTTTAATCCAAAAACTTCTCTTGGATAAATTCCAAAATGCGATAGACTATGATGAAAATGCAATTCGTACCAAAAAACCAACCATAAAGTCAATACAAAAAATAACGGCAAATAAATGACCGCTTTGGTAAACTGAAAAGGATTATCGTGCTGTTTTTCCATATTGATTTGCATTCAAAGATAAAGCCAAAAAGATAATTATGAAATTATGGCAGACTTATTTAAATACATAGACACATAAGTTTGACTTTGGGATAAAAAGGCGTTACACTTAACATAGTTCACAAATCAAAATCTACATAATCTTAAATTAATGAAATGCCTTAAATTGATAATTTTAGAACCTATGTTTCTATGTGGTAAAAATCTAAAAAAGAATCGCATATTTTTGTAATTTTACGTCATGAATCAACCATTAGCCGAACGCATTCGCCCACAACAATTATCGGATTACATCAGCCAATTGCATTTAGTTGGACCTGAGGGTTCGTTAACGCAACAAATTGCCAAAGGATTAATTCCAAGTTTGATTTTATGGGGACCACCTGGGACCGGAAAAACCACCTTGGCACAAATCATGGCGCAAGAAAGCAAACGTCCGTTTTACCAGCTGAGTGCGATACATTCAGGCGTAAAAGATATTCGTGAGGTAATTGAAAAAGCGAAACAAAGCAGCGGTTTATTCACAGCAAAAAATCCGATTTTATTTATTGATGAGATACATCGTTTTTCAAAATCCCAACAAGATTCATTGTTGGCGGCGGTGGAAAAAGGTTGGGTAACTTTGATTGGAGCTACTACCGAAAATCCGAGTTTTGAAGTCATTCCCGCTTTATTGTCAAGATGTCAGGTTTATGTTTTGAATGCGTTTACCAAAGAAGATTTAGAAGCTTTATTACATCGAGCTATGAAAACCGATTTAGAACTTCAAAATAAAGACATTCAATTAAAAGAAACCGAAGCTTTGTTAAGACTTTCGGGTGGTGATGGTAGAAAGTTATTGAATATTTTCGAATTAGTTATTAATGCTACCGATACTTCGACAAGCTCAGCACTCGTAGAAGTTACGAATGAAAAAGTAATGCAATTGGTCCAAAAAAACACGGTGTTATATGACAAAACAGGCGAACAACATTATGATATAGTTTCGGCTTTCATTAAATCGATTCGTGGAAGCGACCCAAATGGTGCGGTGTATTGGTTAGCTCGAATGATTGAAGGTGGCGAAGATGTAAAATTCATCGCCCGAAGAATGCTTATTTTAGCAAGTGAAGATATTGGAAATGCAAATCCAACGGCTTTGATAATGGCAAATAATACGTTTCAAGCCGTAACCACCATTGGTTATCCAGAAAGCCGAATTATTTTGAGTCAATGCGCAATTTATTTGGCAACTTCGGCAAAAAGTAACGCGAGTTACATGGCTATTGGGAAAGCGCAACAAATAGTAAAACAAACTGGAGATTTGCCCGTTCCAATTCACTTAAGAAATGCACCAACTAAATTAATGAAAGAATTAGGTTATGGCGAAGAATACAAATATTCACACGATTTCCCAAACAACTTTACCGAACAAGAATTTTTACCAACAGAGATTTCCGAAACTAAGTTCTTTGAACCAGGAGAAAATGCTCGTGAAAAAGAATTACGTCAGTTTTTGAAGAATCGATGGAAGGATAAGTATGGATATTAAAAAGAGTAAAAAAATTAAAACTTAACGTCTACTTTTTCAGAAATTAATTTTTCTCCTTCATAATATTCAAAAAACCAACCACTATTTTTCTTAATTAAAATACCGCTTAGAACACCTTTCGTTGCAGTAAAAATATTGCCATTTGAAGTTTTTTGTAGATTAAAAACAACAACTGATCTCTCATTTACTAAATTATACCCAAGTTCTGTTGCAACTGCTGTGAATTTTTCAGATAGTACTTGTACTTCGCTGGTATTTTTAGAATCTTCTATTCTTATTTCTTCTTGACTTAAACCTTT
>RXJZ01000020.1 GCA_003963025.1 Flavobacteriaceae bacterium
AAAAGCAGACGAACAAGAAATTGTTCAAGCGATTATTGAAGCGGAAAAAAACACTTCGGGAGAAATCAGAGTGCATTTAGAAGAACATACCCAAAAATCACCTCTTGACAGAGCTCAGGAGGTTTTTTTTGAACTCCACATGCACGAAACTCAAGACCGTAACGGAGTACTGTTTTATGTAGGTGTTTCGGATAAAAAGTTCGCTATCATTGGTGATGAAGGTATTGATAAAGTAGTGGAAGCTGATTTTTGGGATGGTACTAAAGATGTCGTGATTGCAAATTTCAAAGAAGGAAATTTCAAAAAAGGCTTGGTCGAAGGAATCCTAAAAGCTGGCGAACGATTAAAAAAATTTTTCCCTTATCAATCAGATGATACCAACGAATTGTCTAACGAAATCTCAAGAAGTTAATATGAAAAAGTTATTTTTATTTGTATTAACTTTAAGCGGATTGATGGCTCAAGCTCAGTTTGATATTCCGAAAAAACCTAGTTTTCAAACAAGTGTTTACGATTATGCCGATGTTTTGAATCCGACAGAAGAAAAAGAATTAGAGAACAAATTGGTTCGCTATTCGGATTCCACTACAACTCAAATTGTAGTGATAACAATTGATGATTTAAAAGGCGAATCCATAGGAATTT
Source organism: Flavobacteriaceae bacterium (assembly GCA_003963025.1). Lineage (GTDB taxonomy): Bacteria > Bacteroidota > Bacteroidia > Flavobacteriales > Flavobacteriaceae > Flavobacterium. The sequence goes on from RXJZ01000020.1 coordinate 646, forward strand.
TAACTCCAAGATGGGCACACGAATGGGGGATTGGCCAAGCAAAAGAAGACAACGGGATTCTAATTTTACTTTCTAAAAACGACAGAGAAATTTGGATAGCGCCAGGATATGGTGTAGAAGATAGGTTAACCGCAGGAATCAACGGAGAACTTATCCGAAACATCATCATTCCTGAGTTCAAAGCTGGAAGTTATTACAAAGGTTTAGACAAAGGTGCCGATGCTATTTTTGAAGTTTTAAAAGGAAAATATAAAGGTTCAAGGAAAGAATCAAGCAATCCTTTGCCTTTCATCTTAATTGTAGTTTTTATCATTATTCTAATCTTTTTAGCTTCCAAAGGAAATAAAGGAGGCGGAAATTATAGAGGAGGTAGCGGTTTGGATTTAGGCGATATCATCATTCTAAGTAGCCTTGGAAGAGGAAACGGAGGTTTCGGTGGAGGAAGCTTTGGTGGTGGGTCAGGAGGATTTGGTGGCGGCTTCGGCGGTGGCGGATTTTCTGGTGGAGGTGCCGGCGGAAGCTGGTAGTTCTAAATTAAACTCACAATCATTGTCATTCCGCCGAAGTAGGAATCTCCTACAAAGTAGGCTTACTTTGAGCAAAGCAAAAATAAACTTGTACTTGATTTTTGAACTTGTACTTGTATTTGAAAACAAAAAACTCGTTAGCTATACTAACGAGTTTTTCTTTTTTCTATTTCTGTCTGAAATAAATATCAATTGGAACACCACTAAAATTGTAGTTTTCTCTCAATTTATTTTCAATAAAACGTTTGTAAGGATCTTTTACATATTGTGGCAAATTCGCAAAGAACACAAACTGAGGTGTTGGTGTTGGCAACTGCATACAATATTTAATCTTAATGTATTTTCCTTTTAATGCCGGTGGTGGCGTTGCTTCAATAATTGGCAACATCAACTCGTTGAATTTCGAAGTCGAAATACGTTGTTTTCTGTTTTCAAAAACTTCAACTGCGGTTTCTAAAGCTTTTAATAAACGTTGTTTCGTTAAAGCTGAAATAAATAAAATCGGCACATCAGTAAAAGGAGCAATTTCTTCTCTAATTTTTCTTTCGTAATCTCTTGTTGACATGGTGTCTTTTTCAACCAAATCCCATTTGTTTACTAAGATTACGATTCCTTTACGGTTTTTCTCGGCTAACCAAAAAATACTTTGATCTTGTCCTTCAAATCCACGAGTCGCATCGATAACCAATAAACAAACATCACTGTGCTCAATTGCTCTTACCGAACGCATTACCGAATAAAACTCTAAATCTTCTTTTACTTTTGCTTTACGTCTAATTCCAGCCGTATCCACTAAGTTGAATTCGAATCCAAAACGGTTGTACTTTGTGTCAATTGCATCACGAGTTGTTCCTGCAATATCAGTTACTACAAATCGATCTTCACCAATTAAAGCGTTAATGAATGATGATTTTCCAGCATTTGGTCTTCCTACAACACAAAATCTTGGTAACGGATTTTCTTCTTCTACCGCTTCTGGTAATTCAGGTAAAACCTCTACGATTTTATCTAACAATTCCCCAGTTCCGCTTCCGCTCATTCCCGAGATTGTGAAATATTCACCTAATCCTAAATTATAGAACTCCACTGCGTCTTTTTCACGCATGGCGTTGTCTACTTTATTGACAACTAAAAGTATAGGTTTTTTAACTTTACGAAGCAATTTCGCTACTTCTTCATCCATTGGAGTAATACCTTCCTCAACATCTACCACAAAAACAATAGCATCCGCCTCATCAATAGCCAATTCTACTTGACGACGAATCTCTCCTTCAAAAATATCGTCCGAACCTTTTACATAACCTCCGGTATCAATTACCGAAAATTCTTTTCCGTTCCACTCACTTTTTCCATAATTTCTATCACGCGTAACACCGCTTACCGAGTCAACAATAGCTTCTCTTCGCTGAATTAAACGGTTAAAAAATGTGGATTTTCCAACATTTGGTCTTCCTACAATGGCAACAATATTGTTCATAATCTTATTTTGAATCGCCAAAAGTACGATTTTTTTTGGAGCTTTTTCCAGCTATCCATTACAACTCCACAATTTTACGTCTTTTTTTCTAAATTTATTGTAGTAGCTTCTAAGGTCGCTACCGCAATAAAAAGAAAAAATAGGTGTAAAATTTGCGGGGTTTTCATTGTTATCTGGGCTATGCTGAAAAATTTATTCAACATTTGTTAAAAATTTATATATTAGCCTTAAAATCATATAAAATGGATATTGAAAACAGCATTGTATTACGTCCTAGATTTCAAAAAGATGTTCCAAAATCTATGGATGCCATTTTAGAAAATGCTAATAAGTTAAAAATTGAAGTAAAAGAAGATTATCGGATAAAAGTTTCTGATCATCATATTTTCTTTTTCATCACATTAGCTAAGCGAAAATATTATTCACCACATTTACATGTTGAATTAATAGAAAACGAAGATAAAACAACACAAGTAAAAGGATTATTTGGTCCAGATCAAACGGTGTGGACATTTTTTATGTTTATGCACTTTTTGGTTGGTGGTATGTTTTTGATTTTTATGATGATGGCTTATTCACATTGGAGTTTAAATCAGCCTTTTATAATTGATTTTGTTGTAATGGGTTTTATGGTTATATTTTGGTTTTTACTGTATTTTCAAGCCCGAATTAACCGAAAAAAATGTGCTCCACAAATGTACAAATTAGAAGAATTATTGAATAAGGTTTTGGAATAAAAAAACCTGATGAATATTCATCAGGTATCTTTTATCTTTGCTCTTGCTTCTTACTTCTGATTATATCCAAAACGTCTCAACTGACGCTCGTTGTTTCTCCAATCTTTATTCACTTTTACATAGGTTTCTAAGTGAATTTGTTTGCCAAAGAATTTCTCTAAATCTTCACGAGCCTGAATCCCAACTTTCTTTAATGCCGAACCTTTGTGTCCGATTATGATTCCTTTTTGCGTATCGCGTTCTACCATAATTACGGCACGAATTCTGATGATATTGTCATCTTCTTTAAATTCTTCTGTTTCGATTTCAACCGCATACGGAATCTCTTTATCGTAATTTAATAAGATTTTCTCACGAATGGTTTCGTTGACAAAGAAACGTTCTGGTTTATCTGTTAAAGCATCTTTCGGATAAAACGGTGGGGAAACAGGAAGTAATTCGATAATGCGATCAAAAACCGCTTGAACGTTAAAATTTTCTAAGGCTGAAATGGGATATATTTCAGCATTGGGTACTTTTTCTTTCCACAATTGCGTTTGTTCTTCTAACTGTTCTTGGTTCGATTTGTCAATTTTGTTCAACAAAAGCAAAACAGGAATCTTAGAATGGATAATTTTATTAAAAAACGCTTCGTCTTTTAATTCTTTTTCACCAATCTCTACCATGTATACCAAAATGTCAGCATCTTCAAAAGCCGATTTCACAAAATCCATCATCGAGCTTTGTAATTCATACGCTGGTTTTATAATTCCAGGCGTATCTGAGAATAATACTTGAAAATCATCTCCATTCACAATTCCTAAAATAC
>RXJZ01000268.1 GCA_003963025.1 Flavobacteriaceae bacterium
TTTGTTTTGCCACTTCTTGAGCTGTTTCTAAAGGCTCTGGATCACCAGGACCGTTTGATAAGAAATAACCGTCTGGATTGAATGCTTTCAAATCTTCAAATGAAGCGTTATATGGAAAAACTTTAATGTAGCAATCTCTCTTAGCTAAATTTCTAAGAATATTAGTTTTGATTCCTAAATCTAATGCAGAGATCTTATATTTTGCTGATTCATCACCGAAGAAATATGGTTCTTTAGTAGATACTTTTGAAGCCAATTCCAAGCCATTCATATCTGGAACTTGAGCTAGTCTTTCTTTTAATTCTTCGATTGGAGTACCATCGGTACAAATAACCGCATTCATAGCTCCATTATCTCTAATATAACTTACCAAAGCTCTTGTATCAACATCAGAAATTACGATAAGATTTTGTTTGTTCAAATAATCAAATAAACTTTCAGAAGCATCTTCACGAGAATAATTAAAACTAAAATTTTTACAAACTAATCCCGATATTTTAACAGAATCTGATTCCACTTCTTTCTCGTTTACACCATAATTTCCAATGTGCGCATTGGTAGTAACCATGATTTGCCCAAAGTAAGAAGGATCTGTAAAAATTTCTTGATAACCTGTAGTTCCTGTATTAAAAGCGACTTCACCAAAAGTTACACCTTCAATTCCGATTGATTTTCCGTGAAAAATAGTACCGTCTTTAAGAAGTAAAACGGCCTTAGAACGATTGTTGTATTTCATTGCGTTGTGTTGTTGTGGTTGCAAATTTAGTTATAAAAGTTGTTTTGTGAAATTATTTTAATTATTAACGATATAATTAAAAATTTTCACGACATCGTTTTCTTCACTAAACGATAATTTATTTGAATTAGCATAATTCTTTATTAGATCAATTTTATCAGGAAAAAGATTTAATAAAGATTTTTTATTCAATTTAAAATCTGTGACAACACCATTTCGAAAAATTTTATATTCATTTTTATAAACGTATCTTCTAGGTGTTAATGAAGATTGAGTTAGAGGATTACTAACAGCTTCTTGAATAACTACTTGAAATGACTTTAAAAATTCAAAAGTATCAGAGGTGAACAATTGAAGAAAAAGCTCTTCATTATAAACTTTATAGACTTTAGAGAGATATTTAACTTTATCAATATCTTTTAAATCGTATTGAAATACAGAGTCTTTAGAAACTTTAGATTCTAATTTTTTAGTTGAGATATTGTAATTTAAATTAAGTAAATCAAATCGATTCCCTTTCATATTTATAACAGAGAATAAACCTTCCCAAGAATTAAACAAATAAGGAGAACCTGAAATAGACTTATCTTCAACTGAAGCAGGCAACCACATACCCGCTTTGTTGAAATTTCCTAAATAATCGATATTATAATCTCCCTTTTTAGAGTTTTGATTATCTTGAGCAAAAAAAGAAAATGTTACAAATAACATTAAGTGCAAGCAATAATTTTTCATAATTAAAATTTTAAAATACAAATTAAAATAAAAAAGGATAAACTATAATAGTTTATCCTTTTTTTTAACATATTAAAAAATATATTATTCTGTAGCTTCAGTATTTTCAGAAGTTTCAGTAGCTGGAGCTTCAGGAGCAGTACCTTCCGCTTTTTTAGCTCTACCACGACGAGTCGTTTTCTTAACTTCTTTTTTACCACCATTGTACAATGTATTGAAATCTACTAACTCAATCATTGCCATATCAGCGTTATCCCCTAAACGGTTTCCTAACTTGATGATACGTGTGTATCCTCCTGGACGGTCACCAACTTTAGCAGCAACTTCTCTGAACAATTCAGTAACAGCGTATTTATCTCTTAAATAAGAGAAACAAATACGACGGTTATGAGTTGTATCTTCTTTAGATTTTGTAACTAATGGTTCAATAAATTGTTTTAAAGCTTTTGCTTTAGCAACAGTTGTATTAATACGCTTATGCTCAATTAACGAACAAGCCATATTAGCTAACATAGCTTTTCTATGTCCTGTTTGTCTACTTAAATGATTATTCTTTTTTCCGTGTCTCATGACGTCTATTATTTATCTTCATCTTGCATCAATCCAGTTAAGGAGAGCAAAATATGAAGCAATTATTCTTTATCTAACTTGTATTTAGTTAAATCCATTCCAAAAGTAAGGTTTTTATTTGCCACTAACTCATCTAATTCAGTTAATGATTTTTTTCCAAAATTACGGAACTTCATTAAGTCGTTCTTGTTGAAAGATACTAAATCACCTAATGTATCAACTTCAGCCGCTTTTAAACAATTTAATGCTCTAACAGATAAGTCCATATCAACTAATTTAGTTTTCAATAACTGTCTCATGTGTAAAGATTCTTCATCATAAGACTCAGTTTGAGCAATTTCATCTGCCTCAAGAGTAATTCTTTCATCAGAGAACAACATAAAGTGGTGAATTAACGTTTTAGCAGCTTCAGTTAAAGCATCTTTAGGATGGATAGAACCATCAGTAATGATTTCAAAAACTAATTTTTCGTAATCCGTTTTTTGTTCCACACGGAAATTCTCAATAGCATATTTTACGTTCTTTACTGGAGTGTAAATAGAATCTGTAAAAATAGTTCCTATTGGAGCATTTGATTTTTTGTTCTCTTCAGCAGGAACATATCCTCTACCTTTTTCGATAGAAAGTTCCATGTTGATAGCTGTTTTGCTGTCTAAATTACAGATAACTAAATCTGGATTTAAAACTTGAAAACCAGAGATGAATTTTTGAAAATCACCTGCAGTAATTTTATCTTTACCTGAAAGAGAGATAGAAACAGACTCATTATCAATATCCTCAATTTGACGTTTAAAACGTACTTGTTTAAGATTTAAGATAATTTCTGTTACATCTTCCACTACACCAGCGATTGTAGAGAACTCATGTTCTACACCTTCAATACGTACTGATGTAATAGCATAACCTTCAAGTGAAGAAAGCAAAACTCTTCTAAGTGCATTACCAACAGTCAATCCGTAACCAGGTTCCAAAGGTCTAAATTCAAATTTACCTTCGAAATCCGTAGAATCGATCATGATAACTTTATCGGGCTTTTGAAAATTAAATATTGCCATATTTCGACTAATGTCAATTATTATTTGTTATACAACTCAACGATTAGTTGTTCTTTAATGTTTTCTGGAATTTGAAGTCTTTGAGGTACAGAAACAAAAGTTCCCTCTTTAGTATCATTATTCCAAGTAATCCACTCATATACATGAGAAGAAGCAGCTAAAGAACGATCAATAGCTTCAAGAGATTTTGATTTTTCACGTACAGCAACTTTATCACCTGGTTTTAGGTGGTAAGAAGGTACATTAACAACTTCACCATTTACAGTGATGTGTCTGTGAGATACAATTTGACGAGCAGCTCTACGAGATGGAGCAACACCCATTCTGAAAACTACGTTATCTAAACGAGCTTCACATAATTGTAATAAAATTTCACCTGTTACTCCAGAAGCAGCAGATGCTTTTTTGAATAAGTTTCTGAATTGTTTTTCTAAAATACCGTAAGTATATTTAGCTTTTTGCTTTTCCATTAACTGAACAGCATATTCAGATTTTTTACCTCTCTTTTTAGCTAAACCATGTTGCCCTGGAGGGTAATTTCTTTTTTCGAAGGCTTTATCATCTCCGAAGATTGCTTCGCCAAATTTACGAGCAATTTTTGTTTTTGGACCAGTATATCTTGCCATTTTAAAAAATTAAAAAAGGTAGGAATTATGAATTCAGGTCTATATCCTTCGATAATTTTAAACCTACCTGTGTTATACTTAAATTATACTCTTCTTCTTTTCGGAGGACGACATCCGTTGTGTGGCATTGGAGTTACATCAATGATTTCAGTAACTTCAACTCCTGAGTTATGGATTGATCTAATAGCAGATTCTCTACCATTTCCTGGACCTTTCACATAAACTTTCACTTTTTTAAGTCCAGCTTCAAGAGCTACTTTACTACAATCTTCTGCTGCCATTTGAGCTGCATAAGGAGTATTCTTTTTAGAACCTCTAAAGCCCATTTTACCAGCTGAAGACCAAGAAATTACTTCACCTTTCTTATTAGTTAAAGAAATGATGATGTTGTTAAAAGTAGCATTAATATGTGCTTCTCCCGAAGATTCAACGATAACTTTACGTTTTTTTGCAGTTGCTTTAGCCATATTATTACTTATTATTTAGTTGCTTTTTTCTTGTTAGCAACAGTTTTTCTCTTACCTTTTCTAGTTCTAGAGTTGTTTTTAGTTCTTTGACCTCTTAATGGAAGTCCAGCTCTGTGACGAATACCTCTTTGACATCCAATGTCCATTAAACGTTTAATGTTTAATTGAACTTCTGAACGCAATTCACCTTCAATTTTGTAGTATGATACCGCATCACGGATTGCTCCGATCTCGTCATCATTCCAATCTTGAACTTTCTTGTCTTTGCTCACTTGAGCTTTAGCTAAAATATCTTTAGCTCTGCTTTTACCAATACCAAAAATGTATGTTAAAGCAATGATTCCTCTCTTTTGTTTAGGTATATCTACCCCTGCAATTCTTGCCATAATTATCCTTGTCTTTGTTTAAATCTAGGATTCTTTTTGTTAATAACGTATAATCTTCCTTTTCTACGTACAATAATGCACTCGGCACTTCTCTTTTTAACTGATGCTCTTACTTTCATTTTAATAGCTTTAGTATCTATAAGTAATTCTTGCTTTAGACAAATCGTAAGGGCTCATCTCAAGTTTAACCTTGTCCCCTGGTAATAATTTAATATAATGCATACGCATTTTACCAGAGATATGAGCAATTACAACGTGTCCGTTTTCTAATTCTACACGAAACATAGCATTTGATAATGCTTCAATAATTGTTCCGTCTTGTTCTATTGCTGATTGCTTTGCCATAAAAAATTAAGCTACTGCTTTTCTATTTTTACCACTTTTCATCAAACCATCATAGTGTTTATTCAATAAATAAGAATTTATTTGTTGAATAGTATCTATTGCAACTCCAACCATGATTAGTAAAGAAGTACCTCCATAAAAATAACCCCAAGCACCTTGTACCCCAAGTAAACTTACTGCAACAGCTGGGAACACAGCTACTAAAGCAAGAAATAACGAACCTGGAAAAGTAATTAAAGACATAATTTTATCTAGGTAATCTCCAGTTTCAACACCTGGTTTAACACCTGGAATGAAACCTCCACTTCTTTTTAAATCATCAGCCATCTTGTTAGTTGGCACTGTAATTGCGGTGTAAAAGTACGTAAAAATTACGATTAACAAAGCAAAAACAATATTATATACTAAACCGAATGGATCGTTGAACATTCCTGCAATAGAAAGTGCAGTATCTGATTCTTTAGCCAAACCAGAAACAGCAGCAGGAATAAACATAATAGCTTGTGCAAAAATGATCGGCATAACACCTGATGCATTTAGTTTTAATGGGATAAACTGTCTGTTACCACCCATCATATCTTCTTCAAAATCCCCAGAAACGGAACGTCTTGCATACTGTACTGGAATTTTTCTTACAGCCATTACTAATAAAATACATGCAATTATTACTAAGAACCAAAGAATTAATTCAATAACAATCATCATAACACCTCCATTTGCTTGAGAAGTTCTAGATGAAAACTCTTGAATAAATGCTTGTGGCATTCTTGCAATAATACCTACCATTATCAATAAAGAGATACCGTTACCAATACCTTTATCAGTAATTTTTTCTCCTAACCACATTGCAAAAATAGTTCCAGTTACTAAGATAAGAACTGAAGAGAAGATGAATGTAGGACCAGTTAACATAAATGCTTCACCTGGTAAAGTTCTGTACAAGTTATAAATATAACCTGGACCTTGAACTAAAGTAATTAAGATCGTCAACCATCTTGTAATTTGGTTAATTTTCTTTCTACCACTTTCACCGTCTTTTTGTAATTTTTGTAAATATGGTACCGCAATTCCCATTAATTGAACTACGATAGAAGCTGATATATATGGCATGATACCCAATGCAAATACAGAAGCTTGCGAAAACGCACCTCCTGTAAATACATTAATTAACCATCCGATACCTTCATCAGTTTGGTTTGTAAGATTTGTCAATTTAGTAGCATCAATCCCCGGAAGGGTAACTTGCGCACCAAAACGGTACACTAATAATAATCCAAGAGTTAATAAAATACGATTTTTTAACTCTTCGATTTTCCAAACGTTGATGAATGAATCTATAAATTTCTTCATTTTACTAAAGGATTATAAAGTTACAGCTTCTCCACCAGCAGCCTCGATAGCCGCTTTTGCAGATGCAGTAAATTTGTGAGCACTTACTTTAAGTTTTGTTTTTAGCTCACCTCTTCCTAAAATCTTTACTAAGCTATTTTTTGTAGCTAAACGAGTATCTACAAATACAGAAAAATCAACTGTATCAGTTACTACACCGTTATCTACTAATAATTGTAACGAATCAAGATTAATACCTTGATATTCTACTCTATTGATGTTCTTGAAACCAAACTTAGGAACACGTCTTTGAAGTGGCATTTGACCTCCTTCAAAACCAATTTTCTTAGAGTATCCAGAACGAGACTTAGCCCCTTTGTGACCACGTGCAGCAGTACCACCTTTACCAGAACCTTCTCCTCTACCTACTCTTTTATTTTGGTTGTGAACTGAACCTTCAGCTGGTTGTAAGTTACTTAAATTCATAACTGTATAGTGTTATTTAGTTTCTTCAACAGAAACTAAGTGTTTAACTTTATTTACCATTCCAAGGATAGCAGGATTTGCATCATGCTCAACAACTTGTCCCATTTTACGAAGACCTAAAGCTTCCAAAGTTCTCTTTTGATCAAGAGGACAATTGATTTTACTTCTTACTTGTTTTACTTTTAATTTTGCCATGATTTCCTGTTAATTAACCTTTGAATACTTTTTCTAAAGATACTCCTCTTTGTTTAGCTACAGTAGCAGCACTTCTCATTTGCAATAAAGCATCAAAAGTTGCTTTTACCACATTGTGAGGGTTTGATGAACCTTGTGATTTAGATAATACATCGTGAACACCAACAGACTCCAATACCGCACGAACAGCACCACCAGCAATAACTCCAGTACCGTGAGAAGCAGGCATTAAGAATACTCTAGCACCACCAAATTTACCTTTTTGCTCATGAGGAACAGATTGACCTTGAAGAGGAATTCTAACTAAGTTTTTCTTAGCATCTTCCACCGCTTTAGCGATTGCTTCAGAAACATCTTTAGATTTTCCTAATCCATGACCCACTACTCCGTTTTCATCACCAACTACTACTATAGCAGAGAAACCAAATGCTCTACCTCCTTTAGTAACTTTAGTAACACGATTTACACTCACCAAACGATCTTTTAATTCAAGACCTCCTGGTTTTACAATCTCTACGTTTTTATAATTATGATACATAATTTCTTAGAATTTAAGTCCAGCTTCTCTAGCCCCTTCAGCTAATGATTTCACACGTCCATGGTATAAATACCCACCTCTATCAAAAGAGATTGTAGTGATACCTGCTTTAAGAGCTTTTTCAGCAACTAATTTACCAACTGCTTTTGCAGTTTCAACAGCAGTTCCTTGTGCAACATCTTTATCTCTTGATGAAGCTGCTACTAAAGTAGTACCGTTTACATCATCTATGATTTGAGCATAGATTTCTTTATTACTTCTGAATACAGAAAGTCTTGGTTGAGCAGCAGTTCCGCTTACAATCTTTCTGATTCTGAACTTAATTCTTTGTCTTCTTTCAGATTTTGTTAATGACATAGTCTTAATTTTTAAGCTGATTTACCTGCTTTTCTTCTTAGTTCTTCTCCTACAAACTTAACTCCTTTTCCTTTATATGGCTCAGGTTTGCGGAAACCTCTGATCTTCGCAGCTACTTGACCTAATAATTGTTTGTCGAATGAAGATAATTTCACTATCGGATTTTTACCTTTTTCTGATACTGTTTCAACAGTAACTTCTTTTACAACTTCTAGAACGATGTTGTGAGAGAAACCTAAAGCTAAATCAAGTTTTTGACCTTGATTAGAAGCTCTATATCCAACTCCAACTAATTCTAACTCTTTTGTAAAACCTTCAGAAACACCAACAATCATATTGTTGATTAATGAACGATAAAGTCCGTGTTTCGCTCTCTCAGTTTTGTAATCAGATGAACGTTCAACGATAACTTGGTTATCTTCGATTTTAACGGTTACATCAGAAAATTCTTGAGTAAGCTCGCCTAATTTTCCTTTTACTGTAATTACAGCATCTTTAACTTCTACAGTTACTCCTGCTGGAATTGCAATTGGATTTTTACCTATTCTTGACATTGTCTCGTCTTTTTATTAATATACGTAACAAATTACCTCTCCACCAACATTTAATTGCTTAGCTTGTTTTCCTGTCATCAATCCTTTTGATGTAGAAACAATAGCAATACCTAAACCATTTAAGATTCTTGGTAAGTCTGATGAACCAGCATATTTACGTAAACCTGGTTTACTAATTCTTTGGATATCTTTGATTACAGACTCTTTCGTGTCTTTATCATATTTAAGTGCAATTTTGATTGTACCTTGAACAGTAGAATCGTCAAATTTGTAACTTAAGATATATCCTTGATCGAATAAAATCTTTGTGATTTCTTTCTTCATATTAGAAGCAGGAATTTCAACCACTTTGTGGTTGGCTCTTACTGCATTTCTAACACGCGTTAGATAATCGGCAATTGGATCTGTATACATATGTATAGATTTGCGGTTATGGTTTTCAATCCGCCCTCAGCGGATTGAACCTTTAACCAATTAAACTTATTTTTTGGATTGCAAAAGTAATAACTTTTTTTGGAATTACCAAGATGCTTTTTTAACACCTGGAATTAATCCTTGATTTGCCATTTCACGGAATGTTACACGAGAAATACCAAACTGACGCATATACCCTCTTGGTCTACCTGTTAATTTACAACGATTGTGTACTCTAACTGGACAAGAATTTTTTGGTAATTTTTGTAATCCTTCGAAATCTCCAGCTTCTTTTAAAGCTTTTCTTTTCTCAGCATACTTTTCTACTAATGCAATTCTTTTCACCTCACGGGCTTTCATTGATTCTTTAGCCATGTCTTAATTCTTTTTAAAAGGTAATCCTAATTCCGCTAATAATGCTTTTGCTTCTTTGTCTGTTTCAGCAGAAGTTACAAAAGTAATATCAAAACCAGCAATTTTATTTACTTTATCAATATCAATTTCTGGGAAAATGATTTGTTCTAACACTCCTAAATTGTAGTTTCCTCTACCATCAAATCCAGTTGATTTGATTCCGTTGAAGTCTCTTACACGTGGTAAAGATGAAGTAATCAATCTATCTAAGAATTCATACATTCTTTCTCCACGTAACGTTACTTTAGCACCAATTGGCATACCTTTTCTTAATTTGAAAGAAGCAACGTCTTTCTTAGAAATTGTAGCAACTGCTTTTTGCCCAGTAATTTTTGTTAATTCTTCAACAGCGTAATCTACTAATTTTTTATCAGATACAGCTGCACCAACTCCACGGCTTACAACAATTTTTTCAAGTTTAGGAACTTGCATTACATTTTTGTAACCGAACTCTTCTGTAAGAGCAGCAATAACTCTACTCTTATATTCTTCTTTTAGTCTAGGAATATATGCCATAACTATAGTACTTGATTAGATTTTTTTGAAAATCTCACTTTCTTGTCTCCTTCTTGTTTGAAACCAACTTTAGTCACTTCTTTTGACTTTGGATCAATCAAAGATAAGTTAGACACATGAATAGGAGCTTCTTTCTTAACGATTCCTCCTTGAGGGTTTTTAGCACTTGGTTTAGTATGTTTCGAAACCATGTTAACTCCTTCAACAACCGCTTTGTTTTTCTCACGAAGAACTCTTAGAACTTTACCTTCAGAACCTTTGTGGTCTCCAGCAATAACTCTTACGATATCTCCTGATTTAATTTTTAGCTTTATCATTTGTATAAGAATTAAAGCACTTCAGGTGCTAATGATACAATTTTCATGAATTGTTTTTCACGAAGTTCTCTGGCAACCGGACCAAAAACACGAGTTCCTCTCATTTCTCCTGCAGCGTTTAACAATACACATGCGTTATCGTCAAAACGGATGTAAGATCCATCAGCTCTTCTCACTTCTTTTTTGGTACGTACAACTACTGCAGTTGATACTGCTCCTTTTTTAACGTTTCCGTTTGGAGTTGCATCTTTAATTGAAACTACAATTTTGTCACCAACAGAGGCATAACGACGTTTCGTTCCTCCTAAAACACGGATCGTAAGAACTTCTTTCGCTCCTGTGTTATCTGCTACTTTTAATCTTGACTCTTGTTGTACCATAATTACTTCGCTCTTTCAATGATTTCAACTAATCTCCAACATTTAGATTTACTCAATGGACGTGTCTCCATAATTCTTACAGTATCTCCAATGTTACAATCGTTTGTTTCGTCGTGTGCAACATATTTCTTAGTTTTCAACACGAACTTACCGTATAATGGGTGTTTCACTTTTGTAGTTTGTGACACAACAATAGATTTCTCCATTTTGTTTGAAGTCACCACACCAATTCTCTCTTTTCTTAAATTTCTTTTTTCCATCTTTCAGCTAGTGTACAATTATTGTAACTCTCTTTTAGTTAACTCTGTGTGTAATCTCGCAACTGATCTTCTTAAAGTTCTTAACTGAAGAGGATTTTGAATTGGAGATATTGCATGAGCATTTTTTAGGTCGGTATACGTTTTCTTTAACTGACTAAGTTGTTCTTGTAACTCAGCTGCAGATAGATTTTTAATTTCTGATTGTTTCATAATAAATTTTGATTATGCTTCGAAATCTCTAGCAACGATAAACTTAGTTTTAACAGGAAGTTTTTGAGCTGCTAAGCGTAATGCTTCTTTAGCAACAGATAGAGGCACGCCTCCAACTTCAAACATAATTTTACCAGGTTTAACAACTGCAGCCCAATATTCAACTGCACCTTTACCTTTACCCATACGTACTTCTAATGGTTTCTTTGTAATAGGCTTATCTGGAAATATTTTGATCCATAATTGACCCTCTCTTTTCATGAAACGTGTTGCTGCGATACGAGCTGCTTCAATTTGACGAGAAGTAATAAATGAAGAATCTAAAGATTTGATACCAAACATTCCGTTAGAAAGCTCGTGTCCTCTTTGAGAAACGCCTTTCATTCTACCTTTCTGTACCTTACGGTATTTTGTTCTTTTAGGCTGTAACATTTTTCTTTAGTTTAAATAATTACTTTCTTTTGCGTGCGTTTGGTTTACCGTCTCTTTTTGGAGCAGATGATCCTGATGATTTAGACTGTTTTTTGTCCATACCAACTAACGGAGAAAGATCTCTTTTTCCATAAACCTCACCTTTCATTATCCATACTTTGATACCCATTCTACCATAAGTAGTATGTGCTTCAGCTAATGAATAATCAATATCAGCTCTGAAAGTTGACAAAGGAATTCTACCTTCTTTGAAGTGTTCAGAACGCGCCATTTCAGCACCGTTTAAACGTCCAGAAATCATAACTTTGATACCTTCAGCATTCATTCTCATTGCAGCCGCGATAGCCATTTTAATAGCTCTTCTGTAAGAGATTCTGCTTTCAATTTGACGAGCGATAGAAGTTGCTACTAAATAAGCATCTAACTCAGGTCTTTTGATTTCAAAGATGTTGATTTGAACTTCTTTGTCAGTAATTTTCTTAAGTTCTTCTTTTAACTTGTCTACCTCTTGACCACCTTTTCCGATAATGATACCAGGTCTAGCAGTAGTGATAGTAACGGTTACAAGTTTTAAAGTTCTCTCGATAATTATTTTAGATACACTAGCTTTTGATAAACGTGCATGGATGTATTTACGGATTTTAGCATCTTCAGCGATTTTATCACCGTAATCATTTCCTCCATACCAGTTTGAGTCCCATCCTCTGATGATACCAAGTCTATTTCCGATTGGATTTGTCTTTTGTCCCATACTGTTTATTAATTGCTTTGTGTGTTATTATTTGATCCTAACACGATTGTTACGTGGTTAGAACGCTTTCTAATTCTGTGTGCACGACCTTGTGGAGCTGGACGAAGTCTTTTTAACATCATTCCACCATCTACAGTAATCGTTTTTACAAATAAGCCAGCTTCTTCTAAATTAGCATCAGCATTTTTTTGCTGATAGTTATTAATTGCTGATAACAACAATTTCTCTAATTTTCTTGAAGCTTCTTTTTGACTAAATCTTAATATATTAAGAGCCATTTCTACTTTCTGACCTCTAACTAAATCTGCAACTAAACGCATTTTTCTAGGTGAAGTAGGGCAGTTATTTAATTTAGCGAAAGCCACTTGTGCTTTAGCCTCTTTAGTCTGCTCTGCTCTTTCTCTTTTACGAACTCCCATAGCTTCCTATTATTTTTTACCTTTATTTTTAGCCCCAGCATGACCTCTAAAAGATCTTGTTGGTGAAAACTCTCCTAATTTGTGTCCTACCATGTTCTCAGTTACATATACTGGAACAAATTGACGACCATTGTGAACTGCGATAGTTTGCCCAACAAAATCTGGAGTAATCATAGATGCTCTAGACCAAGTCTTTACAACACCTTTGTTACCACCTGCAATATTTTCTTGAACTTTCTTCTCTAATTTATAGTGAACGAATGGTCCTTTTTTTAATGAACGTGCCATGTCTATCTAATTATTTCTTTCTACGTTCTACAATATACTTATTACTCGGGTTAACTTTAGAACGAGTTCTATAACCTTTAGCAGGTAAACCTTTTCTTGAACGTGGGTGACCTCCTGAAGAACGTCCTTCACCACCTCCCATTGGGTGATCAACTGGGTTCATTGCTACTGGTCTTGTTCTTGGTCTTCTACCTAACCATCTTGATCTACCAGCTTTACCTGATACGATTAATTGGTGGTCTGAGTTAGAAACTGCTCCGATTGTTGCCATACAAGTTAACAAGATTAATCTTGTCTCTCCAGAAGGCATTTTAATTGTAGCATATTTTCCATCTCTTGCCATTAACTGAGCGAAAGTTCCTGCTGAACGAGCGATTACAGCTCCTTGACCTGGTCTTAATTCGATACACGAAATAACAGTTCCTAGAGGAATTTTACTTAAAGGCATTGCATTTCCAATTTCTGGAGATGCTTCTTCACCTGAAACTACAGTTTGTCCAACTTGTAATCCATTTTGAGCAATGATGTAAGTTTTAGCTCCATCTGCATAATACAATAATGAAATAAAAGCTGAACGATTTGGATCGTACTCGATAGTTTTAACTGTTGCTGGAATTCCAACTTTAGCTCTTTTAAAATCAATGATACGATACTTTTGTTTGTGACCACCGCCTGTGTAACGCATGGTCATCTTTCCTTGACTATTTCTACCTCCTGAGTTTTTTTTCGGTGCGATTAATGAACGCTCCGGCTTATCAGTTGTAATAGTGTCAAAGCTATTAACAACTCTAAAACGCTGACCCGGGGTAATAGGTTTTAATTTTCTAACTGACATTTTCTATTAGATATTAGTATAAAAATCTATTGTTTCTCCCTCTTGTACTTGAACAACTGCTTTTTTGTAAGCATTTGTTTTGCCACTGATTAAACCACTTTTGGTATATTTAACACTTCTATCAGCTCTGTAGTTCATTGTATTAACTGCAACCACATTCACACCATAAGCTGCTTCGATAGCATTTTTGATTTGAATTTTATTTGCATTTTTAGCAACTACAAAACCAAAACGGTTAAAAACTTCACCATCTTTAGTTATTTTTTCAGTTATAATAGGCTTAATTATGATACTCATAATCTTATTATTTACTTAAATTAGCTTC
>RXJZ01000141.1 GCA_003963025.1 Flavobacteriaceae bacterium
TTGGCGAATTAGTAAAAAAAATCACAGTAGTCGATTGGATAGCTACTTATGAGGCAGCTTTTAAAAAATAACTTTTAACAAATGTTTTAGAATTGCCAACGTTAGAAGTGGTAATTTTATTTCAAAATTTATATACATGAAAATTGCGATAGTTTGTTATCCTACATTTGGAGGAAGTGGTGTTGTGGCTACCGAATTGGGTTTGGAATTAGCCAAAAGAGGTCACGACATTCATTTTATTACATACAGTCAACCAGTGCGTTTGGCATTGTTAAATCCGAATGTGCATTATCATGAAGTTCACGTTCCCGAATATCCGTTGTTCCACTATCAGCCATATGAATTAGCACTTTCAAGTAAGTTAGTGGATATGGTAAAATTGTATAAAATTGATGTTTTACATGTACATTATGCTATTCCACATGCTTATGCGGGTTATATGGCAAAGCAGATGTTAGCAGATGAAGGCATTCATATTCCAATGGTAACAACATTGCACGGAACTGATATTACTTTAGTTGGGAATCATCCATTTTATAAGCCTGCAGTAAGTTTCAGTATCAATAAATCGGATGTGGTAACGAGCGTTTCACAAAGCTTAAAAGACGATACATATCGCTTATTTGATATTACAAATGAAATCCAAGTTATTCCAAATTTCATTGAATTAAACAAAGAAAAACTAAAAGAAAATATTCCATGCCATCGTTCGTTAATTGCTAATGAGGACGAGAAAATCATAACTCATATTTCTAATTTTAGAAAAGTAAAGCGTATCGAAGATATAGTTAGAATCTTTTATGAAATTCAGAAAGAAGTGCCATCAAAATTAATGATGGTGGGAGAAGGTCAAGAAAAAGAAGGAGCAGAGCAATTATGTGAACAATTAGGTATTCAAAACAAAGTCATTTTCTTCGGAAATAGTAACGAAATTGATAAAATTTTATGTTTCTCCGATTTGTTCTTATTACCTTCAGAAACCGAAAGTTTTGGTTTGGCGGCTTTAGAAGCTATGGCATGTGGAGTTCCTGTTATTTCAAGTAATTCTGGTGGATTGCCTGAAGTGAACAAAGATGGTTTTTCTGGTTATTTGAGTAATGTTGGAGATGTCGCTAAAATGAGTCGAGATGCTATTTCTTTGTTAAAAAATGAGGATAAATTAGCTCAATTTAAAGTGAATGCTTTAGAAACAGCCAAGCTATTTGATATCCATAATATTGTACCCTTATACGAAAAAGTATATTTTAAAGCTATAAATTCTAAATAATGATCAAAATTCTTCCCATTTTATTCTTGATAATGTCATGCAGTAATACTAAAGTTATTTCGGATAATTCATTCACTATAATACATAAAAGTGATTTTGGTGGTTCAGAAAAACCAGGGCATCTTTTAATTCAAGATAATGAGACTTACATAAAGTTTATAGAATCTTTAAAATTAGACGAATCTCAATATGCTAATTTTTTAAAAGTAGATTTTAAAACGAAAAATGTTTTGGTATTATTTCAGGGGCAAAAAAACTCAGGAGGCTATTCAATTGATATAGATTCAGTTAGAAATGACAATCAAACCATTTTGGTAAAGAAAAATGAAATAGTTCCAAAAAAAGGCGAAATAGTTACAGCTGTAATTACCTCGCCTTTTTGTATCGTTTTGATTCCAAAAGGAAATAAATTAATAATTGAATAATTAAATATTAATTAAAAGGATTAGACCATTTTTGATTTGTATAAACATCAGTTCCAGATAATGTTCTTAAGAAAGCAATAACTGCATTAACTTCTGTTGCAGTAAGATTTAATTGTTGTCCTAAACCTCCTGGTCTTAATCTTGGATCTAAATTATTATTTCCAGGCGCAATATTAATAGTTCCATAATGTCCAATTGCGGCTTGTAATGAAGTAATTACACCTGTGTGCATCATTGGTCCATTAGTAGTACCATCTGTCTTTACTAAATCGCGTAGTGTTGGAGCTTTTGTATTTCCAGTATCAATGCCTGTTCCAGCAATAGTTCCAATAATACCATTATTTAAAGTGTTAGGATCAATATCAAATTCAGGAGCTCTATGACATCCTGCACATCCTAATCCGCCACTAGTTCTTACACCATTCGGATTAAATACGGGTGGCGTTAAAAATAAATTTTTACCTTGATTTTCCTGTGCAGTAAAATTTGAAAAAGGTTGCCCATCATTTGTAGCTAAAGCTCTACCTGCATCATATTTAGAATCAAAAGATTGAATACTTCTGATAAATTGTGCAAGAGCACTTTGTATTTTTACTTCTGTTATTTCTTCTGAACCATAAACAAATTTAAAAAGTTCTCTGTAATAACCAATTCCGTTTAATCTTGTAATTAAATCGTCAAATGATAAATCACCATTTTCTCCACTAAATCCCATTTCTCCATGGTCTTTAATTGGCATTGTGGTTTGAGTTTCTAGGTTAATTGCGCGTTCATTCCAAAAGAACTTAGTTTCGGTAGCAAATCTTGAATTTATTAAACGCATTGAATGACGACCAGTTGAAGCGTTAACTCCTGTACTCGCAACATTAGTATCACTAAAAGCAAATTCTTGTTTATGACAGCTAGCACAAGAAATTGTGTTATTTGATGATAGATTTTTATCATAAAACAATACTCTTCCTAAAGTAGCGCCTTTATCTGTTATAACATTTCCTTGAGAATTATTTTTCGTAATATAGGGTGGAACAATTTGATTGGCATAATTTGCTAAATTGTTTAAATCTATTGAAGAACCAAATTCAGCTTCTACAAATGGGTATGACGGAATTACTTCATAATTATCATCAGAATTATTACTACAAGAAGTCAATACGAAAATGACAAAAAGACCTAAAAAAAATTGGTTTTTCATAATTGATTGTTTTAAGATTATTTTAGTAAGACAATGATTTATAAAAAAGGTTTAATTGAACTTTGACTTTTTTTATACTTTAAAATATTCCTATATTTGAACTTTATTACAGAAACAAACTAATACAAATATTTACCATGAAATTATTAGAAGGAAAAGTTGCCATTATTACTGGTGCAAGCCGTGGAATTGGTAGCGGTATAGCTAAAGTTTTTGCAGAACAAGGAGCAAATGTTGCATTTACTTATAGTTCGTCTGTAGAATCGGCAATGGCTTTAGAAAATGAATTAAATGCTTTAGGAATTAAAGCTAAAGGATACAAATCAAACGCTGCTGATTTTAACGAAGCACAAAAATTAGTTGATGACGTAATTGCTGAATTTGGAACTATCGACGTTTTAATCAATAATGCTGGAATCACAAAAGACAACTTATTAATGAGAATGTCTGAAGAGGATTTTGATAAAGTAATCGAAATCAACTTGAAGTCGGTTTTCAACATGACTAAAGCGGTACAAAAAATTATGTTGAAAAACCGTAAAGGTTCTATCGTAAACATGAGTAGTGTAGTAGGAGTAAAAGGAAACGCTGGTCAAGCCAACTACGCAGCTTCTAAAGCAGGTATGAACGGATTTACTAAATCTATCGCGTTAGAATTAGGTTCAAGAAATATTCGTTGCAATGCAATCGCTCCAGGTTTTATCGAAACTGAAATGACAGCTAAATTAAACGAAGATGTGGTAAAAGGTTGGAGAGACGCTATTCCATTAAAACGCGGAGGAACTCCAGAAGACGTAGCAAACGTTTGTGTTTTCTTAGCTTCTGACATGAGCGCTTATGTAACAGGACAGGTTATTAATGTTGACGGAGGAATGTTAACGTAATAGTTAAAACTATAAATGACAACAAGCACAATTTTACTTCTCATCTTATCAGTAATTATTGCTGCTGGATTGTCGTTTTATCAATATTTGTATAAAGTCAAAAACCAGTCAAAATTGTATTGGTTTTTGGCTTTTTTACGTTTTATAAGTTTGTTTTCGATCTTTTTATTGCTAATTAATCCAATTATTAGTAGAAAAATAATCGAAATCAAGAAAACACCTTTACCCATAGTTGTAGATAATTCCAAATCTATTTCCGAATTAAAAGCCACTAAAGAAGCATCAGAATTATATCTTAAAATTGCTGAAAATAAAGCGATTTCCGAAAAATATGATGTGCAATTGTTTTCGTTTGCCGAAGAATTTCAATCCTTAGAAAAGCTTGATTTTAAAGGAAATCAATCGCATCTTGATGGTGTTGCTAAGAATGTGAAACAATTGTATAGAAATACCAATTATCCTATAGTTTTATTTACCGATGGAAATCAAACTATGGGAAATGATTATGTATTTAGTTTTCAAGAGAACACAAGTGTTTTTCCACTAGTTTTAGGCGATACTACTACTGTGTTAGATTTAAAAATTAACCAAATCAACGTAAATAAATATGCTTTTTTAAAGAACAAATTTCCGGTTGAAGTATTTTTACAATACAATGGAAATGAAACGATTACATCTAATTTTTCAATCCAATCTGGGAATCTAACGGTTCACAAACAAACCGTTACCTTTTCAAAAGATAAAAAAGCCCAATCGGTTACTATTTTATTAAATGCGGATAAAGTGGGAATAGCAAAATACAAAGCTGTTATTTCTTCCAACATTAAAGAGAAAAATACTGTTAACAATACCAAGAATTTTGCCGTTGAAATTATCGATCAGCGAAGTGAAATCGCTCTAGTTTCAGCTATCAATCATCCGGATTTAGGGGCTTTGAAGAGAAGTATTGAAACTAATCAACAACGAAAAGTTTCAATTATAAAACCAAATGAAATTAAATCGTTACAAGATTTCAATGTTTTAATTTTGTATCAACCTACAGCTGCTTTTAAATCGATATTTGATCAAAATAAGGTAGCCCAAATCAATACGTTTGTGATTACTGGAACGGCTACAGATTTTAATTTTTTAAATCAAATTCAGGACGATTTGAATTTTAAAATGTCAACATCAAAAGAAGATTATTTGGCTACGTTTGAATCCAATTTCAATTTGTTTGCTCAGTCGAATATTGGTTTTGAAAATTTTCCACCTTTAGAACATAGTTTTGGAGTAATTACAGCAAAAAATAATGTAAATACCTTACTATCGGCTAGAGTTAGAAATGTTCCAGTTCAGAATCCAATTTTAACTTTTACGGAAAATGGAAGTAAACGTGAAGCTTATTTATTGGGTGAAAACATCTGGAAATGGCGTTTGGAAAATCACTTAAATAAGAAGTCTTTTGAAGATTTTGATTTGTTTACAGATAAAATCATTCAGTTTTTAGTTTCCAATGCGTCAAAAAAGAATTTGAATGTTACTTACGAGAGTTTCTATAATTCAGGTGAAAGTATTGAAATTACAGCCGAATATTTCAATAAAAACTACGAATTTGATGAAAAAGCACAATTGACAATTCAAGTCACAAATTCTAAAACAAAAGCGATTAAGAAATATGATTTATTGAAATCTACAAATTCCTACAGAGTAAATTTAGACGGAATAGAAGCTGGAAATTATTCGTTTAAAGTTACCGAAAAACAATCTAATACGAGTTTTACGGGAAGTTTTGAAGTCTTAGATTTTGAAATCGAGAAGCAATTCGTAAATCCAGATAAAAACCGATTGGAGCAATTGGCTACAAATACAAATGGAAAAGCGTATTATCCAAATCAAATTGAGAATTTAATTCAGAGTTTGATAGCTAATGAAAAGTATATCCCTACCCAAAAAGAGAGCATTAATAAATTACCTCTAATTGATTGGATTTGGTTGTTAATTCTTGCCATTACAGCTTTAAGTTTTGAATGGTTTATCCGAAAATATAACGGGCTATTGTAATTTAAGTAAATCTTAAATTTTAATTAAGTGATTCTTAAGTGTTCTTAAATTTATAAATTACACCTTTGATTAAACAAAATAAATATGAAATTATTTGATTCAACATCTAAACGTTATCAATTATTATTGGGATTTTCAGCATGGTATTTGTTGTTTTCTTTTTTTATAAGAATTATCTTTTTATTCTGGCAACTCGATGAAATAGATATTTCATTTATATCCTTATTACGTATTCTTTTTACCGGAGTTTTTTTTGATTTAGGTGTTTTATCGTTTTTATATGTAATAAGTACGCTCTACATATTAATTATACCTAGTAAATTTATTGGTAAAAAATTAGACAGAATAGCAATATATTCTAGTTTTATTTTGTCCTTACTCATATTTGTTTTTACTTTTTTTGCTGAAATTACTTTTTGGGACGAGTTTAAATGCCGTTTTAACTTTGTTGCGGTAGACTATCTAATTTATACATTTGAGGTAGTTCAAAACATACATGAATCGTATCCTTTGTACATTTTGCTTCCTTCGATTTTTTTAATTGTTGCAGTTATTTTTTACTTTTTTTATAAAAATAATTTTTTTAAAGAAACTTTCGAAGCTAAAATAACTGTCAAAAAACGAATTTTACCTTTTTTCATTTCAATCTGTTTGATGTTTTTTTTCGTCTTATTTATTCAAAATTCTGATGCTGAATGGTCTAAAAACAGATATAACAATGAAATATCAAAAGCTGGTATTTATTCTTTCTTTGCTGAATTCAGAAACAATAAATTAGATTTTAAAACATTTTACCCATTCATTTCTGATCAAGATGCATTTCAAATCATTCGTAATAATTTAACCGATGACAATATAAAGTTTGTTACTAATGATTTTTCTATCAAAAGAGAAATTTCAGATTCTTTAAATTCTGATGTTAGGCCAAATGTTATTTTTGTTTTAATGGAAAGCATGAGTGCTAGTTTTATGAGCGAATTTGGAAATGAAAAAAAAATTACTCCATTTTTAGACAGTATTGCAAATCAAGGTATGTTTTTTAGAAATATACAAGCTACTGGAAATAGAACCGTTAGAGGAATGGAAGCAGTAACATTATCTATTCCTCCAACTCCTGGACAAAGTATCGTAAAACGACCAAATAACTCTAATTTATATACAATTTCTAATGTTTTTAAGAGTAAAAACTATAAATGTAACTTTTTTTATGGAGGAGATGGTTATTTTGATAACATGAATGCTTTTTATGGTGGTAATGGTTTTGACATTTACGATAGAGGTAGAGGTAGTGTTTTAAGTGATGCTATAAAAACAACACGTCACAATATAGATGACAGCGAAGTTACCTTTGAAAATGCTTGGGGGATATGTGATGAAGATATTTACAATAAAATGATTCAAGTAGCCGATTCATATCATAATAAAAAACAACCTTTTTTTAATTTTATTATGACTACTTCTAATCATAGACCTTATACTTATCCTGAAAATAAAATTGATATTCCTAGTGGAACAGGAAGAAATGGAGCAGTTAAATATTCTGATTATGCTTTAAAACAAATGTTAAAAAAGGCACAAACCAAGCCATGGTTTAAAAATACAATTTTTGTTTTTGTAGCAGATCATTGTGCTAGTAGTGCTGGAAAAGATGAAATTGATGTAGAAAATTATCATATTCCAGCAATTATTTATGGTAAAAACCATATTAAACCAAATACCGTAGATGTTTTATGTAGTCAAATGGATATTTTTCCAACTTTATTTGGAGCTTTAAATTGGAGCTACACTTCAAACTTTTTTGGAAAAAATGTTTTGTCTAAAAATTATGAACAAAGAGCATTAATTGGAACATATCTAAAATTAGCACTAAAAAAAGAAGATAAGGTTATGATATTATCCAATAAGAAATCGGGACATTATTATAAATGGGACAAAGGATCAAATAAATTATCGCCACTTCCTGTTAATAAAAAAGTTTTGGAAGAAACGATTTCCTGGTATCAGACTGCTGATTATTTATATTTAAATGGTAAATTGAAATAAACTTAATTTTTACTTAATGTAATCATTAGAAAACAATTATTTAAATCTATTGGAGTTTATTTGTATAGAAATTAAAAAATAAAAAAAAATGAAAAAATTATTTTTAAGTATCCTATTGTTGTTTTCAGCCTTTAGTTTTTCACAAGATTGGAAATATAATTTTGAAGAAGCCAAACAAATAGCTTCGGAGGAAGGTAAAAATATTATTATAGTTTTTTCTGGTTCTGATTGGTGTGCACCATGTATCAAATTAGATAAAAATATTTGGCAATCTGAAGTTTTTCAAAAAGAAGCTTCTAAAGAATGGATAATTGTAAGAGCTGATTTTCCTCGAAAAAAAGCAAATACTTTATCAAAAGAGCAAACAGAGCACAACAGAATGTTAGCTGATAAATTTAATCAAGAAGGGAGTTTTCCTTTAGTTGTTATTCTTGACAAAAATGGAAAATTATTGGGAAAAATGGGATTCAAAAACGTATCCCCTGAAGAGTATATTAAAATGATTCATGCTTTTGACAAATAATGAGAAATAGTTTTTTCATATTACTTGTAGTTATTTCATCACAACTATACAGCCAACAACTTTTTAAGAAAAAGCAAAGTTTGTTGGGAAGTCCATTCGAAATTACAGTTATCGCTAAAGATTCAATTGAAGGTAATTATTTTAACAATTTAGCTATTTCTGAAGTAAAAAGAATTGAAAATTTAATTTCAGATTGGATACCATCATCTCAAATTTCTAAAGTCAATCAAAATGCAGGAATATCACCTGTTAAAGTAGATATAGAAGTATTTGAATTAGTTGAAAGAGCCGTTAAGATTTCTAAATTAACTTCTGGAGCATTTGATATTAGTTATGCCTCAATGGATAAAATATGGAAATTTGATGGCAGTATGAAAGAAATGCCATCTGAAGAAGCAATTAAGAAATCAGTTGAAAAAGTAGGCTATCAAAATATAATTTTGGCCCCTAATGAGCAAACAATTTTTTTAAAAAATAAGGGGATGAAATTGGGACTTGGAGGAATTGGTCAAGGATATATTGCTGATAAAATTAAATATCTACTTCAAGAAAAAGGTTGCCAATCTGGATTAGTTAATGTTTCTGGAGATATTAATACTTGGGGAAAACAATTGGACGGAAGCTCATGGACAGTAGGTATTGTTAACCCAATGAATAAAAATAAAGTATTTGCCACTTTTCCACTCGATGATAGTGCAGTTGAAACTTCAGGAAGTTATGAAAAATATGTATCTTTTAATGGAAAACGATATTCACACATTATAGATCCAAGAACGGGATATCCTGCAACAGGTATTATAAGTGTATCTGTTTTTGCTAAGCAAACAGAAATTGCTGATGCACTTGCTACAGGAATATTTGTTTTGGGAGTAGAAGTAGGTATCGATTTAGTAAATCAATTAAAAGGAATAGAATGTATTATAGTGGATGACAAAGGAGGAATTCACGTATCAAAAAATATAGACATCAAAAAATATCAATAGTATGAAAAAATTTATAATCGTTTTTTTAATTTTTATAGGAGTATCTTCTTGCAATTCTGTTAAAGAATATGATAAACAATATATTAATGACCCTGATATGAAATTGTCAGCAAGAGCTTCTGAGCGATATGAAACAACTTTTCAAGTATATAGAGAAGCTGCTTCTGGAGCTAATGGAGGAAAGACAGGTGGAGGTTGTGGATGTAATTAATATAACTAATAATGAAAAATAAAATTATTTTATTACTTGTCTTAATTAGCAATTATGCTTTTTCACAAGTAGCAGATTCAACAAAAATTACTTATAAAAAACGTGTTTTAGAAACAATTGAAGTTGATTTCCTACTAAGTTACTATAAGCAAGATGGTGTTCACTCTTCTGTATCTGGTGGTATGGGTTCAGAAAAGTTAACCGATTTAGCATCAAATATTGTCGTTGCTATACCTTTAAATGATGATGATGTTTTAACTGTTGATATGGGATTATCAGCTTACACATCAGCATCCTCTAGTAATATAAATCCATTTAATGCTACAGGAGCTTCTGGAGGTGGTGATGATGATGATGATGATGATGATAGAGCTAATACAGGCCCTTATGGTACTCCTTGGCAAGCTTCATCTGGTGCATCGGCTCAAGATGTATTGGGAACTGCTGTAATAAATTATAGTCACAGTTCAGATGACAGGAATCTAATCTGGAATGCAGATGTTTCATTTTCAAATGAATATGACTATACTTCATTTGGTTTTGGTGGTGGAATAAGTAAATTATTTAATAATAAAAACTCTGAAGTTAGCATCAAAGGAAATGTTTATTTAGATCAATGGAGACCAATATATCCGACAGAATTACACGAATATGGTGTTTATGGTAATAATTTTCAAAACCAAGGTTATTTTCAAGGTGTTGACATAATAGACCAAAATGGATTAACTTCCAATAGTTATTTACCTTCTTCATTTGAACAGTGGAAAACAACGAATAGAAATTCATATGCTGCTTCATTTGGTTTTTCCCAAGTTGCTACAAAAAAAATGCAATTTTCAATATTTTTTGATCTTTTGCAGCAAGAAGGTATGCTATCAACACCTTATCATAGAGTTTATTTTGCTGATAAAGCTAATTATTATATTGGTCAGGCTCAATATATTCCAGTATATGAATCATCTCAAAATAAAGGGGTTTATCAGTTAGCCGATGATATAGAACGTTTACCAGGAACTCGCTTTAAATTACCATTTGGAGGTAGATTAAATTATTATTTAAATGAAAGGTTTTCATTGAGAACATATTATAGATATTATTGGGACGATTGGGGAATCACATCTCATACTGCTAGTTTAGAGTTACCTATTAAATTATCAGATAAATTTACTGTATTTCCAATGTATCGATATTATGTACAAAATCAATCTAAATATTTTGCACCTTATGAAACTCATTTATCAACTGAAAAGTTTTATACTTCTGATTATGATTTATCTAGTTTTAGTGCAAATCAATATGGTTTTGGGATTGGGTATACCGATATTCTAACTAATGCGAAAATTTGGAAATTTGGATTAAAAAGTATAGATTTTAGATTCAATCATTATGATAGAAATGATGGTTTAAATGCTAATATTATCACTTTTGGAATTAAATTTGTGGAACAATAATCTAATTTAATTATGCACATTCTAATAGTGGAAGACGAAAAAGGTATTGTTGACTTCTTAAAACAAGGTTTAGAAGAAGAAGGATATACCATTTCATCTGCTTCAGATGGTGAAGAAGGATTGAGAAAAGCAATTGAATTTCCAATAGATTTAGTTTTATTAGATTGGATGTTACCCAAAATGCAAGGAATTGATGTTTGTAAAAATATTCGATTACAAAAAAGTAATTTGCCTATTATTTTCTTAACCGCCAAAGATACAGTTCAAGAAACGATTGAAGGATTAAAAGCAGGAGCGAATGATTACATAAAGAAACCGTTTTCATTTGAAGAATTATTAGAGCGTATAAAAATTCATTTTCGCACAAAAGATGAAGTTAAAATTTTAAAGCTTGGAAATATTACCTTAGACAAATCAAAATTTCAGGTTTTTGTTGATAATAAAGAAGTATCTTTGACACAAAGAGAATTTGAGTTACTCGAATATTTAATTAAAAATAAAGGTCAGGTTTGCACACGAACCAATATTATTGAAGACGTTTGGGACATTCATTTTGAATATGATACAGGAGTTATCGATGTGTTCATGAATGCTATTCGTAAAAAACTAAACCTATCAAAAGATCAAGAATTAATTAAAACCATTAGGGGAGTAGGGTATATCGCAAACGAAATTTAGCATGCCAAACACAGAAAAAGCAATTAAAGCAACATATTTTAGTATCATTGGAAATACATTATTAGCCTTAATAAAAGGTATTACAGGATATTTTGGAAATTCTTATGCTCTGATTGCCGATGCTATTGAATCAACGGCAGATGTTTTTGCTTCTTTTTTAGTACTTTTTGGCATAAAATATTCGAACAAACCCGCAGATGAAAATCATCCTTACGGTCACGGTAGAGCAGAACCTTTAGTTACCTTTCTAGTTGTTGGATTTTTAATTACTTCTGCCACCATTATTGCTTACGAAAGTTTTCAAAATATTCAAAATCCTCATGAACTTCCTAAACCTTTTACGCTATTTGTTTTAGGTGCTATTATTCTCTGGAAAGAAATTTCATTTCAAGTAGTAATGAAACGAAGTATTGAAACTAATAGTAGTGCTCTTAAAGCTGATGCTTGGCACCATAGAAGCGATGCAATAACCTCAGTTGCCGCATTTATTGGGATTTCAATTGCGCTATTTTTTGGAAAAGGATATGAATCAGCTGATGATTGGGCAGCTTTATTAGCATCTGGGTTTATCTTATACAATTGTTATAAAATATTTCGTCCAGCTTTGGGTGAAATTATGGATGAACATTTATATCATGACTTGGAGGCTGAAATAAAAAGAATCTCTCAAACAGTAAAAGGTGTTATATGCATTGAAAAATGTTTTATAAGAAAAGCTGGTATGAAATACCATGTAGATTTACATGTTATGGTAGATGGTAATAAATCGGTTAAAGAAGGACATGACATTGCACATCTTTTAAAAGATACTTTACGAAAAGAACTTCTTGAATTAGGTCATGTATTAATTCATATTGAGCCTAATTTTGAATCAATAGAACGTTAATTATGTTTTCTTTTTCATTTAAAAATAGGATAGCTTTTAACTATATTGTAAGTGGTTCATTTCTTATAGCGGTGGTATTTGTTTTTATTTATAGTGTTGTTAAATATAGTGTTAACAATCATATTAATGAAGAAATTCAAGAAGAATTAAACAAACACTTAAACGATATTTCAACCGATTCTAATGACACCTATTTAATTCAAGTAGATCAATGGAGAGCTAGAGAGCATAATTCAATAAGTGTAAATCCTGTTTTTGTTGAATTTTATGATAACCACAAAGAAATAATAGATAAATCACCAAATCTTAAAAATTCCAACATTCAACTTTTAAACAATGTAAATAATAAGTTTATTGATACTAAATTAAATAGTATTCCCATTCGACAAATTCAGACACCTATTATTAATAAAGGTAAAATTGTTGGGTATTTAGTTGTAGCGATGTCTTTGGAAGATTTTCAAATTGTATTAATTTTAAAAAATATACTTTTAATTACTTTTCCTCTGATTTTAATATTACTGTTTTTAATTGCAAGATTTTTTGCGGGTAAAAGTATTAAACCGGTGCAAACTATTATAGAAACATCTAGTCAAATTACTAAAGATAATTTAAAAACAAGAATTCCATTACCATTTAATAAAGATGAATTATATGTGTTATCAGAAAATATTAATCATCTTTTAGATCGAGTTGAAAATGCAATCGATCGTGAAAAGCAGTTTACTTCAGATGCTTCTCATGAGTTAAGAACACCTTTAGCAGTAATTAAAGGAACTTTAGAAGTTTTAATAAGAAAACCAAGAAATCAGCAAGAATACGAAGAAAGAATTCAGTTTTGTGTTTCAGAAGTAGATCGATTGAATCATATGGTAGACCAACTTTTACTATTGGCCCGATTTGAAAATCAAAAGCAAAATATTAAGAAAGAAACCATTTATCTAAATGCTCTTATTTTAGATAATCTTATCCGATTTTCAGACAAAATTGATAACAAAAAAATAAAAGTTATAACATCGTTTAATGATGATTATTACATCAATTCGGACAATTATTTAATTTCAATTATTTTTAGTAATTTGATATCTAATGCTATAAAATATTCTAATAATGAAACAGATCTTACTATAAAACTTTTTGAAGATAACAATTCCATTTTATTTTCATTGTCAGATAAAGGGATGGGCATTGCTGCAACAGATATTGATAAAATTTTTACTTCTTTTTTTAGATCCGATGTAGTAAATCATTCTGAAATTAAAGGAACTGGTTTGGGATTATCTATAGTTAAAAGATTATGCGATTTACTGAAAATAGAAATTACTCTAACTAGTGAAATCAATAAAG
>RXJZ01000143.1 GCA_003963025.1 Flavobacteriaceae bacterium
ACGAGTATCGATATTTAAAATCTGACGGTACTTATGCTTATGTGAGTGATAAAGCAATAATAATAAGGGATAAAGACGATAGACCAATTCGAATGATTGGTGCTATGCAGAATATTACAGAAGAGAAAATTTTAAATGATAAACTGCAACAAAGTGAAGAGCGTTTTAAAGGAGCGTTTTATTATTCTTCTCTAGGAATGGCAATTGTAGATTTAGATGGGTATTGGATTGAGGTTAATGATAGATTGTGCCAAATTTTAGGATATACAAAAGAAGAGTTCAAAAACTTAACTTTTTATGGAATTACTTTTGAAGAGGATTTAGAAGAAGATTTAAAAAACAAGCAAAAGATCGTTAAAGGGGAACAACCAGGATTTAGTATGGAGAAACGATATGTCCATAAAAATAAGTCTTTAATATGGGTGCTTTTAACAGTTTCTTTGGTTAGAAATTCTCTAGGAGAGATTCAACATTTTGTAGCGCAAATAATCGACATTTCTGAAAGAAAGAAAATGGAAGAGGAAAATCGATTACTTATTGAGGAAAATAACAGAAACAGAGCAATTCAATTGAATGAAGTTAAAAATATGTATCGCTTATTAGCTGATAATATTATTGATTTGGTTTGTTTACACAGTCTTGATACTACCCTTCAATATGTTTCTCCCTCTGTTAAAAATTTATTAGGATATACACCAGAAGAGTTAACAGGTACATTACCTGAAAACCTTGTGCATCCTGATGATTTAGGAAAATTGAGAAAAAAAATTATTTCAATAATTTCAAGTAAAGGGAGTTTTTCTGAACAATTAAGATTACGCCATGTGGATGGAGAATATTCTTGGTTTGAAACAAATGCAACTTTAGTGTATGAAAATGGAAATCCTGTTAGTTTTCAGTCAAGTACACGTGATATAACACAAAGAAAAAAAGCTGAACAAATAATAGAAGATACATTGATTCAAGAACGTCAATTGAATGAATTAAGAACTAATTTAGTTTCAACAATATCTCACGAATTTAGAACCCCTATGACAACTATTAGAACAAGTGCAGAGTTAATTACTATGTATCTAGAAGGAAGTGGGTATAATTTTAATTCTCAAATAGAAAAAAGAGTTCAAACTATTACGAAAGAAATAGATAGAATTGTTGAACTAATGGATGCGGTATTAACTATTTCAAAAGATGATGCGGGTAAGACTAATTTCAATCCTGTTTATTGCAATTTAAAAGAAATATGTATTGATGTTATAGAAACTAGTTATACTCATTTAAAAGATAATAGAACTGTAGAGGCTATATATGATGTTGATGATGCAGTTATTTTTGCTGATGTTAATTTAATAAAATATTCATTGTTTAATGTTTTAAATAATGCTTTTAAATATTCTCAAGGTTCAAATAAAAATGTGAGGTTGTATCTTTATAATATTGATAATAAAGTTGTTATTGAAGTAGTTGATTTTGGTATTGGAATACCAGATGAAGATCAATCAAAACTTTTTAATACATTTTACAGAGCTAGTAACTCAAATGGTATTCAAGGTACTGGTCTAGGTTTATACATAATAAAAATGTTTACTAAAAAAAATTCAGGAAAGGTTAAACTAGAAAGTAAGTTAGGAGAAGGTACAAAAGTAACATTGAAATTCCCTTTAATAATCCAATAAAAATAAAATATGCCAAGAATTTTAATTATCGACGATGAAATAAATCTAAGAGAAACTATAGCCGAAATGCTCACGTATCTGGGGTATGAAATATTTCTATCTACAGACGGAAAAGATGGATTAGAAAAAGTAAAAGAGATTCAGCCGGATTTAATTATTTGTGATATTATGATGCCCACATTAGATGGTTATGGTTTCATGGAATTGCATAGAGCTTCAATTTATAGTGATATTCCAGTTTTATTTCTTTCTGCTAAAGTGGAACAAAAAGATAGAGAAATAGGTTTTTCTTTAGGAGTTAAAGATTATATTACAAAACCATTCGCTTTCAAAGATTTAAAAACAATTATAGATTTACATTTAAAATAAAAAAATAACATTAATTTTACCCCCTCAAATTATTATTAATTATTTAAACAATTAAAATAGACAATTAAATGATTTACTTACTCCCCTCATTACTTTATAAAAAGTACTTAAAAGTATTTTTTATAACATTTTTTTTCTACAATTCTATCAACTGCAGTCGCAAGAATTAAATTTAAACTCCGAATTTTTTAAAACAGTTTCTTACGGAAACAAAGTTTATTTTGGAGAAATTGAAAGCGCTGCAAATTGGACGGTTATTTCACCCAACAATAAAACTACAACCATTTTGTATGGTAACGAAATTAATAATTTTAACTTTAAAGAGCCAGGTGTATATACCTTATTTTTCTCTGATGTAAAAAAATTTGGGCCTAATGATTGTGTACACCCAAAATTTAAAGACAAAATGTTAATTAATGTTACTCCAACTGAAATGGTGTTTCAATTTTCAAAAATTCAATTTTCAGATAAAATCAGGGTTGGGAAAAATTGTGATGACATTTTAATGACATTACCTGTTACTATAAATTCGCTTTCAGAAGGTGGTAAAGTTAAATTATCAAAAGTTAATGTTACTGGTAATGATGTTAATTTAATTGCAATGCCTTTGCAAGAAGAAATTATTGTTAAAAATGGAACTTATAATTTGAGTTATAAATTATCAGGTACAGTTAATAAGGAAACATATTTGATGTTTGATTTTGTTGATAATAACAATGAAACCCAAACGTATTATCAATTAGAAATTGTGAACTAGAAAGATTATGACTTTAAATTTTATAAAATCATTTTGTAATTTTAGAAATTACATTTTGATATTCGTTCTATTTGCTTCCATCAATAGCATTTACTCACAATGTGCTGTACCTACGGTGGGATGTCCAAATACAAATTTAGCTAATTATGGTGCTAATTCAAATACTGATGCAACCACTTTAGAATATGATAACTTTGTTTCTTCATTTCACAGTACAGTTGCTAGAACTGGCGATGGAACTTTTCAATTATGGGGAGAGAAAATGGCCAATAATGGTTCTACTCATCTTTATTCTCCCGTTGTTTTTAATGCTACAAATTATCCTGCTTTAGGGGCAGCAAATCCTCTAAAAATTGCTGTGGCAAGTGATTTTGTTTCAACTGTTCAAGGGATTTTATTAGCAACAGATGGTTTGTATGCTTGGGCAACTGAAGGAACAATTTTAGATGCTAGCCTTACGAGTAGCTCAACTTTTCAAAAGTTAACTATCAATGGTAATTCAAATGGATTACCTACTGGTGTAGCTCCATCAGATGTTAAAATGATGTTTGTAACTAATCAAACAATTGCTCTTACTACATGTAGTGGTAATGTTTGGGTTCTATCTCAAGATCCCAATATGAGAGGTAACGGAGCTACGGGTTCAAATACAGTTTGGAGTAGAGTTACAACTACGGCTACTGGAAATCCATTTTTAACTAACGTGGTTGCAACCAGAGGAAGTGCAGGCGCACTAATGGCTTTGTGTTCAGATGGTACTGTTTACACATGGGGTAGTAATGTTTATTTAGGAAATAATACAGCAATTATTGCTACTCAAAATAGAGCAAGACAAATGACTTTACCAGCTGGTATTACTCCAAAAATGATTGGTTCTGGTACCAATAGCTCTAATCAAAGATCTTATTATGTATTAGCAACAGACGGAAATCTGTATGCAATGGGAAATAATACTGTAAGACAACTAGGGGATTTTACAACTTCCGAAAGAAGAAGTTGGGTACAACCAAGATATGCTTCAGGTGGAGCAGTAATGAATAATATTATTTGGATGAGTCCTCAAGAGCATGATACTCAATACAATGGAATAAATGTTATTAATAGTACTAAAAACATTTATGCTTTTGGTGAAAATAATAACACTATGTTGGGGGCAACAAATGATCCAACAAATCCTGTAATTCCCGGTGGATTGACAGGTTCTGATATAATGTTAGCAGTTGAAACGGGTGGTCATACTTCTATGACTATAAAGCAGTGTGAATCAAATTATGGATATGTTGGTCACAGAATTAATGGTAGCATTGGAAATGGAGTTACTACTTCGGGTACTGAATCTGTTTTTACATTTTCTACTTCACCAATTGTTCTATGTGGTGCATCTACTCCTGAAATTGCTTTGTCTGTTCTTCCAACAGGTCCAACGTCAAAGTATTGTATTGGTTCCAATGTGGATTTAATACCATCTCCTTCAGGAGGTACACTTTCTGTTTTAAGTGGACCTGGAGTATTGGTGGGTAATAATATAACGTTTACAGGTGTTGGAACAGTTGTCGTTCAATACGTACTACCAAACCCTTGTGGAGGACCTAATCTTAGTACTTCTATTAATTTAATAACTGAATATTGTGACACTGATGTAAGTGTTACTAAAACGGTAAATAATAGTGCTCCAATAATTGGTAGTAATGTAACTTTTACAATTACAGCTACAAATAATAGTTCATTATATAACGCTTATAATGTTGTTGTGAATGATCCATTACCTTCTGGATATACGTTAGTTGGGTCTCCAACTTTGTCTGTGGGTACTTTTTCTTCATCTAATTGGAATATAGGGGTTTTAGCACCTAGTGCAACAGCCACAATGACAATAACTGCTACCGTTTTAAATACAGGTAGTTATGCCAATACAGCATCTATTTCAAGCAATGCTCCTGATCCAACTACATCTAATAATTCCGCGACTAGTACTCCGGTTCCAGTTTCTCCTCCATGTGTTTTAACTACACCAGCAGGAAGTGTAACCGTACAACCAACATGTGCTGTAACAACAGGAACGATTGTTTTCACAACGCAATCAGGAGTTGAGTATAGCATT
>RXJZ01000285.1:0-645 GCA_003963025.1 Flavobacteriaceae bacterium
GAAACGGATGGCGCCATGTTAATGATTCCTGTAGAAAAAATGGAAGAATGGTTGACCAAATACAAAACGTGGCGAAACTTCGTTTTTGATAGCTATAATGTGCGTTTAAACGAAATGTTAGAAGCGATTGACACCTTGGCTTTCATGAATTTAGACGAACGTTTGTACAAATATTTAACGGATAAAGCGAAAGTAATTGGCGATACCGAAATCAAAAATACGCATCAAGAAATTGCTTACGAAATGCATACATCGAGAGTTGTAATTTCACGTTTATTGAAAGCGTTAGAATTGCAAGGCAAAATCAAATTACACCGAAATAAAATCGAAATCCTTCAATTCTAATGGAGATTTTAGGCTATGTTGGCGCGTTGTTTATTGGATTAGTTTTAGGACTAACAGGCGGTGGTGGCTCTATTTTAACCGTACCGATTTTAGTGTATTTGATGAGCATAAATCCCGTTACAGCAACGGCTTATTCCCTATTTATTGTTGGAACAACGTCTACTTTTGGCGCGATTCAAAACTACCGAAAAAACTTAGTTGACATCAAAAACGGATTCATCTTTGCCATTCCGTCTTTCATAGCAGTTTACTTAACCCGAAAATTTATTGTTCCGAGAATTCCTGAAATAATTATAGAAT
>RXJZ01000285.1:695-2819 GCA_003963025.1 Flavobacteriaceae bacterium
CATTGGATTAGTCGGAGCCGGTGGCGGATTTTTAATTATTCCATCATTAATTTTGTTTGCCAAATTACCGATGCGAAAAGCCGTTGGGACTTCCCTATTCATTATCGCCATGAACTCATTGGTAGGATTTATCGGTGATGTGCAGAATTTGGAAATCGATTGGATGTTTTTGTTAACGTTTTCAGCAATTTCAGTAGTGGGAATATTTATTGGCATGTACCTCACAAAATACACGAATGAAACCCAATTGAAGAAGATTTTTGCTTACTTTGTATTGGTAATGGCTGCCATTATCTTGTTAAAAGAAATGTAAATGTAACTTTGGGTACAGAAGAAGTAAAATTTAGAATGTAAATTTGCAAAAAATAGTGAATATGAAAATAGAACAAATATATACCGGATGCATTGCTCACGCAGCATATTACATTGAAAGTAATGGCGAAGCGGCAATCGTAGATCCATTAAGAGAAGTGCAACCTTATATCGAAAAAGCGAATAAAGACAACGCTAAAATCAAATACATTTTCGAAACGCATTTCCATGCAGATTTCGTTTCAGGACATTTAGATTTGGCCAAGAAAACTGGTGCTTCTATCGTTTATGGTCCAACAGCAAAACCAAATTTTGATTGTATTGTAGCCACTGACGGACAAGAGTTTAAAGTGGGAGAAGTTACGATTAAAGCCATTCACACACCTGGACACACGTTAGAAAGTACGTGTTACTTAGTTACAGATGAAACTGGAAAACAACACGGAATTATCACGGGAGATACTTTATTTATTGGTGATGTTGGTCGTCCTGATTTAGCACAAGAATTGGTAGAAGATTTAACGCAAGAAATTTTAGCGGGTCATTTATTTGATTCTTTACGCAATAAAATTATGCCTTTGAACGATGATTTAATTGTCTATCCAAATCACGGTGCTGGAAGTGCTTGTGGAAAAAACATGAGTAAGGAAACCACCGATACTTTAGGCAATCAAAAGAAAGTCAATTATGCTTTGAGAGCCGATATGACAAAAGAAGAATTCATCAAAGAATTATTAGATGGATTAACGCCTCCACCTGCTTATTTCCCACAAAATGTATTGATGAACATTCAAGGTTATGAAAGTTTGGATGCCGTAATGTCAAAAGCAGAAACACCTTTACATCCAAAAGAATTTGAAGCCGTTGCGAATCAAACAGATGCTTTAATTTTAGATGTTAGAAACGAGAATGATTTCGTAAAAGATCATATTCCAGGTTCTATTTTTATTGGATTGCATGGACAATTTGCTCCTTGGGTAGGCGCATTAATTAGAGATACAAAACAACCAATATTATTAATCACACCAGAAGGAAAAGAAGTAGAAACCATCACAAGATTATCTCGTGTAGGATTTGATAATACGTTAGGCTTTTTATTAGGAGGAATCGAAGCATGGAAAGCCGCAGGTTACGAAACCGATAGTATTGAATCCATTTCACCAGAAGTTTTCGCAGCACAATATGAAACTGCACCAGTAATCGACTCAAGAAAACCAGGAGAATTTACTGCGGAACACGTTGTAAATGCTAAAAATATCCCATTAGATTACGTAAACGAGCAATTAGCTGAAGTACCTAAAGACGAGAAATTCTTCATTCATTGTGCAGGAGGTTATCGTTCGGTGATTATGTCATCAATCTTAAAAGCAAGAGGATATCACAACATGATTAACGTAGAAAAAGGAATGGCAGGTATCAGAACTACTGATATTCCATTAACAGCTTATGTTTGTCCGAGTACGTTGAAATAAAACAAATATTTATAAATAAAAAATCCGACTTCACAAGAGTCGGATTTTTTTTTGGCGTTTCCCAAGGGTCGGGCTATCGGCACTCGCTTTAGTTGGTTGCCTGAGGTTCTCGAAGACAAACAATTAAGAGCTCAAACAATTGCTCCACACGAGCTTGCGACTGACGGTGTAATCCCTAACGCGTAATTGGTTTTCATTAGAATAATTATACTATTCCCATTCCCATTGGGACTAAAATTATAGATACAAAAAAGCCTGTCTAAATATAGACAGGCTTTTCAAAAGAAAGGCGGCGACATACTCTCCCACATAACTGCAGTACCATCTGCGCAGTCGGGCT
>RXJZ01000214.1 GCA_003963025.1 Flavobacteriaceae bacterium
TCTGAAATTTCAGAATTACACGAATACGGAATCGAAAGAATTTATTCTCCAGATGATGGTCGTGCCATGGGATTACAAGGGATGATTAACGATTTAGTACAACGTTCCGATTATCCAATTGGTGATAAACTTACGGGAGAATTATCGCATATCGAAGAGAAAAACCCAACGGCAATTGCAAGATTGATTTCGGCAGCTGAGAATTTTCCAGAAATTGCAAAATCGGTTTTTGATGAAATTCACCAAAAGAATGAAACATCAAAAATTCCAGTTTTAGGAATTACAGGAACGGGTGGTGCTGGAAAATCATCTTTAGTAGACGAATTAGTACGTCGTTTTTTAATTGATTTCCCAGAAAAAACTATCGGATTAATTTCGGTTGATCCATCAAAACGTAAAACAGGTGGCGCTTTGTTAGGCGATAGAATTCGTATGAATGCGATTAATAATTCTCGTGTTTACATGCGTTCGTTAGCAACTCGTCAATCGAATTTAGCATTGTCGAAATATGTTGCAGAAGCGATTCAGGTTTTAAAAGCAGCAAAATACGATTTAATTGTATTAGAAACTTCAGGAATTGGGCAATCAGATACCGAAATTATGGACCATTCTGATGTTTCGTTATATGTAATGACGCCAGAATTTGGAGCAGCAACTCAGTTGGAAAAAATCGATATGTTAGATTTTGCTGATTTAGTAGCATTGAATAAATTCGACAAACGTGGTGCATTAGATGCAATTCGTGATGTAAAAAAACAGTACCAACGCAATCATAATTTGTGGGATGTAGATACCGATAAAATGCCAATTTTTGGAACTATCGCGTCGCAATTCAACGATCCAGGAATGAACACGCTTTACAAATCTATCATGGATAAGATTGTTGAGAAAACTGGAGCGGATTTAAAATCGACTTTTGAAATTACGCGTGAAATGAGCGAGAAAATTTTCGTAATTCCGCCACACAGAACGCGTTATTTATCTGAGATTGCAGAAAACAATAGAAAATACGATGAAACAGCGCTTTCTCAAGTAGAAGTAGCTCAAAAATTATACGGAATTTTCAAAACTGTTGAATCGGTTAACGGAAATGTACCGCAATTAGACAAAGCAGGAATTGTTGAAAGTTCTTTGAAAATTACTGCTGATAACAAAGATTTCGTTTCGTTATTAACTAAAGAATTCGACCGAGTAAAAATGAATTTGGATCCATACAATTGGGAAATCATTTTAACTTGGGACGAAAAAGTAAACAAATACAAAAATCCGGTTTATAGTTTTAAAGTTCGTGATAAAGAAATCAAAATTGCAACGCATACCGAATCGTTATCCCATTCTCAAATTCCAAAAGTAGCGTTACCAAAATACCAAGCTTGGGGCGATATCTTAAAATGGAATTTACAAGAAAACGTACCAGGAGAATTCCCATTCGCATCAGGATTATATCCATTCAAACGCGAAGGTGAAGATCCAAGTAGAATGTTTGCCGGAGAAGGAGGGCCAGAAAGAACAAATAAACGTTTTCATTATGTTTCTGCGGGATTACCAGCAAAACGCTTATCAACTGCTTTTGACTCGGTAACGTTATACGGAAATGACCCACACGTTCGACCAGATATTTATGGAAAAATTGGAAATGCGGGAGTTTCGATTTGTTGTTTAGACGATGCTAAGAAATTATATTCAGGTTTCGATTTAAGTCATCCGTTAACTTCGGTTTCGATGACAATTAATGGTCCAGCACCAATGTTGTTAGGATTCTTCATGAATGCTGCCATCGATCAAAACTGTGAAAAATACATCATTGAAAACGGTTTACAAGATGAAGTTGAAGCTAAAATCAATGAAATTTACAAGAAAAAAGGAGTAGAGCGTCCAAGATATCAAGGTGCTTTACCAGAAGGAAATAATGGTTTAGGTTTGATGCTTTTAGGAGTAACTGGAGACCAAGTTTTACCTTTAGAGGTTTACCAAGATATCAAAGTAAAAACGCTAGCACAAGTTCGTGGAACGGTTCAAGCCGATATTCTAAAAGAAGATCAAGCGCAAAATACTTGTATTTTCTCTACGGAATTTGCTTTACGTTTAATGGGTGATGTTCAAGAATATTTCATCAAGCAAAATGTTCGTAATTTCTATTCGGTTTCAATTTCTGGATATCATATTGCAGAAGCAGGTGCGAATCCAATTACGCAGTTAGCTTTCACATTAGCAAATGGTTTCACTTACGTGGAATACTATTTAAGTAGAGGAATGAATATCAACGATTTCGGTCCGAATTTATCCTTCTTTTTCTCAAACGGAATTGATCCAGAATATGCGGTAATCGGTCGTGTGGCTCGTAAAATTTGGGCGAAAGCTTTGAAAAATAAATACGGAGCTAACGAAAGAGCACAAATGTTGAAATACCACATTCAAACTTCTGGACGTTCATTACACGCACAAGAGATTGATTTCAATGACATTCGTACGACTTTACAAGCTTTATATGCAATTTATGATAACTGTAACTCGTTACACACGAATGCTTACGACGAAGCGATTACAACTCCAACAGAAGAATCAGTGCGTAGAGCAATGGCAATTCAGTTGATTATTAATAAAGAGTTAGGTTTAGCGAAAAACGAAAATCCAATTCAAGGTTCGTTCATTATTGAAGAATTAACTGATTTAGTAGAAGAAGCTGTTTTACAAGAATTCGACAGAATCACAGAACGTGGCGGAGTTTTAGGTGCAATGGAAACCATGTACCAACGTTCAAAAATCCAAGAAGAATCATTGTATTACGAAACTTTAAAACACACAGGAGAATTCCCAATTATTGGTGTAAACACGTTCTTGAGTTCAAAAGGTTCACCAACAGTTATTCCGGCTGAGGTTATTCGTGCAACAGAGGAAGAAAAACAATATCAAATTGATATGTTAAACAATCTGCATAAGAGAAATTCTGACAAAGTTGAAGAACAGTTAAATGTAATTCAAGAAGCAGCTATCAACAACCAAAACATTTTCGAAAAATTAATGGATGCTACGAAAGTGTGTTCGTTAGGACAAATTACCAGCGCATTGTTTGAAGTTGGCGGTCAGTATAGAAGAAATATGTAATATTTTAAATAAAAACCTTCCATTTGGAAGGTTTTTTTATTTTTGAAACATGAAACCAATCATAAAAACCTTTCCAACAACAAAATTCATCGGAATGAATAGTCAATTTTCTTATTCAGATTACCGAATAGGGGAATTATGGGGGAAATTTATGCCTAGAAGAAATGAAATTCGAAATGCGATAGGTGCAGATTTATTCAACATTCAAATCAATCCCGAAAATTTTGATTTCAATCCACAAACCGAATTTGTAAAATGGGCTGTAGTTCCTGTGTCAGATTTTGATTTTATTCCTGAAGGAATGCAGTCATTAATTGTTGAGGAAGGTTTGTATGCTGTTTTCAATCATATTGGTGATGCTTCAAAAGCAAGAGAAACATTTGGTTATATTTTTGGTGTTTGGTTGCCAAATTCCGAAACTGAATTAGATAATCGTCCTCATTTTGAAATTTT
The DNA here is from genome assembly GCA_003963025.1 of Flavobacteriaceae bacterium. Lineage (GTDB taxonomy): Bacteria > Bacteroidota > Bacteroidia > Flavobacteriales > Flavobacteriaceae > Flavobacterium. Next base: position 3,559 of record RXJZ01000214.1, read on the forward strand.
AGGAGAAAAATACAAAAATAACGCTCCTGATTCTGAAGAGGAAATTTGGATTCCAATCAAAAAGAGAATTTAATATTCTCCATCCACATAAAACCATTTATTATTTTCGAATTTAAAAGTAGAATGTTCGTAATGGACTTGCGCTTTTAAATTTTCATCTAAATGATACGCTTTGAAAGTTACCGTGGTTTCAGTTGAAGCTAAAACTTCTAATTTTAACCATTTATTGGCTTGACTCCAAGCTAAAATATCTTTTTTGTTATGGTACCGTCTTTTTGAAATATGAGTAGTGTTTACCAAATAATCAGCGGCACCTGTTGCAAAAGCGCTGTAACGAGACCGCATTAATTTTTCTGCTGTTGGAGCATTAGCAATTCCTTTAATATAAGGTTCGCAACAATCTTGAAAAGGAATAGGATTTCCGCAATAACAATTCGGCATAAATTATTGTTTAGATTCATTGAACATTCTAGTAATCTCTTTCAATTTTTCGGCACGAGCATTCTTTTTAGCTTTTTCTTTTGCTTGCTCTTTGTGCAATTTGTCGTTGTGTGCTTTTATGTTTTTTGGATTATTTCTTCCCATTTTACATGCTTTTTTGAAGTTTCAAAGATACGAAAATAAAGTGTGATAAATTTTTGGCACAACAATTGGTTATGATTAGATAGGAAATAATTTAAAACTCAAAGATTATGAAGAAAATTACTTTATTGATAGCTTTTATCGGGATGATAACACTTCAAAGTTGTACAGTTAATGAAGTTCGAGATGATTATGATAGTGATACTATAAGTGAAGTTTTTGAATATACTAATGTTGACTTAACTTATGCAAATGGATATTCGGCTTTATTAGCGTATCCACACGCCACTTATACATCTGACATGGTTTTGGTTTATCGTTTAGTGGGTTATGGTGCTGATGGAGATGTTTGGAAGTTATTACCAGAAACCTATTATTTTGATGACGGTACTCTGGATTTTGGATATAGAAATGATTTTACTCGATATGATGCACAAGTAAGTTTATTTGGATATGATTTACCAGGATTACCCAATGGGAATAGATTAGATCAAGTGTTCAGAGTAGTAGTCATTCCGGCTTACGAGAATAACAAATCATCTTCTGGTAAATTTGACTTTGAAGATTATAATTCAGTAAAAGAACATTTTAATTTAGATTCTGCTAAAGTAACTAAGATTGAAATGTAAATAAAATATAAGAGCTATCCAATCCGATAGCTCTTTTTTATATCAATATTTTATCCAATTTTAAATAACCAATGTGCTTTTCATCTTCTGAAATTACATTGGTTTTTGTTATTTTCAAACGATACTTCGATTTGAATTTATCCAAAAGAATATCTTCAATATTGTGAATATCATCAACATCAACTCCATATTTATCATCAATATGTGATTCGGCTCCTTTGAAACCATAATGTTTATAGAAAGTAGTTTGTTTGGCTTTCTTAATGGCTTCGGCTTTTGTTTTAGCAACTGCTAATACTTTATAATGATATTCTTCAAATTCTCCTTCTTTATATCCGCCTAAGTTTAAAAAGAATAATTGCTCTTCTTGTTCTAATTTTTCCTTATTTGAAACTATTTCAATAGCAAATCCATCAACAGAAGTTACTTTTTGCCAAGCATCGATATGGATTCTTCCTTTAGCTTCAGGCCAAAAATCTTTCATGTATGGAATTAATTCTTTCAAACCATTTCCAATACCAAAAAAGATATCGTGTTGTTCGGTAAAGCGTCCTTTTGGGGTACAACCTAACATTATCATGTATAAATTTGATGTTTTCATAATGTAAAAGTAATAAAAAAATATTTTTACCCCTAAAAAAAATAGGGGTGTTTGTAAAAATATTTAAAAAAATTATATATTTGCATAACTTTTCAAGGGTATAACTTTAAACACACACAACTTATGTCAACATTTCGTTTTCAAGCTTTAAGAAAGGCAACCGACAGAAAACCAGTTCACGTAGAGGAATTGGACAGAAAATCAGCTATTTTTGGTAGTAATGTTTTTGGAGATAAAGCGATGCGACAGTTTTTAACGCCAGAGGCTTACAAAGCCGTTAAAGCTGCTGCTGAAGGAGTAAAAATCGACCGAAAAATTGCCGATTATATTGCATTGGGAATGAAAGAGTGGGCATTATCTAAAGGAGTAACTCATTACACGCACTGGTTCCAACCTTTAACCGGAACCACTGCGGAAAAGCACGATGCTTTCTTTGAAACATTTCCTGATGGAAGTGATCCAGTAGAAAAATTCGGTGGAAGTCAATTGGTACAACAAGAACCGGATGCGTCTTCTTTTCCAAATGGAGGAATTCGTAA
>RXJZ01000099.1 GCA_003963025.1 Flavobacteriaceae bacterium
GTTAACGAAGGTGGACAAAATTCATCAGCAGAAGTTACCATTGAAGATGTTGTAAATTCAGATGATATTAATATTTACAGAAATTTGGCGGGTGGCGTTACTTCGGCTAACTTATTACATGGTTCTGCAAATCCAATTGGTGGTCGTGCGGCATTCATCAAATTAAAATGGGGTTATGCTCCAGACGAAATGTTAGTAAAAGATGCTCCAAAATACATCAAATTTGCTTTAGGTGAAAATGTAAAACAATCGAATTGGGGAGATTTCTCGAGAAACCGTTTCCCACAATCGCGTATGGGTGTGGAACAAGTATATGAAGATTATTTCACAAGAGCTATTGAATACAAAAATGAATGGGATACTTACAAATCAGGTAAAAATAAAAAAATGCCAAGATTTGATGTAGAAATGGAAGTTTTAGGCGAAATTTTAGCTAAAAAACGTTTCATCACGTGTCACTCTTATGTGCAATCAGAAATCAATATGTTGATGAAATTAGCTGAGCGTTATGGATTTAAAATTCAAACCTTTACACATATTTTAGAAGGATATAAATTAGCAGATAAAATGTCGGCTCATGGTGTTGCTGGTTCAACATTTGCAGACTGGTGGGCTTATAAATATGAAGTTAACGATGCGATTCCATACAACGCTTCAATTATGATGAACGAAGGTGTAAAAGTTTCTATCAACTCGGATGATGCTGAAATGTCGAGACGTTTAAATCAAGAAGCTGCTAAAACGGTTAAATATGGAAATGTAACGGAAGAAGAAGCTTGGAATTTCGTAACACTAAATCCAGCAAAAATTCTTCAAGTAGATAATAAAGTAGGAAGTATCAAAGTGGGTAAAGATGCCGATGTGGTACTTTGGTCAGATAGTCCATTATCAATCTACACAAGAGCAGAAAAAACGTTAGTAGACGGAATCATTTTCTACGATTTAGAAAAAGAAAAAGAGACTTTAGCACTGATTCAAAAAGAACGTGCTGAGTTAATCAATTTCATGTTAGACGCTAAAAACAAAGGAATGAAAACGCAATTGCCTAAGAAAAAAGAAAACGGTCACTACCACTGTGACACTTTAGGTGAATATTGCAAAGAGTCACACTACAAATACAACTAGTCATGAAAAAATATATAGTTCTTTTATTTATTTCTTTGTATGGGTTTGCCCAACAAACGCCAGGACCAAAACAAAGCAAATCGATTTTAATCTTAGGTGCCAAAGCGCATTTAGGAAACGGACAAGTAATTGAAAATAGTTTAATTTCAATTATGGATGGAAAAATTGCAACTATTGGTGATGCAACAGTAATGAAACCAGCCAAACACGATATTGTGATTGATGCTTCTGGAAAACATGTTTATCCAGGATTCATTGCTCCAAATTCAACATTAGGTTTAGTTGAAATTGATGCGGTAAGAGCTTCAGATGACGAAAGTGAAATTGGAGAATTCAATCCTCACGTGAGAAGTATTATTGCTTATAATGCAGAATCTAAATTAGTTGAAACTACGCGTCCAAATGGAGTTTTATTAGCACAAATTACTCCAAGAGGCGGAAGAATTGCAGGAACTTCATCTATTGTTCAATTAGATGCTTGGAATTGGGAAGATGCATCAATTAAAACGGATGACGGAATTCATTTAAACTGGCCAAGAAGCTACTCAAGAGCAGGTTGGTGGGCAGAACCAGGAGGAATTGAATTAAACAAAAATTACGATCCTCAAGTAAAGGCAATTCAAGAGTATTTTGACAATGCTTTTGCCTATTTGGGAAGTAAAAATGCAAAAAAAGATATTCCATACGAAGCTATGAAAGGTTTACAAACAGGTGAGAAAACATTGTATGTAAACGCAAATGGTGAAAAAGAAATCATTGATGCCGTTTTATTCAAAAAGAAAAACAACATCAAAAGCATGGTAATTGTTGGTGGTTATTACGCATTCAAAGTGGCAAATTTATTAAAAGAGAATAACGTTTCGGTTTTATTAAAACGCGTTCACGATTTACCTTTATTAGAAGATGAAGATGCAAATTTACCATACAAAAATGCCAAATTATTAGTTGATGCAGGCGTTTTAGTTGCATTACAAAATGCGGGTGACATGGAACGTATGCAAACTAGAAATCTTCCATTTTACGCAGGAACTTGTGCCGCTTGGGGATTAACAAAAGAACAAGCATTACAATTAATCACAGGAAATTCTGCTAAAATTTTAGGAATTGACAACCAATACGGAACTTTAGAATCAGGCAAGAGTGCTACTTTATTTATTTCTGAAGGCGATGCTTTAGATATGAAAACCAATGTCATTTCATTCGCATTTATTGATGGAAGACAAATCAGTTTAGAAAGTCACCACACCGAATTGTACCAACGCTACAAAGGAAAATTCGAACAACAAAAAAAATAGTTTTTGCCACAAAGACCCAAAGCCACGAAGGAATTTAAACTTTGTGGCTTTAAAATAATGACACTTTCATGATAAAAGAGCATTTGAATACTATAATATCTATTTTAATAGTTTTAACTTTTGGGATCCTATCAATAGAATTTCAAAACATGATTGGAGCCATTTCGTATATTTATATACCAATTAGCTTGATAATTTTATTAAAAAATTTATATAATGAAAATTTCAATTTGAAAATTTCATTAGCATTAACATTAGTGTTATTAAATGAAATTCTAATAAGAGTTCTTGGTAACATTTCATTAAATTCGAGTGGAAATTCTTGGGCGTCATTTTTTTTTATTTTAATGTTGTTTACATCTTTTGTTACAATTATTTCAATAATTTTTATTAAAAAAAATAAGATTGTTGACTATCTATCAAAAATAATATTCATTGTCACATTCTTTTTAATTATTTTAGTAACATATGTAATAATATTTTTAATTCAGTAATTCTTAATTTAAAAATATAAATAATCTATTAAATATTACCTTTGCTACTTAGTTAGTTGGTAGAAAAAATATGTATCTTAAAACATGAAACAAATCACCTCGGTTCAAAATCCGTTTATCAAATCGTTAGTTCAATTACAAGAGAAGGCAAAAGTTCGTAAGC
>RXJZ01000004.1 GCA_003963025.1 Flavobacteriaceae bacterium
AACGTTTGCGCATTGGGTTTATAAATCAGCTCAAAGATTAGATGATGTATTCCATCTTCCTTACAGTAATAGTACGCTGCCAATCATTGGTATTATTATTACAGTACTCATTGTTAAAAAGGTTTTGGATGGTTCTATTGAAAAAGGAACTTCTCAAATTATGTATGCTGTCGCCAAAAAGCGCGGAATCATGCCTAGAAAGCAAATGTTTGCCCAAATCATCACGAGTTCCTTTACGGTAGGTATGGGGGGAAGTGCGGGTTTAGAGTCGCCAATCACCGTTACTGGAGCCGCTTTTGGAAGTAATTATGCGCAAAATTATCGTCTAAGTTACAAAGATCGAACGCTTTTGTTAGCTTGTGGTGTTGCCGCCGGAATAGGTGCTGCTTTCAACGCTCCAATAGCAGGAGTATTGTTTGCCATTGAAGTGGTATTAGCTGAAATTAGTATTACAGCCTTCATTCCTATTATGATTAGTGCGGCAACAGGTGCTTTGGTTTCAACGGTAATGTTGAATGAAAACATCTTGTTTTCGTTTAAAAAAGTACAGTTTTTTGATTATCACAATTTACCCTATTATGTTTTACTAGGCGTTTTGAGCGGATTAGTCTCTATAAATTATGCCAGAACTTTCAGAAAAATAGAACATTATTTCATCGGATTGAAATTTAATATCATCAATAAAGCGTTGTTTGGAGCCGGAATTTTAGGAGTTCTGATTTTCTTGTTTCCTTCTTTATTTGGTGAAGGTTATGAAAGCATCAAACTATTAGCTGACAGTAACCCTGAACGATTAGTTCAAAATACTATTTTCGAGCGCTTTGAAGATTCAAAATGGATTCTGTTGTTATTTGTTGGTGCTACGATGTTAATCAAAGTTTATGCCACAAGTTTGACATTAGGCGCTGGAGGAAATGGAGGAAATTTTGCACCTTCTCTTTTCGTAGGTTCGTATTTAGGATTTTGTGTAGCTTATTTTTTCAATATAATCGGTTTTGCTAAGTTGCCAATTGGAAACTTTACTCTTGTAGGAATGGCTGGAATATTGAGTGGATTATTTCATGCGCCCTTAACTGCAATTTTCCTTATTGCTGAAATTACGGGAGGTTATAATTTAATGGTTCCATTGATGATTGTTTCTTCGGTAAGTTTTGCGATTTCAAAACGTTTTGAACCTTATTCTTTCGATATTAAAAATTTGGCAGATAAAGGTGAAGTTTTTACGGATAATCGAGATGCTAATATTCTGAATTCTATTGATGTAGCTAAATTAATTCAAACCGATTTCAAACCCATTTCGGTTAGTAATAGTTTAGAAGAGTTAGTAGAAAAAATCCAGCAATCGGACACCGATGTTTTTCCTGTATTGGATGAAAAAAATATTTTATTAGGTTTGATATTGCTTGATGAAATCCGACCAATCGTTTTCTCGCAATTCAAAGTAAAATACACTTCGACAAACGAAGTTATGCAACCACCAAAAGAAATTATTTTCTATGATGAAACCTTAGAAACCATCATGGAGAAATTTGATACATCAGGTTGTAAAGTGTTACCTGTTTTAAAAGATGGAATCTTCCTTGGATTCATTCACAAACAACTCATTTTAGAAAAATACAGAATGCGATTGAAATCTATGATTATTGAGTAAATATGAATAATATCACTATATCAATATTATTAATTCTAGTGGGAATGTTTACTCTCTTTATCACTTTAAGAGATAACAAATTAAGAAAACCAGAATTAACAACATCTTACATCATGCATCTGAAAGGATTTATTGGAGGTTTTGTTTTAATTATAATTGGCATCTTAATTTTTATTAAAATAATTTTAATTCCTAATTCTTATAACTATTCTATTAAATTTCTTTTTTTATGAATGCCCTCTAGAGGTGACTTTTGATTTTTTATTACTTATTTGAATACAAATTTTAGAACCAAAGACGATATAATTAATGTTTTTAATTGAAATTATTGTGATAAAATTTTAATATCGGATAAAATATTTTTTTATATTAACCGATATTAATACTTTTGTATTCTAATAATAAAGTTATGTGGAATATCGATTTATCATATCGCGAAGAATTTCAATCAACATTCGACAGATTGTATGATAAATTGGCTGTGCTCAATCAAAATAGACCACTTCCTCATGCTGCTATTTCAAAAATTAAAGAATCAATTTCTATAGAATGGACTTATAATTCGAATAGTATTGAAGGTAATACCCTATCCCTTCGAGAAACACAAATGGTACTTCAAGATGGAATTACCGTGAAAGGAAAATCATTGCGAGAACATTTTGAAGCTAAAAATCACGAGCATGCGATTAATTATTTATATCAAATAATTAATGATGATTATGTGTTGAGAAGTATTGATATTTTATCGCTTCATGGTTTAGTTTTGCGCACCATTGAAGATGATTTTGCAGGAAGAATTAGAAATGCAGGTGTTCGAATTACAGGAGCAAATTTTATTCCGCCAAATGCTAATAAAGTTTCAGATTTGCTAGATGAACTAATCCAATTTGTAAATGAAAATCCGTTGCAATTGAATGATATTGAATTAGCTACTATTTTTCATCACAAATTAGTTTGGATTCATCCCTTTTTTGATGGAAATGGAAGAACCGTTCGTTTAGCAATGAATTTATTACTCATGCGAAGAGGTTTTCCACCAGCCATCATCTTAAAAAATGACAGAAAAAAATATTACGATGCTTTAAATCAAGCTAATAATGGTAACTATCAAAAGTTAACGTTATTAATGTGTCAAGCTCTAGAAAGAACGGTTAATATCTATTTAACTTCTATTCCAAGTGATAATGATGATGAATATCAATCTATTGCTAACATTGTAAGTGAACCTAATACTCCTTACAGTCAAGAATATGTTAGCTTGTTAGCGCGTCAAGGAAAAATTGATGCTTATAAAGAAGGAAGAAATTGGGTTACCACAAAAAAAGCTATTAACGATTACATCAATAACAGACAAAGAAAGCGTTTACTATAGCGCTTTCTTTTTTTAATTTCTTCACATTTGTCTACCACAAAAATTGGATTGAAATCAGTATCTTTGCGTTTTGCTAAAAAAATATGCAACACACAGAAGAAACAATCGAAATTATAGGAGCAAGAGCTCACAATCTAAAAAATATAGATGTTACCATTCCGCGCGAAAAACTGGTAGTGATAACAGGTTTATCGGGTTCTGGAAAATCGTCATTGGCTTTTGACACTATTTATGCGGAAGGTCAACGAAGATATATCGAAACCTTTTCAGCTTATGCGCGTCAGTTTTTGGGTGGTTTAGAACGTCCTGATGTAGATAAAATCGACGGACTTTCGCCTGTGATTGCTATAGAGCAAAAAACTACGAGTAAATCGCCTCGTTCTACTGTAGGAACCATTACCGAAA
>RXJZ01000269.1 GCA_003963025.1 Flavobacteriaceae bacterium
TTGATTTTATCTACCCATTTTCGAGCTTCCGTGCGTTTATTGAAGAGTTGACCGAAATCTTGTATCATTTGTAGATTATCTTCAATCGTCAGAATATCCGTAACCCAAACTGGACAAATTTGGGATAATTCTTCTACAATTTCTTTGGTGTTTTCCTCTTTATTACAAATGATAATATCAGGCTGAAGTGCTCTTATTTTATCAAATTTGATGGTTTTCGTTCCACCAACAATCGTCTTTGTAGCTTTAAAATGAAACGGATGCACACAGAATTTAGTAATTCCAACAATATGCTCCTCTAAACCTAAATCGTATAACAATTCGGTTTGCGAAGGCACTAACGAAACGATTCGTAAAGGTGTTTTTTCGAAAGTGTGTTGGGTTCCTAATTGGTCTTGCATGGGTTCAACATTCAAAATTTATCCTAAAATTTCTTCCATTTCCTGTTGCAACTTCAACGCTTCTTCCCTAGCCTTTACTGTGAAATCCATTCCGTTTGAAGCGTAAATAATTCCTCTTGAAGAATTGATTAACAAGCCTACGTTTTCACTCATTCCGTACTTACAAACCTCAGCTAAACTTCCGCCTTGAGCGCCAACTCCTGGAACCAATAAGAAACTATCAGGAACTATTTTTCGGATTTCCGTGAAATATTCGGCTTTAGTTGCTCCAACCACATACATCAAATTATGAGCGTTTTCCCAAGATTTTGAAGTTTCTAAAACTACTTTATACAGTTCTTTTCCTTCTACATTTTGCGTTTGGAAATCGAAAGCACCTTCATTGGAAGTTAAGGCCAACATAATCGTGTGCTTGTCCTCAAAAGCTAGGAAAGGTTCAACCGAATCTTTTCCCATATAAGGTGCCACCGTTACCGAATCGAAATTCAAATCATTGAAAAAAGCGCGTGCGTACATCGAAGAAGTGTTACCAATATCGCCACGTTTAGCATCGGCAATGGTGAAGATTTCAGGATATTTCTCGTTGATGTAATTGATTGTTTTTTCTAGCGATTGCCAGCCTTTAATTCCGTAAGCCTCGTAAAAAGCAGTATTCGGTTTATAAGAAACACATAAATCATGCGTAGCATCGATAATGGCTTTGTTGAATTCGAAAATTGGATCTTCGGTTTGTAATAAATGTTCTGGGATTTTATTCAAATCGACATCCAAACCTATACAAAGAAATGATTTTTTAGTTCGGATTTGGGAAATTAGTTGTTCAGTAGTCATTGTGTTGTTGTTGGTTGTTTAAACGCAAAGTTCGCAAAGTTTTTCGCAAAGTTCGCAAGGATTTAAAAAAAATGCCAAACAAATTATTGTTTAGCATCTTTTCTCTGTATTCTATGTTCTGTTTTCTTTCATTTAGAAAACTTCGCTTTCTTTTAGTTTTTCGGTGTTGGCTACCAATTGTAATTCTTCAATCATTTTGTGAAGATTTCCATTCATGAAACCATCTAAATCGAAGATACTTAAACCAATTCTATGATCGGTAATTCTACCTTGTGCATAGTTATAGGTACGAATTTTAGCCGAACGGTCACCCGAACTTACTTGAGAATTACGTTTTTTCGCATCTTCTTCTTGTTTTTTGGCTAATTCCATTTCGTACAAACGCGAACGTAAAACCGTTAACGCTTTGTCTTTGTTTTTATGTTGCGATTTCTCGTCCTGACATTGCGCTACCAAACCTGTTGGAATGTGCGTCATACGAACCGCTGATTTTGTAGTATTTACCGATTGCCCTCCAGGACCAGACGAACAGAAAAAGTCGATACGAACGTCGTTCATATCGATTTGTACGTCAAATTCTTCTGCTTCTGGCAACACCATTACGGTTGCTGCTGAAGTATGCACACGTCCTTGTGTTTCTGTTTGTGGCACACGTTGTACACGGTGTACTCCTGCTTCGTATTTTAAAGTTCCGTAAACATCTTCTCCTGTTACTTCAAAAATCACCTCTTTGAAACCTCCAGAAGTTCCTTCACTAACATCTACTACAGAAGTTCTCCAACCTTTAGAATCGCAATATTTGGTGTACATACGGTATAAATCTCCAGCAAAGATAGAAGCTTCATCTCCACCCGTACCCGCACGGATTTCCACCATTACGTTTTTCGCGTCTTCTGGATCTTTAGGAATCAACATATATTTGATTTCTTCTTCTAATTGAGGCAAACGTTCTTTGGCTTCGTCTAGTTGCATTTTAGCCATTTCAACCATTTCGGCATCCGAACCATCCGCAATAATTTCGTTAGCTTCTTTAATATTTCCGTCAAGATTAATGTATTCTTCACGTTTATCTACTAAAGCTTTAAGGTCTTTGTATTCTTTATTTAATTGTACATAACGCTTTTGATCCGCAATTACATCAGGCTGAATAATCAAATCGGATACTTCGTCAAAACGTTGTTTTACATATTGTAATCTATCTAACATAGCTGTTATTTATTTTGGAGTGCAAAGTTACAATTTTAGTTGAAAGTTTAAAAGTTTCTGTGTTTAAATGTTTTGTCATCAAAATCAACACATTAAAAAAAAATTATTTAAAATAAGTCTAAATAAATTTTGTTGTTTCGTTTCGACTTAATATTTTTGCTTTATTATTTTAATTAAATCTAAATAAAATGAATAAAATAGTATTATCAACACTTTTATTGTCATCGCTACTGGGTTTTAGTCAAGAAAAAGCGGATTCAACTAAAGTTTTAAAAGAAGTTACCGTTGAAGCAACGAGAGAAAACAAATACAAAAAAGAAAGCAGTACAACTGTTTCTAAAATGCCATTGAAGGATATTGAAAATCCACAAGTGTACAATTCTATTCCAGCTAATCTTTTAAAAGAGCAAGTAGTAACCAACTTTAACGAAGCACTTAAAAACGCAACAGGTGTAACTCGACTTTGGGAATCTACTGGTCGTAATGGCGATGGAGCTGAGTATTATTCTATGAGAGGTTTTGCAGTTCAACCATCTATGGTAAATGGCTTACCAGCTTTAACGAATACTACAATTGATCCAATTAACATCGAAAACATCGAAGTCATCAAAGGTCCTTCAGGAACATTGTTTGGAAGTAGTGTGATTTCGTATGGTGGATTAATCAACGTAGTAACTAAAAAACCGCATCAACAATTTGGTGGTGAAATCAGCTACAACAACGGAACCTATGGAAGCAATCGCGTAACTGCTGATGTTAATCTTCCTTTGAATGAGAAAGCTGCGGTTCGCGTGAATTCAGCTTACACTACGGAAGAATCGTTTCAAGATGCTGGATTTTCAAATTCATTCTTTTTAGCGCCTTCTTTAAAATATGAAGTTAACGACAAATTGACTTTCTTAGTAAACACCGAATTTTACAAAAATACCTCAGCAAAAGCAAGCATGATTTTCTTGAGTCGCTACTCACCGCTTTCATTTGATTCAATGGAGTTATTTGACAAAAACTACAAAAAATCGTTTACTTCAAATGATTTAACCATGAACAACAATTCGTTCAACATGCAAATGCAAGCGTTGTACAAATTATCGAACAATTGGACTTCGCAAACGGTTTTATCTAAAAGTTCAACAAAAACAAACGGTTACTATCAGTATTTATGGGATTCTGCCAATGGTGATGAATTCACACGCTATATTTCTAAAGCAGATGGAACATTCTACACTACCGATATCCAACAAAATTTCATTGGTGATTTCAAAATCGGAAACATGAGAAATCGTTTAGTAGCTGGATTGGATTATTACAATTCGAGGTTGATTAACGGTGGTTCTGGTTGGGTTGCGAATGGAATTGTTTCTTTAGTGAATGGTACCGATAACGGAGTTCTAACACAAGCTGGTACTGATGCTCTATTAACTGGAAGCTTTGCAGGAAACACAGAAGCCAACCAAGAAATCATGAGTGCTTACGTTTCTGATGTATTGAATGTTACCAATAAATTATCCGTAATGGCAAGTTTACGTTTGGACTATTTCGACGGAAAAACTTCGCAATATGATGGTATTGAAACAGAAGGTCAAGTTGCTTTATCTCCAAAATTTGGTGCCGTGTATCAAATCGTAGAAAACAAAGTATCTGTTTTTGGAAATTATATGAATGGATTTAAAAACGTAGCTCCAACAACGGTTGCCAATTTAGATGGAAGCAATCCAAGAATCAAAGAATTCGATCCAGAACAAGCGAATCAGTTTGAAGTGGGTTTAAAAACAAGTTTGTACAAAGATATTATTTCTGCTTCGGTGAGTTATTATGACATTCGTGTGAAAGACCGCGTAATTACTGATCCAAACAACATCAATAACTCGATTCAAGGTGGTGAAGTTGAAAGCAAAGGTGTTGAAGTGAGCATCGTTGCCAATCCAATCAAAGGATTAAACGTTATTGCAGGTTTTAGTCATAATGATGCAGAAGTTACAAAAGAATCTCCTGGCGATGGTTATTTAGGCTTACGTCCAGAAGAAGCTGGACCTGAAACTTTAGTGAATTTATGGGCAAATTATACGATAACAGAAGGACAATTAAAAGGTTTCGGAATTGGTTTTGGTGGTAACTACGCTAGCGAATACAAAACCTTAAACAGAGCCAACACAGGAACTTTCGCCTTACCTGATTATACGATTTTAAATTCGGCTGTATCGTATGACAACGACAAGTTTAACGTAACATTAAAATTGAATAATATGTTGAACGAGAAATATTATTCGGGTTGGTCAACCGTTACGCCACAACGTTTACGCAGTATTACCGCTGGTGTTACTTATAAATTTTAGTCTATTTTCTGTTTAGTTTAAAGTAAGCTCCTCATTTCGGTGGGGAGTTTTTATCGTAATCACATGCAAAAATCAAGTTTCAAAAAAGGCATTCGAAAATTACACCTTTGGTTAGGTTTATCAACGGGTTTAATCGTTTTTATCATTTCGATTACGGGTGCGATTTATGTTTTTCAGGAAGAAATCACCAATTACCTTCGAAAAGATGCTATTTATCATCACGAAGCAAATATTGCCAACAAACAACCGCTTTCGCTTAAAATGTTAGAGCAAAAAGTAGATGCGTTTACCAATGAAAAACATCCAATTCACTGGGTAACCGTTCCTATTGATAAAAACCGAAGCTACATTTTCTATTACTACGAAAGAAATCCGGAAGGTTGGAACTTTTACGAAGAATATGTGGTTTACAAATCGGTTTATGTGAATCCGTTTACGGGCGAAATTCGTGGTGTTTATGATGAAACTTTAGATTTTTTCAACATCATCAAATCTATTCACTTCAGTTTTATGCTGAAAACCGATTGGGGAACTTATGTATGCGGCATTCCAACATTGATTTTTGTTTTCATGCTGATTTCGGGCATTATTTTATGGTGGCCTAAAAACAAAAACGCCAGAAAACAACGCTTTGCTTTCAATTGGAAAAACGTAAAAAGTTGGAAACGTAAAAACTACGATTTGCACAATATCTTAGGATTTTACGTGTCGTCATTAGCTTTTGTGGTTGCCTTTACGGGATTATTCTATGCGTTTTTCTTTATTCAAGCGATTTTATACTTTGTATTTTCGGGCGGAAGCACTACATATCCTGATTTTTCGCACATTCAAACCAAAGCACCTATCGAATTGCGTGATGAAAATACCTTAGATAAAATTGGTAAAAAAGTCGAGGAATTATATCCTGATGCGTTTCAATACAGTTTGGATTTTGGTTACGAACATTTAGACGACCACGAACATCCAAATTATGATGTGTTTGTGAAGCAGCTCTCCTACTCGTATCATGTGAATCACAGTTTGATTTTTGATGAAAATTCGGGAGAATTGTTACACCAACATTCGCATCATGATAAAAACTTGGGCGAAAAAGCGGTAGCTGCAAATTACGATATTCACATTGGAGCCATTTTTGGTATTTGGAGCAAGATTTTAGCGTTGATTATTAGTTTAGTTTGTGCTTCATTACCAGTTACGGGATTCTTTATTTGGTGGGGAAAACGAAATAAAAAATAAGCTTATGTGTTGCAATTATTCCATTTTAAAACAAACCCAAAACGGCATGCTGATTTTCTTGAAAGGTTGTGGTAATTACCAATTAACCTTCAACAACCTCAACTTTAGCCTTACCGAAGACGAATTAATTGCGTTTGCAAACTACTTAAAACGCATTGATATCGACTATTGGGAAAAGGAATACGAACACTCTATTTACAAGAAGAAAATCCCAATACCAACGTTGCAAAGCAATTTTATTATTCTCATTAACCGATTGGAATTGTACGAATTGCTCTTACTCCTCAACTTCGAAAACACAAACGAAATATTAAGTTATAACGATTTGAAAAACGGAATAATTTGGAATTAAAGCTCACTTTGGTGGGCTTTTTACATTTTATCTGAAAATCAATTATTTAAAATTTTTATTTAAAATAAATCTAAATAAACTTTGTAGATTCAATTGTGCGTATTATTTTTGCATCATTATTTTAATTAAATCTAAATAAGATGTATAAAAACATTTTTAAAACCATAGTCCTATTGTCTTCCCTACAGGCAATGGCACAAGAACATAATAATGACATTAGCGACAATTTTTTTATGGAAAATGATACTGTGAAAAAATTAAAAGAAGTCATTATAGAAGCTAAAAACAATCCCTCTAAATCTTCCGTAAACAGAGCTGGAATCAAAGAAAAAGATTTACCTCAAGCCATCCAAGTTATTGGAACAGAAATCATCCAACAACAACAATCCATTCGTTTGAGCGATGTAGTTAAAAACGCTAACGGTATTTATGTGGGTTCGGCTCGTGGTGGCGCACAAGAATCGTTTTGGTCTAGAGGCTATGACATGTCGGCAAACAATATGTTTAAAAATGGATTCCGTTTTAATGGCGGTTCCATTCCAGAAGTTTCATCATTAGAAAAAGTAGAAATTTTAAAAGGGAGCGCTGCTTTATTATATGGAAATGTAGCGCCTGGAGGAATTATGAACATGGTAACCAAAACACCAAACTTTAAAACTGGTGGCGAAATCAGCATGCAAGCTGGAAGTTACAATTTCTACAAACCTTCGGCTGATGTTTATGGCGTACTTAGTAAATCTATTGCGTATCGTTTTAATGGCTCGTACGAGAATTCAGAGAGTTTTAGAGATTATGTAACTAAGAATCGCTACTACGTTAACCCTTCCCTACTTTTCAAAGTAAGTGACAAAACAGAAATAACATTACAAGCCGATTATTTAAGCGACGATTGGACGCCTGATTTTGGAACTGGTTCTATCGGAAAAGAAATCGCAGATGTGCCAAGAAACGCTTATTTAGGTGCCAAATGGTCGAATGGAAACACAAAACAAACAACAGCTTCGGTTTTAGTGAATCATGAATTCAATAAAAATTGGAAACTGAACTTTAATTCTTCTTTCCAAGATTACAACAGAGAATCTATTGGAACAGAACGTATTCAACCTGCAGCTAATGGCGATTGGAATCGTCCATACGGAAGAAATAAAGCAGTAGAACAAATTTTAGCCAATCAGATTAGTTTAAACGGAAACTTTGCCACTGGAAAAATCAAACACCAATTATTCACAGGAATTGATACCGAAATTTCTAATGCTGATACTTATACCTTTAGATTTTTCAATCCAACAACTGGAGCAACTGTTACAACTTATGATAGTGTAAATATTTTTGATCCTAACTTATATAATGCTTCTTTAGATGGTCCTGTTTTACCTTCAGAAGTTACCAGAATCGTAAAAACCCAAACCAACCGATTTGGAATCTATGCGCAAGATTTGATTTCGTTTGGAGAGAAATTTAAAGCGTTATTAGGCGTGCGTTACTCGTACCAAGAAGCGAAACCTGAAACTCATAATATTACAGCCAATACCATTACAGAGGAAACTATTAGAAACGACAGAGCTTTTTCTCCTAAAATAGGATTGATTTACCAACCTACTAAATACATTACTTTGTTTTCGAGTTACTCTAATTCTTTTACTCCAAATACAGGTGTAGACATTTACAACAACGCTATTGAACCTTCTATTATTGACCAATACGAAGCGGGAATTAAAAATGAATTTTGGAAAGGGAAATTAACTACAAACGTTACTTTATACCAAATTGTAAACAGCAATTTAGCACAAACTGCCGAATTTGACGCAAATGGAAACCTCAACACAAACACCAATGTAAAAGCGTTAAGTGGTGAAACTACAAGTAAAGGAATTGAATTTGATATTACATATTTCCCTATTGACGATTTTAAAGTATTGGCGGGTTATAGCTACAACGACATGCGATACACAAAAACCACTGGTGCTACTGGAAGTTTTATCGAAGGAGATCGTTTAGTAAGAACACCGCAACATACAGCAAACTTAAGTTTCTTCTATACTGTTCCAACTGGAATGTTCAAAAATGTATCGATTGGAGCTATTGGAAACTACATTGGTGACCGATTAGGCGGATGGAACAATCAAGTAAATCCGGCTTATCCAAATAATGTTTGGGATAGAGAAATTCCTATAGATGGATATACCACAATTGATGTTTCTTTAGGCTATACTTGGAAAGATTTTACTTTACTTTGCAAATTATCAAATATTACTAACGAGTTAAATTATACCTTACACGAAAATTACAGCGTAAACCCTATTGCCCCAAGACAAATTTTAACTTCGTTACGATACAAATTTTAAGAATTCAATAAGAACAAAAAATGAAACAAAAATTAGTTAGAGACATTCACCGCGATTTTGGCTACTTCTATGTAGGATTGATTATTTCGTTTGCCTTTTCGGGAATTTTAATGAACCACAGAGAACATTGGCATCCTGAAAAATACACCATCGAAACCAAAAACATCAAAGTACAATTACCAGAAGAAAGCCAAATTACCGAAGAATTTGCTGAAAACTTAGGAAAACAATTGGGCATCGATGATAAAATGCGTCGCCATAATGTTAAGAAAGGTACATTCAAAATTTCGTTTGAAAAGCACGATGTAGAAATCGATATGAAAACAGGTAAAGGTGAAATTGTAGCTTTTAACAAAACACCAATTATCAGCCAAACGATGAAGCTGCACAAAAACACTTCAAACTGGTGGATTTACTACTCTGACATTTTTGGAATATCCTTAATTTTAATTGCCATCACGGGAACTTTAATGGTAACCCACGGCAAAAACACTTTTAAACGCCGAGGTTGGAAATTAGCCGTAGCCGGAATTATTTTCCCCATCTTAGTTTTAATTATTTTGAGTTAATAAACGAAAAGGTTCACGAAAGTGAGCCTTTTTTGTTTTAGAAAGTTGTAAATATTTTTTTTATATTTGATTTCTTTAAAAAAATAAGCAAAATAAAACCTTGCCAATATGGTATGGAACTAGTTCTAAGGTTTCGCATATATATACTAGTTACCAGTAAGTTTTGAAAATCTGCATAAAATGAACAATAGAATTTTACATACAATTATTTTTTTCTTGTTATTAAATGTAAATTGTTTTTCACAATCAGAATATCCTTTCTACGAACAATTAGCTTTTAATTTCTATAAAGATACTATTCTTGAAATGTATCCTGTTGAAAGAAAAATAATTGTGTTTAAATCTCTTAACTATAATTCTGGAGAAGAAATTTATTATGTCCCATCTGATTGCTTAAAGACAAAGCTTCCAAATTATGGAAAAAATATTGAAAAGTTAGAATATTCAAAATACTGGAGAAGATTTGAAGATATGAGATTGGATCTCGATTTAACAAATATTGACAAAAAGAAATTTAAAATCAGAAAATTTAATCGTGGAAATTTTCCAAAGTTATTTGTTCATTATCCAAAAGTATATGAAAACAGAATTTTTGTTATTGTACACGAAAAATATCAAAACAGCGGAAAATATTATACTATTGAATTAAATAAAACTGGAGAAATTATCGATTGGTGCCAATCAAAATATGAAACTGTAACTTTACATTAAACCTCCAGCTAGCGCGAGCGTCACGCTCGTGCACACAAAACATAATTTTAGATATTGGTCACGAGCAAGATGCTCGCGCCAGCACAAAAAAATCCCGAGCTAAACTCGGGATTTTTTCTTTATTCTATATTCTTATTTCTTAACCGGAATATTTTGTAAAATTTCCAATACAAATTTCCAATATTTTTGAGCTGAAGAAATACTCGCTCTTTCATCTGGGCTGTGTGCGCCGTGAATCGTTGGTCCAAAAGAAATCATGTCCATATTTGGATAATTTGTTCCTAAAATACCACATTCTAATCCTGCGTGACAAGCTACAACATTTGGTTTAGCACCGTTTTGTTTTTCGTAAATAGACGTTAAAACATCTAAAATTTCTGAGTTTACATTTGGTGTCCAACCTGGGTAACTTCCTCCAAATTCTACTTCACAACCAAACAATTCGTAAGCCGAGCGCAAAGCATTCGCTAAATCAAATTTAGAAGTCTCCACAGACGAACGTGTTAAATTCTGAATCGAAATTTCGCCATCTTTTACGATTACTCTGGCAATATTATTTGATGTTTCTACTAAATCAGCCATATCAGCTGACATTCTGTAAACACCATTATGCGCAGCGTAAATCGCTCGTAACAAACCTTCTTGCACGCCTAAATCCATTACTTTCGCTGGAGTTAAGTCACTTTTAACAATTTCAATCGTTAAATTAGGCTCCATAGTTTTGAACTCAGCTTTGATTTCATTGATGATTTCTTGCATGTCAAAAACAAAAGCTTCGTCATAAATCGCAGCTATAATTACTTTTGCCACACTTTCTCTTGGAATCGCATTACGCAAACTTCCACCAGAAATTTCAGAAATTTGAAGACCAAAATTCTCAAATCCGTCAAATAACAAACGGTTCATGATTTTGTTTGCATTTCCTAATCCTTTATGAATATCCATTCCCGAGTGACCACCTTTTAAGCCTTTCACGGTAATCGTATATCCAACTGAACCTTCTGGCGTTTCTTCTTCATTATAGCTTCTTGTAGCCGTTACATCTACTCCACCCGCACATCCGATATCGATTTCATCATCTTCTTCAGTATCTAAATTCAATAAAATTTCTCCTTCAAGCATACCACCTTGTAAGCCCATGGCTCCTGTCATTCCTGTTTCTTCGTCAATCGTAAACAATGCTTCAATTGCTGGATGCGGAATATCAGTGCTTTCTAAAATCGCCATGATGGTTGCTACTCCTAAACCGTTATCAGCACCAAGCGTAGTTCCTTTAGCACGAACCCAATCACCATCAACATACATTTCAATTCCTTGTGTATCGAAATCGAAATTTGTGTCGTTGTTTTTTTGGTGTACCATATCCAAATGCGATTGCATTACAATGGTTTTACGATTTTCCATTCCTGGAGTCGCAGGTTTTTTGATAATCACATTCCCAACATGATCTTTCACTGTTGGCAATCCTAATTTTTGTCCGAATTCCATCATAAACGCAATCACACGTTCTTCTTTCTTAGATGGACGCGGAACGGCATTCAAATCGGCAAATTTGTTCCAAAGTGCTTTTGGCTCTAAATTTCTTATTTCTTGGCTCATTGTTTTATTTATTATTTTTTAAATCTGATATAATTATGATAATCTCGTTTTTCAAATGTGGTAAATCAAATTGAATTACATTCCAAACTACGGCAATATCTACTCCAAAATATTCATGAATTAGTAAATTTCGAAAACCAATAATTTGCTTCCATTCAATAGTTTTGTAAGTAGCTATAATTCCTTTTGATAAATGATTTGAAGCTTCTCCAATAATTTCAAGTTGTCGAACAGAAGCATGTAACATCATTGAATTTTGTTCAAAATCAGAAAAATTAACATCGGAAGTGTATTTTTCAATTTCTTCAATTGCATCAAAAATATGCTGTAATCTTATAAAATCTTTTGGATTACTTGGCATAAATCAATGTTTTTTCGCTGTCAATGATGGGTTTTATATATTTAGAAACAGCATTTGAAGAAACCAAATCGACTTTTTTACCTAATAATTGTTCTAAATCGAATTTCATTTGAACAAATTGAAGTCCAATTCTTTCAGAATAATCTAATTCAACTAACAAATCTACATCGCTATCATTTTCAGCTTCATTTCTTACATAAGAGCCAAAAAGATATGCTTTCAAAACGGGTTTTGTTTTGAAATAGTTTGAGATTTTTAATATTTGAGATTTTCCTAATTGCATACTACAAATATAAGAAGAGTTTTAAAATTATTTGGGATATTTAGTTGTATTCTGTGAAGTATTGAAAACAGATAAAACATAAACCGTTTTCTCTTTTTCGTCAATATAATAAAGAATGATGTAAGGGAAAATTTTAACGGGTAATCCTTGATAATCTTTCTAGCGAATTTGAAAAAAAGGAATTTTTGAAATTGACTCAATATATTCATCTACAATTTGAAAGAAATAAGCTCCTAAATCTTCTCTTTTAGATTCATAATATTCAACCGCTTCTTGAATATCAACAATTGCTCGAGGTTCAACTACGATTTTATAACTCATTTCTTAGTTTTCAAACGAATTTGCTTTTTCGCTTCTTCCCAAGGAACAAAATTTTCCTTTTTTGAGGTCGCTCTTCTTCCATCTAAAACTACTTTCATTTCTTCAGAAACAGTAACGTCATTAACTACAGTTTCGTAATTAAATTTTTCAATCAATTTCATAAAGAAAGTCAATTCGTTATCTGGAATATTTAAAGTTATTTTTGTCATTATTCCTCATTTAAACAACAAATTTACAAAAAAAGAAATGTGCGATTCTATATTATTTAGTTAATTTTATGGCAAATATAAAAGCGTGAAAAGAAAATTCATCCTTCCTTTATTCTTACTTATACAAATCATCGTAGTGAAAACGATTGGTTTGTTTCCTGATTTTGTAGAAAATGGGTACAGCAAAGGTTTTTATCCGAAATTGGCTTTTGTATCGAGAAAAGTATTCGGTTGGTTGCCTTTTTCGTTTGGCGATGTGATTTATTTTATACTGATTTTACTTTTATTCCGTTGGATTTGGAAACACCGAATCGGATTTTTTAAAGAATGGAAAGATAACGGATTAGCGATATTGAATTGGGTTTCGGTGTTTTACTTTTTCCTTCATTTGCTTTGGGGAATGAACTATTACCGAATTCCGCTGCATGAAAAACTACAAATTGAAAAAGAATATTCGAAAGAACAATTGGAAGTTTTTATTGAAAAAATGTTGGTAAAAACCAATGCATTGCAACTCCAAATCACTAAAAATGATTCGGTTGCAGTTGTGATTCCGTATTCGCATGATGAAATTTATGATTTGGCTTTGAAAGGTTATGAAAATATCCCAACCGATTTACAAGAATTCCGTTACGAAGTAAAAAGCATAAAATCGTCATTATTTAGCTATCCCTTGAGTTATATGGGATTTGGTGGTTATTTGAATCCGTTTACCAATGAAGCACAAGTGAATTATTTAAAACCAAAATACACTTCACCACTAACCACTTGCCACGAAATGGCGCATCAAACCGGAATTGGTAGCGAAAGCGAATGCAATTTCATCGGATTTGTAACGGCTGCTAAAAATGAGGATTTGTATTTCCAATATTCCGCCTACAGTTTTGCATTGCGCTATGCGTTGCATAATTTAGAGATGATGCAAGAAGGAAGTT
>RXJZ01000232.1 GCA_003963025.1 Flavobacteriaceae bacterium
ACCCCCTCGGTGTAAACGAGGTGCTCTGAACCAGCTGAGCTAATCGCCCCAATAAATTGCTTTACTATTACCGTATTGCGAGTGCAAATATACAAGGATTATTTGTATCTGCAAGTGTTTTTGAAAAAAAATTACACAATTTCTGCCACTACAAAAGTACTTCCACCTATGTAAATAAAATCAGAATCTTTAGCTAAATTAACCGCTTCACTATAAGCTTCTGATACCGAATTAAATACTTTTCCAAATAAACTGAAATGACTTGCTTTTTGTTTTAAAATTTCAGCATCTAATCCGCGAGGAACATTGGGTTTACAGAAATAATATTTCGCACTTTTTGGAAATAATGGTAAAATCGAATCTAAATTTTTATCATTAACCACACCTAAAACAATATGAAGCGTTTCAAATTGATGCTTTTGAATTTGATTTAATACAATTTTTAATCCGTGACTATTATGAGCTGTATCGCAAACTGTAAAAGGTTTTTGTTTTAAAATTTGCCATCTACCAAGTAATCCTGTATTTTGAATTACATTTTTCAATCCTAACTTAATATGATTTTCCTCTATTTTAAATTGTGATTGTAATAATTTGATGGCTTGAAGCACCGTTTTCTTGTTATGAACTTGATAGTCTCCTAACAAAGCGCATTCGTAAGTATCTTCAAGATTATCTTGAGCAAAATATATCGGTGCGTTTTCTGATTTCGCTTTAGCAATAAAAACAGGTTTTGTTTCTTCCGAATATTCTCCAATAACTACTGGAACATTTGATTTTATGATTCCAGCTTTTTCGGTAGCAATTTTCGGCAATGTATCTCCTAAAAACTGCGTATGATCAAAACCAATATTAGTAATTACAGAAACTAATGGAGTAATTACATTGGTAGAATCTAACCTACCTCCCATTCCAACTTCAATCACAGCCACATCCACTTGTTCTTTGGCAAAATAATCAAAGGCTAAACCAACCGTCATTTCAAAAAAGCTTAATTGATTGTCTTCGAAAAACGATTTATTTTGAGCTACAAAATCAACTACAAAATCTTCGGAAATCATTTCGCCATTAATACGAATACGTTCACGAAAATCTTTTAAATGAGGCGAAGTGTACAAACCCACTTTATATCCAGCTTCTTGAAGAATCGAAGCAATCATGGATGATGTTGAACCTTTTCCATTGGTTCCAGCTACGTGAATTGATTTGAATTTGGATTCGGGATGTTGCAAATGTTCTACCAACAATAAAGTATTGGTTAAATCTTTTTTATAGGCAGAAGCACCTTGCATTTGAAACATTGGTAACTGGCTAAATAACCATGCTGTAGTTTCTTGATACGTCATTTTGAATGGGATAATAAAGAAATTATTCTCCTACTTGGAAATTCACTACCACAAAACCAATTTGAGTTTCGGGCGCATTAGCATCGGGTTGCCATTTGAAAGTTTTGGCGGTTTCTAATGCTGGATTTACTAGACACGGATTAGTATTTGTAGTTCCTTGAGAACGTTCTGCTTTTATAACATTGCCTTGACGATTAACCCAAATCTTAACTACAACCTTTCCAGATTCATTACAATCTTGTACTCTTTTACTATTTCCTGATAATTTTCTTCCAGCTAATCCCCAACCTGTTCCTTTTCCAGTTCCAATTCCATCACCAGAACCATTACCGTAAAAACTGTTTGCATACAAACTACCATTAGGATTTCCTTTATCACCACCTTCATTATCATCTCCATGACCTGATTGTGTAGTACCGTCTTGTTTTGGTCCTTTAATAATGCTATTCAAAGCACTGTTACTAGGTTTTACAGGTTTGGTCTCTGTTGGTTTTACAACAGGCTTATTTTCTGAAGGTTTTACAACTGGTTTTTTTACTTCTTTTTTAGGTAACGTAATTGGAGCTTCTTCATCTTGCGTTAACACATCATCTTCTTCTGCCGGAACAGGTTCCGACTGCGCTTGATCGGGCGACATTTGCACGGGTTCTGTGGGTTGTATTTCACCACTACCCGTATCGCTAGTTCCAAAGTTAACAGCTATTCCATTTTCTGGCGGAGGATCCATATAGGTCAATCCGAAAATAGTAAACAACAGAAAGAGTATCACAAAAATAACCGAAGTTATTGTGAATGATTTTTTTTCCTCTGGTGTTTCTAAAAATTTCATGATTTTACTATTTAGGATTAACCGCAATAACCATTTTTATTTGATTACGATATGCAATTTCCATAACCTTAACCACTTTTTCATGTGGAACCGATTTTTCAGCACGCAACACGATAGCCTTATTTTCAGAATTAGCAAACAAAGCCAATAATTGTTTTTCTAAATCGGCTTCGTTCACTTTGTCTTTATCTATAAAAAAGTTCAAATCTTTATCGATACTAACCGATGTACTTTTATTACTATCTGTTTTCCCTTTAGCTTTTGGCAAAACGATATCTAATGCATTTGTAGTTACCATAGTAGAAGTTAGCATGAAAAAGATAAGCAACAAGAACACAATGTCGGTCATTGACGACATATTGAATTCTGTTGAAACTTTATTTCTTGTTTTACCTAACTTCATTATACTGGCTCGTTTAATAAATCTAAGAAATCAACTGCATTGGCTTCCATTTGGTTTACTACTTT
>RXJZ01000038.1 GCA_003963025.1 Flavobacteriaceae bacterium
CAAATTCGAAATTAGGTTGAATAAAAGCGGCTGGCATTTTTTCGCCATCACCAATTACCATAATTTGCTCTATGAAACGAGATTGTTTGAAAGCATTTTCTAAAATCTGAGGAGCTACATATTTTCCTCCAGAAGTTTTGAACATTTCTTTTTTACGATCTGTAATTTTCAAGAAACCGTCGCTATCTATTTCTCCAATATCACCTGTATGGAAGTAACCTTCTTTTAATACTTCAGCAGTTTGTGTTTCGTCTTTGTAATACCCCATCATTACGTTTGGACCTTTACATAAGATTTCGCCATCTTCTGCAATTTTAACTTCAACTCCATCTAATACTTTTCCAACAGAACCCACTCTAAAACCACCATTTCTCATGTCGTTTACAGAGATTACAGGAGAAGTCTCGGTTAAGCCATAACCTTCCATAACAGGAATATTAGCCGCACAGAATACTTTGGTTAGTCTTGTTTGTAAAGCAGCACTTCCTGAAACTAGTAATTCTAATTCACCCCCTAAACCTTCTTGCCATTTGGAGAAGATTAATTTACGAGCAATTTTTAATTTGAATTCGTAGAATGCACCATTTTGTTTATAAGGTTTGTATTCCATTCCTAAATCTAAAGCCCAAAAGAAAAGTGCTTTTTTGATACCTGTTAAATCAGCTCCTTTAGCGTAGATTTTGTCATAAACTTTTTCTAATAAACGAGGAACAACTGACATTACGTGAGGTTTTACTTCTTTTAAGTTATCTGAAATTTTTTCAATACTTTCAGCGAAGTAAATCGATATACCATAATATTGGTATAAATACGTCAACATTCTTTCAAAGATGTGACAAATAGGTAAGAAACTCAACGCTCTTGTATCACCAGCTCTTAAAGGAACTCTTGGAGCACTCATTAAAACATCGGAAACAATATTTTGGTGGGATAACATTACTCCTTTAGGTCTTCCTGTTGTTCCAGAAGTATAGATAATTGTAGCTAAATCGGTTGTAGCAACATTATTTTTTCTGTCTTCAACTACATCTTGGTTTGATGTGTCAGCTCCTAATTCTAAGATTTCTTTCCAACTTTTGCATCCAACGATATCATTATAAGAGTAAACATCTTTTAAAGAAGGAACGTTAGCTTTAATACTTTGTAATTTTTCATATACTTCAAGGTCAGATACAAAAACATATTGCGATTCTGAGTGATTTAAAATATATTCATAATCTTCGGCAGAAATTGTAGGATACATTGGAACAGTTTGCGCTCCTGTCTGCAATACACCAATATCTGTAATATGCCATTCTGTTCTATTGTTAGACGAAATGATAGCAATTTTATCATTTTTATTTACGCCTAAACGAAGTAAACCTCTTGAAATAGCGTTGGCTTTGTCTAAATATTCCTGAGTAGAAGTTTTCACCCAAGTTTCTCCATATTTAGTAACTAAAGCATCCTTTAAATTATACTTTTCTAATTGATAATAAGGAAAGTCAAATAAGCGTGTGATATTCTTCATAATTCGCAATTATTTTTTTATGCAAATTATAAAATTAAAATTAATTAAGCAATTTTTTAAATTATTGATAATCTATTAATTAGAGTTTTGTTAAAAATAAAATAGTATGCTTGCCTACTAATTTTGTGTTATTTGAGAAAGTGTGATGAAAATTATTGAAATTATAGCTAAAATAATTCCAAAATAGTTCCATTTGTTCATTTTTTCTTTGAATAAAAGGATTCCTGCTAAACTTCCTATAATAATGACACCCATATTCATACCTGCAAATACTGTTGAAGGATTTTCGGATAAAGCTTTGTGTGCTTTTAAATAGAAGAGTATGTTTCCGAAATTTAAAATTCCTAAAGCCAATCCCCAAAGTATATTTTTGAATTCTAATTTTTCTTTTTGAACCAGAATTTTTCCAATTAGAAATAAAATCGAAATTATAAATGCACCGCAAAAAATGATGAATAGGGAAGTAGTGAAACTAAAATCATTAAAAACGGCAACTTTCTTAAATAGAATGTCAATAATTCCAAATCCCAATAAAACCAATATTGGATAAACCCAATTATCTGATTTACTTTCTGATTTTTTATTTAAGGTGAAGAATATGGCTGAAAATCCAACTATAAAACCAATAATTTTCAATTGACTAAACGTTTCATTAAATAAAAAGTAAGAAGCAGTTAACGGAATAAATAACGATAATCGTTGCGCAATATCAGTTTTAACGATTCCAACTTCTTTTATGGATTTGGCTTGAATTAAAAATACGATTGGTAATAAAATGGCCAAACCAATAAATAGCGAATAAGGAATCGTTCTTTCTTGGAAATTTAATTCAGGTTGGTAAGTAAAATAGGTAAGGAGTAAAGCTGAAAAATAATTAAACGTTATGATTTGAAAAATATTCAACTGAAATCGTTTGGCTACTTTTAGAAATATCCCAACAGTTACACTACAAATTACACTTAAAATGACAAACCACATCGCTATTTAATTTTACACAATAGTACAAAAAAAGCACCTTAATTAAAAGATGCTTTTTTATAAAAGTTTGGATAAATTATTTTTTATTCTCAATCCATTTTCTAGCGTTAACAAACGCTTCTAGCCAAGGCGAAACTTCGTCTTTTTGACCTCTATCTGGATAATGAGCCCAGTTCCAAGGGAAAGTTGAACGCTCAATGTGCGGCATCATCACTAAATGTCTTCCTGTTGTATCACACATCATAGCTGTATTGAAGTCAGAGCCATTTGGATTGGCTGGATAACCTTCGTAAGCGTATTTTGCTACAATGTTATATTTATCTTCTGAATATGGTAATTTGAATTTTCCTTCTCCGTGTGAAATCCATACGCCTAAAGTGGTTCCTTCTAAAGTGGATAACATCACCGAATTATTCTTCTGAACCGTTACCGAGGTAAAGCCACTTTCGTGTTTGTTCGAAGTATTATGATGCATTTTTCCGTGAACTTCGTGTTCTGGATTGATCAATTCTAATTCCATTAATAACTGACAACCATTACAAATTCCAACCGAAAGTGTGTCTTCGCGTTTGAAGAAGTTTTTCAATGCTGTATTAGCTTTTTCGTTGTATAAAAACGCTCCAGCCCAACCTTTAGCCGAACCTAAAACATCTGAATTAGAGAATCCTCCAACAGCTCCAATGAATTGAATGTCTTCCAAAGTTTCTGTTCCCGAAATTAAATCGGTCATGTGAACATCTTTTACATCAAAACCCGCTAAGTACATAGCATTTGCCATTTCACGTTCTGAATTACTTCCTTTCTCGCGAATAATAGCTGCTTTTGGTCTTGGTTTTGACGCATCAATTACAGGTAATTTTCCATCAAAATGTGATGGGAAAGTAAATTGTAATTTCTGATTTTTGTAATTTTCAAAACGCTCCTTAGCCATTCCGTTTTTAGATTGTTTTGAATCTAATAGGAAAGAAGTTTTAAACCAAGTATCTCTTAATGTAGAAATACTGAAAGTTAAACTATCTTCACCATTTATAACCGTAAACGCATCACCATCGATAGCCGAACCTATTTTGAAAATCTCTATATTATTTTGTGCGAAAGTCGCTTCCACTTCAGCATTTGCTTGGAAAACAACTCCGATATTCTCATTAAATAAAGCTTTAACTGTATCTTTTTCTCCTAAAGAAGTCAAGTCGATTAAGGCTCCTAATTTATCGTCTGCAAAACACATTTCTAATAAAGTAGTTATTAAACCACCGCTTCCAATATCGTGTCCTGCTTTAATTTTTCTGTCTTTAATTAAATCTTGTAAAACGTTGAATGCTTTTTTGAAGAATTCCGAGTTTTGAATTGTTGGAACTTCATTTCCAATTTTATTCAACACTTGAGCAAACGAACTTCCACCTAATTTAAACGAATCTTGCGATAGGTTGATGTAGTAAATGTTTCCGCCGTTTCTTTGTAAAACAGGTTCTACTACTTTAGTAATATTCGAACAATTTCCAGCTGCTGAAATAATAACCGTTCCTGGCGCAATTACTTCATCATTTGGATATTTTTGTTTCATTGAAAGCGAATCTTTTCCGGTTGGAATATTGATTCCCAATTCGATAGCAAAATCTGAACAACCTTTTACTGCTTCATATAAACGAGCGTCTTCACCTTCATTTTTACAAGCCCACATCCAGTTGGCTGATAACGAAACCGATTGTAAACCATCTTTCATTGGTGCCCAAACGATGTTTGATAACGCCTCAGCTATAGCCGTTCTTGAACCTGCAACCGGATTTACTAAAGCCGAAATAGGTGAGTGCCCAATTGAAGTTGCAATTCCTTCTTTTCCTTTGAAATCCAATGCCATTACTCCAATATTGTTTAAAGGCAATTGTAATGGACCAACGCATTGTTGTTTTGCAACACGTCCGCCTACACAACGGTCAACTTTATTTGTTAACCAATCTTTACAAGCTACGGCTTCTAATTGTAAAACTTGACTTAAATAGCTTGCTATATTTTCTTTAGAATATTCTAAATCAGAGTAATTTGTTGCAACGGTTTTATCCGTCATAATGGTTTTTGGCGAACTTCCGAAGAAATCTTCCAAAGCATAATCCATTGGTTTTACGCCAGTCGATTTTGATTCGAATGTAAATCTATGGTCGTTCGTTACGTCACCCACTTGATACATTGGAGAACGCTCTCTGTCGGCAATTCGTTGTAAAGTTTCAATATCTTTATCACCAATCACCAATCCCATTCTTTCTTGCGATTCATTTCCGATGATTTCTTTTGCTGAAAGTGTTGGGTCACCAACTGGTAATTTATCTAAATCGATTAATCCTCCGGTTTCTTCCACTAATTCAGAAAGACAGTTCAAATGTCCACCAGCACCATGATCGTGAATCGAAACAATCGGATTGTTGTCGCTTTCTACCAAACCACGAATAGCATTGGCAGCACGTTTTTGCATTTCTGGATTCGAACGTTGGATGGCATTTAATTCAATTCCTGAACCGAAAGCACCAGTGTCTGCAGACGAAACTGCAGCTCCGCCCATTCCAATTCTATAATTTTCTCCACCTAAAATAACGATTTTATCGCCACCAGTAGGTTTCTTTTTAATCGCTTGATCTAATTTTCCGTAACCAATTCCACCCGCTTGCATGATGACTTTGTCGTAACCAATTTTACGATTGTTTTCTTCGTGCTCGAAAGTTAAAATAGAACCTGTAATTAATGGTTGTCCAAATTTATTTCCAAAATCTGAAGCTCCATTCGAAGCCTTAATTAAAATATCCATTGGTGTTTGGTACAACCAAGGTCTTTCTGCCATTCCATTTTCCCATGGACGCTCTTCTTCTAAACGAGAATAAGAAGTCATGTAAACGGCAGTTCCTGCTAATGGTAACGAACCTTGTCCACCAGCTAAACGGTCACGAATTTCGCCTCCTGAACCTGTGGCTGCACCATTGAATGGTTCTACAGTTGTAGGAAAGTTATGTGTTTCTGCTTTTAAAGAAAGTACGGAATTAAATTCCTTTTCTTGATAAAAATCAGGTTTGTCAGCGCTTTTTGGAGCAAATTGGGTTACTTTCGGACCTTTTACAAAAGCTACGTTATCTTTATATGCCGAAACAATATCGTTGGGATTTGTTTCGGATGTTTTCTTGATTAATTTGAATAAAGAAGTTGGTTTTTCTTCGCCATCAATCACAAATGTTCCGTTGAAAATTTTGTGACGGCAGTGTTCTGAATTCGCTTGTGAGAAAGCAAAAATTTCAGAATCAGTTAATTTTCTTCCTAATTTAGTGGATAGATTATTCAAATAGTCCACTTCTTCTGGACTTAATGCTAAACCTTCTGATTTATTGTATGCGTCAATATCTTCGATATCCAAAATTGGTTCTGGTTGGATATTAATCGTATAAATTTCTTGATTTAATTCCGAATACTTTTGGGAAAGCATTGGATCAAAATCAGTAAAATCGGCAGCTACTTTTTCAAATTCCTCAATACGAATGATACCAGAAATTCCCATATTTTGAGTAATTTCTACAGCATTTGTACTCCAAGGCGTGATCATAGCGGCACGTGGTCCAACAAAAAAATCCGACAATACGGATTTTTCTATTTTATGTGCGTTGCCAAAAAGCCAATTTAATTTGTTGATGTCTTCTGATGAAATCTCTCCCGAAGTTTCGGGATTGCTAACTTGAACCGCAAAAACGGTGTTGGATTGGTTTCCGAAGAAATGAATCATTGTATGTAGTTGTTTGTGTTGTTGTTTGAAAGTGCAAATTTATTCTAAAAAATAGAACAAACAAAATAATATATAGAGTCAGTTTAAATTAATCAAATGTGGTCCAATTATAAGCGCCCATATCAGTTGCACCGTTTCTTTGATTGTTTAATATATCATTGAATGTAGAGTAAGTGTTATCTGCAGTTCCTTTTGCAGCTGAGTTTGCTCCTATAATCAATTTATTGTTTCTAGCATCTTTAAAATCAGGATTATTGTTAGTCGAACTTCTTGCAATTAAGCAAGTTTCAAATAAATTGATATTAGAAAAATCATAAAGTTCATTGTTGATAAATTGATTGCTAAAATCGGCAAACTTTATTAATGAGTGATCAAACTTGTAATTAAAATTTTGATTTGTTTTTTCCAATATAATACCAAAATTACTTGAAGTATGAATAATGCAATTATTAAAATTTGCTTTTGATAATGTGGTAGGTGTATTGCCATCATTTTCATTGCTCAATAATACAGCGGATTGATTAGGTGATGGCCAATAATTTGCAAATGTACAATGTGTAAATTCATAACTTCCACCATAACTTCCTGCAAATGAAATTTGTCCACAATTATTAATAACAACATTTCGACCTTCTATATTTCCATTTCGGGCTAAAATACCCACATTTGAACAATTGTAAACCTGTGTGTTTTCGATATTTAAAGTAGGAGTAGAAGTTTCATCGTTTCCGGTAACTAACATTCCAATAGTTGCATTTTTTATAGTTAAATTTTTAATTTGATTATTTGTGCTTCCTTGTGAAAACCAAATAGTTCCCCATTGACCAGGAACTTCAGAAAAATTGGGTTCTAAACGATCGCCTTCGAAAATAACTTCGTTTTCTAAAGCTTCTGTAGTTGAGGAACTACCATTTACATGAATAGAAGCATTATTTGCAACAATTAATCCTGATTCGGCATGGAAATGTACTCTTGCTCCTGCATCTACGACAAGTGTTTTATTCGATGGGACAGCGGCATAACCGTAAACAACATAAGGTTTGGTGTTAGTCCAATGCAATTCGTTTCCATTTGCTGGATGAGTTTCTTCCAAAAATCTACCTCGTATTGAAATAGGATTTCCATCTCCATCGACACCCAAATTTAATTCATCATAAGTATAGGTTTCATCTGGATTTTGAACTCTTCCAGGATAAATAAAATAAGCATCTTGAATTAGAGTAACCAACTCCACTTTTTGATGATTTGGATTCGTTTCATCTCCAAATAAAATTTTATCGGTATATAAAAAATCAGTTGGATTTGCATCGGCTACATCTGCTGTAACCGAAACGAAAATATACATACTATCTTTGGCCAAAATTTCAACATTTTCAAACACTTGCCCCGCCATTCCATCTACCATTAAACGGTATTTTGATGCTGTTCCATCTTTTAATCTAAGTGATGGAATTGAAATGTTTTTACTACTTCTATTGTACACTTTCAACGTATAAGTACTCGAGCCAATATTAGTAAAAACAGTGTCCAAATACACTGTATCTTTTGAAAATTCTAAACCACCTGTTCTGGATTCAAATTCAAAATCGTTTCGGCATGAAGTTAATGAAACGGCAAATCCAACTAGTATTAAAAGTAATAAACGACTCATGAATAATGTAATTTTGGTAAATGTAAATATTAATTTTAAATCTATAAAATCAAAAATGGATTAAAATAACTATTAAAACGTTAAATCTGTTGAAATATTCTATTCGGAATGATTAATTTTACAAAAAATAAAGTTATGATGTTTGATAGAGAAAAAATGTTGCAATTGTGTAACGATTGGAGCAAAAATACTTTAATGAATACCTTAGATATTGTTTACACCGATGCTGGCGAAGATTTCTTAACTGCAACTATGCCAGTAAATCCAAGAGTTCATCAACCAATGGGATTATTGCATGGAGGAGCAACAGTAGCTTTAGCAGAAAGTGTTGGAAGTGCCGCTTCTTTAATGTTTGTAAATCCAGAAAAGCAAGAAGTTCGTGGTATCGAAATTTCTGCCAATCACTTGAAAAGTAAAAGAGAAGGAATGGTAACAGCTACGGCAAAAATCATTCATAAAGGTGCAAGTATTCATTTGTGGGAAATTAGAATTGTAGACGAAGACGGAAAGTTAATTTCACTTTGTAAATTAACCAATATGGTATTATCGAGAAGACAATAATGCAAGTTTTTGAAGAAATACAAGCTTTATTTTCGCAACAAAAATCGTTTGTTTGCTATGTAAAACCAAATGAAAACGTTTGGAATTTACTGGTACAACAAAATGATGAAATTATTGATTTCATCGGTCAATCCGGATTTGTTTTTATGCCTTTTCATCAAGGGAAAAAAGTCGTAATTCCGTTTGAAGGGAATACCTTTTCACAAGGAAATCTTGAAAATTTAGAGAAAAAATCTGCTGAAAATTTCACTTCTGAAAGTAATCAAAAAGAGGCTTTTGAAAATTTAGTTTCAAAAGGAGTTTTGGCTATTCAACAAGGTCAATTTGATAAAGTAGTTTTATCTCGAAAAATACTTTTGAAGGAACAAATAGTTATAGCGGACACTTTTCAGAACTTGATTTCGACTTATCCAACAGCTTTTCGCTATTTGTTTTTTCATCCCAAAATTGGTTTATGGATGGGAGCAACGCCGGAACAATTGGTGAAAATCAATCAAAATCAGTTTGAAACGGTAGCTTTAGCAGGAACACAATTGTATTCGGAAAACGTAATTTGGACTACAAAAGAAATCGAAGAACAACAATTTGTATCCGATTATATTGTAACTAAAGTAAAGGATAAAGTAAATAATCTTATTGTATCTGATGCTAAAACAGTTAAAGCAGGAAATTTAGTGCATTTAAAATCGTTTATTTCGGGTGAATTAACTCCTGATTTTCAAGCGAATGATTTGATAAAAGCGTTACATCCAACACCAGCGGTTTGTGGATTACCTAAAGAAAAAGCCATCGATTTTATTCTGAAAAATGAAGGTTATAATCGAAAATATTACGCGGGATTTTTAGGTGAATACAATACAAACAATCAAACCGATTTATTCGTAAATTTACGCTGTTTAGAAGTGGAGAATGATGTTGTAACTATTTACGTAGGTTGTGGCATTACAAAAGATAGTAATCCTGAAAAAGAATTTATTGAAACAGAAAATAAGTCGATGACGATGCGAAATGTTTTAGTTTCCAAAACCTTTTAAACTCTTAAACGATAAACTTATAAACTAAAAATGAAATTAGATATATTAGCTTTTGGAGCGCATCCAGATGATGTAGAATTAGGTTGTAGCGGCACGATTGCCAAAGAAGTTAGCCTAGGAAAGAAAGTCGGAATTATCGATTTAACTCGTGGTGAGTTAGGAACTCGTGGTTCAGTTGAAATTCGTAATTCGGAATCGGCTAAGGCTTCTGAGATTTTAGGGGTTGTGGTGCGTGAGAATTTAGATATGCGTGATGGTTTTTTCGTAAATGATGAAACACATCAATTGAAAGTAATCGAAATGATTCGCAAATACCAACCTGAAATCGTGTTGTGCAACGCTATTAAGGATAGACACATTGACCACGGAAAAGGAAGTAAATTAGTTAGCGATGCTTGTTTTTTATCAGGATTGCGACAAATTAAAACCGAGTTAAATGGCGAAGCGCAAGAAGCATGGCGACCAAAAGTAGTGTATCATTATATTCAATGGCAAAATATTGAACCTGATTTTGTGGTGGATATTTCGGAATTTATGGATAAAAAAATGGATTCTGTGTTGGCTTATGGTTCGCAGTTTTATGATCCAAATTCAAAAGAACCGGTTTCACCAATTACTTCAAAAAACTTTTTAGATAGTGTAAAATATCGTGCTCAAGACCTTGGAAGGCTAGTTGGAGTAGAGTATGCAGAAGGTTTTACTACTGAAAGATATTTGGCTGTCAATAGCTTAGGCGATTTGAAATAAAATTGTAGTAAAAAAGTAAAAAAAATCTTTGCAAGATAGAAGTAAACCCCTATATTTGCACTCGCAAAACAAATGGTGATTGTAGCTCAGTTGGTTAGAGCGTCGGATTGTGGTTCATACGTTGCATTTTCTATTTATAACTTATCAAGCTTTTTTTTAAGGGCTTTTTTTATTTAAAACCAACACGTTTTCAATAACTTACAAAATTTAAAAGAACGGTTTCTTATTTATTTAGTGTCTGATTAATAATGATATAAAAGTAATTAAAAAAAGTCAAAATTCCTATTTTTTTGGCACACTTTTGACACACTTTTCAAAGAATTAATTTACTAGTTATTTTTATATTTCTTTCTTGACATCATTTAATGTCAAAATTCAGTATGCTTTCATTTTTAGTCTTTTAAACTTGCCTAATTCAGATTTTTTTTGTAATTTTGCAAAAAATATCAAGAGTTAGGTTTATCCTATGCCAACCTGCGTAAACGTATGTAAGGTGGAAAAAAGATGTGAGTGTTTAACTAAAAGAAAAACGTATTTATGACAAAAACTGTCTGTTTTCCTAGCAGTGTGTTCTTTTACTGCAAAATTCCTTTATCAATTGTATTTATTCGTTGTCGCTTCAAAGTGTATTGACTTTTCATGCTTTTTTATTAGCTTTTTAGGCTAGTTCCCAATTTAGTAATTTAAAATTAACTCATAAGATTAAGCGGTGTTTCTTACATCGTTGGCATTGCTTTGTCTTTTTCAAATGAAAATAAAATGAAAAATAAAATAATATTTATACCTGAAAATTTAGATTTAGAGCAATTATTAAAGGATAACCCTCCAAATTTTGAATTTGATAGAGAATACGCATACATTTTTTTATATGATATTATTAAAGACACTAATCCGTTGATACATAAAATCAAAGATTGGTACAATTTTTATAGATATCCTAATGTAAAGAAATATGCTATAAGAAGAAATTCAGAAGTTCTTCAAAAAAGTAGACCTGAATATGCTCGCTATCTAGAATATCTAGTAAAAAACAAAATAGTATGGAGATTCCCATATTCAGATAAGGTATCCAGAAGTTTTCAACTCGACCCGAAATATTTTGGCAAGCCTTTAAAGTTTGTAAAAATAATAAAGCGAAAAAACCTTAATTTATTAAATAGAATGAATCAGAAAAAAGAGGATTTCAAGCCACTTGATAAATGGTTTAATACTAATTTAGAGATTGATGAAGTAAGTGCCTTAAAAGACCTAAATTCATCATTAAACATTAAGAGTAACTACTACGATTACGTTAAAACATGTAAAACAATAGTAAATATTAGTAATGGTCATTTTAACTTTTCAAGAAAAGGTTACTCTGACGATAGATTGCACTCAGAATTTACTAGATTTCCAAAAAGATTGAGGAAGTTTTTACGTTATGATAATCAAGTTTTAGGAGAAGTTGATATTTCGTCTTCTGTTCCGTTTTTTATGTATTATCACTTTTTAGCAATAGTAGATAATAGTAAAATCAATCTTAAATATTATCAATCTTTTTTTGAAAAGCCTAGATTTTATCAAAGTGCTTTCGATAAAACCAAAAGTATGGTTAAATTAGACCCACTTGAAGTCGAAAAATTTGGCAAAACAATTTTGAATGGCACTTATTATAAACAGTTTATACCTTTCTTTGACGATGATTATTTTGTTGGTTCGGCAAAACATGATTTAAAGAGAAATTATGATTTTTCAGAACAGGACAAAATAGCAATCTTAAAAAAAAGAATGTTATCATGGGCAAACGCTAGAAATAAACATTTTTTAAAAGAGCAAGCAGTTTTTATGCAGTTGTATCCCACAATTTACCAATTTATTAAAGTATTTAAGGGGCGAAGATATTTACCAATAGAGGGAACACTTAGAAAGAAAGCAGAAAAATTAATGTCAAATGATAAAAGCGAGGTAAAAAAAGTATTTCAGCAACACAAAAAAATATCACATCTTTTTTTACAGTCTGAATCATTTTTAATGCTTGATGTAGTCGTACGGAAATTAAACAAGAGTAAGAGCAAAATCCCCTTTTTTACGCTTCACGATTGCATAGTAACAACCAAAAAAAATGTAGAGGAATTAAATCAGTTTATGAAAGATACTTTTACATCTGTAATTGGTTTTTCGCCAGAGTTTAAAACAAAAATATTTGAATAATCTTTTTAGTCAATTAAGAGGGTTTTTTTTAAATGGGGGCACCCCGATACCATTTATCTTTTTTTTAATTAAAAACCCTTTTCTTTTTTTTTGTACTACTTACATTTTTTTCTTAATTGTAAGTATTCATATTAATGTTAGTTAGAATCCTTGTTAACCCACGTAAACATTGAAAAAGTTTCTATAATCATTTTTAGGAATAAATTTAGTTGTTTATTATATCAATAAAATAATTGATTTGTATTATGATTACATACATCGACCAAGACATTCAAAAAATTGTTTTTTCAACTCTTGTTATAAAAGTTTCAACCGTTGTTGAGAAATTTGGTAGTATAGAGAAATTTTCAACACAACACAATTTTTCAGGAGTTACAAATGGAAATATTTTAATGACTGCTGAAATGAGTTCGCCACCTTTTCGACTAGAAGAATTTGCACAAAAAGTTCTTATTGCTAATGGATTAGTATTACAGAAAGATTACTTATTCATTGAGGAATTACTTACACAAGGAGTAAGAGGTGAAATATTAGAATATATTAATGAACCTCATCCTAAATGTAGTGAAGTCAAATGGCTTGAAAGTGTTATTATTTCAGGAGGTAATTACATTTGGTTTTCGGAACCAAGTTTGAGTGATTTTGAAAGAGATGCAAATTTTAGACTTTTCAAAAATCTTTTGTATTGTGATGTTGATAAAATTCAATTAAATCCTAGAATAACACATATTGACGAAACTTATGTGCATTACACTGTAAGTGATTCCAAAATGAATTATAAAATACATAGAGATGCATTATGGTATAATGAGTTAAAATATGGAAAAAGTAGTCTTTTAAAAACGAGCGATTGATTCAATTTTAAATATAATTGCTGTGAAATTATCTTCTGAAAATGTTTCACAGCTTTTTTTTAATTCTTGAATAATTTCACTTGAAGATTTTAAACTAGAAAACAGCTCTTCTAAATCCGAATCAATCCACGATTCTGTAATCCCATCGGTGCAAATTAAAAAGTAATCATTTGGTTGAATATCTTCAATTAATACTTGTTCTAACTTTGAAGGTTTTGAGCTGTCTTTTATTGATTTTGTTAACTCATTAGCTCTTGGATGAAAAAGTGCT
>RXJZ01000140.1 GCA_003963025.1 Flavobacteriaceae bacterium
TATCTTCAATTAATACTTGTTCTAACTTTGAAGGTTTTGAGCTGTCTTTTATTGATTTTGTTAACTCATTAGCTCTTGGATGAAAAAGTGCTTCTACAGGGCTTAAAACACCTTTTTTGACTGCATCTGCAACCCAGCTGTGGTCAGAAGTCTTAAACACAATTTTTCCATCACGAAATTGATAAATTCGGCTATCACCTGCCCACGATATTAAAATGCTATTATCTAATATTTCAGCCACAGCAATTGTTGTTGCCATAGCTTCTGTAATGGGATTCTTTTTTTTATAAGAACTCAAAACCCTTTCCGATTCCTCAATAGCCTCTAAAATAGATTTTGATTTTAATAATGATTCTTTAACCGTTTCTGCAACTAATTTGGATGCTATTTGACCATTACCATTTCCTCCAATACCGTCACATATTACATAGAACTTTCCACATTGAAATTCTAAGCTGTCTTCGTTGATTTCTCTTTTTCCTTTCTCTGAAATAAAAAATTCAGATTTGATAGACATGTTCAAAATTAGTTTAGTTGTTAATGTTATTTTTAACATCAATAAACCCAATGACGAATTGGGTTTTAATTCATATTGTTTAGAATACTAATTTTCGAAGATTATTTTGAATATGTAAACTAATCTTTCCACATATCTGATTTAAAATCTGTTAAATTCGATAATCTTTCATACAATCCCCATAATTCAAGGATATTTTTAATTTCTTCTCTATCAATTTTTTTATTAAATTTTTCTTGACCAACTCTATATGACAATGAAGCTTCCGTTGTTTTTGGATTTTCTAAATCTTTAAAAAAACCTACATTGTTGTTTTCTGTTGATTGTACAATTGATAAACGTTTGTCTTCAAATCCAAATCTACTATCTTTATTTTCTGTAATTTTTCGACTAGTTTCCTTATCTCCTGAGCAAACATTAAACTTTTCATAAAATAAAAATAAATCTTCCGCATCCTGTAATATAAAATCATGCATTGAATATGAAATTACCAAACAAAAATCATATCTTTTTTTTAAGTTTTGGTTGAAATCATTTTCATATTTTATTATGGCGGGGATTATTGAAAACTTATTTACTCTAAATTCAATACTAAATGGGCTTATAACTTTGTGTTTATTATTACCATTAAAAATCTTTCCAAAAACATGATATTCATCATCAATAATATTCCAAGAACTCATAATATTTTGATAAGTGTGAAATTCTAGGAATGTAGAATTTAAATTAAGTTCATTAATAAATTGTTGACTTGATAAATATTTTGGTTTGACTTCATAATAAAAATAAGTCTTGTCAGTTTTATTTATAACATAACATTTAACGGTAATCTTTGCAGACCCAAAATTAACTCCACTATTCAAATCTCTTTCCATAACTAAAAATATTTTTAATATACAGTTGGGCAAGATTTGGTCATAAAAAAACCTATATGTTTCGTCAACTAAAACTTTAATTTCAGATTCAGGAAATATACTTTTTGTGAAAACTTTACAAAAACCTGATAGTTTATCATGATTTTCTAGGTGTTTTTTTAATCCAATATTTAACATCTTTAAATTATTTTTATTGTTAAAACAAATTAAATCTACTCTATTTTTATTATTTAAACTAATTCGTAGTTACTTCAAGAAATAATGTAGTTAATAATTCAAAGATAATTAACTTTTTAAGTTATTTTTAATTTTGATTATAGCAATCATTACTTTAATTCTTTAATTTTTTTTCCTTATTTTCTAATTTGATTCCAACACTTATTACAAAACCATATTTTTTCTCTGTCAACTTGTTTTATTGTTCCATCAGCATCATTCATCATACATTCTTTGTTATTATAGCAATGTTCCAATCCTAAGTTATGTCCAATTTCATGTAAAGCAACCTTTTTAAGACGTTCTAACATTTTTTGTTTACTTACTTTCTTTTTAAGTCTAAAAGTAGAAATTACACATACTTTTCCTGGTCTTAACCCAAGTCCAAAAATACCCCACTCAGGAAATTCATCACTTTTTTTATGAGCAATATCTTTTTCAGTAATTATTACGATATTTTGGTTGGAATTGTACTTGTTCAAAATCTTACTTGCTTCATATCTTGTTTTACTGCCTGCTAATATATCATTAGTAAGATTTAATTTTTGTTTTATTACACAATCATATCCATAAAATTCTTTAATTGAAGTTTTCAAGTAATCCATATACTCCTTATTAACATCTCCAAGAGGTTGTATATAAACTAGCTTTGTTTTTTGATTATTAAATGAAGATAATAAAATAGCAAGAAATAATATGTAAGTTAATCTTTTCATGTTAATTAGTTTTTTCTTTTACCAGTTAAATATTGCATTCCCAAATGTAATTCAGATTGCTCTTGAGAAATACGTGATAAATCAACAACTAATTTATATTCTAATTCTTTTTTTAACATTTCTAATTTTTTAATTTTTTTTATTCTTTTCATAAATACCTGTTTTTTTATTAATTGGAATTTGCAATAAATTTGTTAATCAACAAATGAATTACATACTCCAAATTCTATTAAATTATTGTTCTCATACTCAAAAATGAATCCTATTTTGCTTGAATAAGTAATTCTGCTATTGATTCCTTTATCTAATCTATTTATATAAGTCCATTCATACCCATTAACTGTTTTGCTAAAAAAACAGAAAGCACATTTGGAATCAAAAGTTCTTACTTCGAGTAATTCAGTTCCTAAATCAGGATTATACCAATTACTTGTTTGATTAATTATTAAATCTAAAACCTCTCGATAGCTCTCGTCATAGTAAAAATCATATTTAATAAACAGCTTTACAAATAAATCTGAATCCATAGTTTTACATACTTCATCAAAATCTTTTAAAAATTCTTGTGTAGTTTCTATATTGAAGTGTTCTTTTTTGAATATGATTTTAGTATTGCCCACAATAACTTGTTTTTAATACTTTTTTTATTTACAATATAATTCTATGAATTTTTTTGAATCATTGTCTCCAAGATAATATGCCTTATTAAAATCTTCACACGCCTTATAATTTTGATTTATTTTAATTAACGCTAATCCTCTACTATAATAATAATCCTTTTCTTTATTATTAATTTCAATTGCTTTACTATAATCTTCAATTGCTCCTCTAAAGTCGTTTGCTTTTTGTTTATTATTTCCTCTATTAAAATAAGCATTTTGCTCAGTTGGATTTAATTCAATAGCTTTTGTATAATCTTGATTTGCCCCTTTTATATCATTTAAAGCATCTCTTATTACACCTCGATTATAAAATACTTTACTATATTTAGGGTTTAGGTCAATTGATTTTGTATAATCTACAAGAGCACCTTTATAGTCTTTAAGTTTACCTTTTGTAATACCTCTTGAATAAAAAGCTTTGCTTGAATTTGGCTTTATTTCAATAGCTTTATTTATATCATTTAATGAGCCGTATAAATCATTAAGCTCCCCTTTAACCATTCCTCTTAGTAGAAATGCCTTATATGATTTTGAATTTGCTTTTATAGCTATATCCAAATTTTCAAGTGCTTTTTGATAATTTTTAGAAGAAATCATTCTTAATGCAGTATTTATATATGCATTAGAATCCTGAGAATAAGTAATAATACTTTGTGCTAAAAATAATAAAATAAAAAATTTTTTCATGATAATAAAATTTAACTATCTTGAAGAACTTACTCCTCCTCCAAGTCCCCCTATACCAAGTATGAAACCTAACCAATAAAAAAAACCTGTATTGTGTTCAGCATATAATCCTATATTGAACCCAATTAATTTACCTATAAGTGCAAAAACGAAAACTATACCATGAATAATTCCTGAAAAAAATCCATATTCAGTTTCAGTATTACCTTTAGGAGCACAGGAAGTTATATTTAACAATACGAATAGTAATATAACAACCATGATTAATTTATTTTTTTTCATTTTATTAATTTATTTATTGCTTTATATAATATGTTTCAACTAAATCCCCCATAGGGTCGTTAACCCATTCTATTTTTGTTGAAGATATTTTTACAAAATTATAATTAGAAGTAGCAGTTGATAGAGTTATACTTATATTATAAATGTTGTCGGTTTTAGTTTCTACAACAGTTGAATTTGCACCCACAGATAAATTGGTGTTAATTTGATTTTTAAAAGAATAATCTACAAGACCTTTCAAAATAAAGTCATCAGTTGTAAATTGATAACCATTATTTGCAACCCCTCCATTACCGTTATCCTGCAACCATACACCTTGAATCCATGCAGGTGGAGATATAATACTGTTGGAAGAGACATTATCAGATTCAGAAGAACAACCCATTAATGTAAATGCTATTAAAGTTAAAATAATTTTTTTCATTTTATTTATGTTAAAGTTAGTTTTTTACAAATATAAAAATTTGAAATCATATATGTGTCCATTTTGAAATTAATTATTTAGAATTTTGAGTATGGAAATTTCTGAAACTCAATTTCTAGAAGAACTAGGTATTCATATCAGACAGTTGAGAGAGAAAAATAGTCTTTCTCAGCAAGAACTTGCCAATTTTTGTAGCGTTCCCAAAGTTCAAATAGGAAGAATTGAGCGAGCCGAAGTGAATACAACAGTTAGAACACTAGTCAAAATTGCTAATGCTTTAGATGTTGAGCCAAAAGAGCTTTTAAACATCATCTCTA
The DNA here is from genome assembly GCA_003963025.1 of Flavobacteriaceae bacterium. Classification (GTDB taxonomy): domain Bacteria; phylum Bacteroidota; class Bacteroidia; order Flavobacteriales; family Flavobacteriaceae; genus Flavobacterium. The sequence goes on from RXJZ01000140.1 coordinate 4,697, forward strand.
AAAAATAAATCCATTTATTTGTCAAAAATACCCTTTATTTTAAAGCTTCTTCAAGTGTTGCAACCTTGCAACTTAAAATAAATTACAATTAATGGTTACACCTTTTCTATCAAACATAATTTTTTTAGGCTTTCCTTTATCTCCAGTGATATAATATCTAAATGCTATGTATTGTGAGAAATGAGTTAGAAATGCTTTTCTGATTCTTGAAAAATGCACATAAATAGCTTCATTATCCTCTTTTAAAAGCTCTTCAACGGTTTCTTTTATTTTGTCATAAGAATTTTGATTAGAAACTTGTTTGTATATAAATAACAAGCGGTCTTTGTGAAGATGTAAATCTTTCAAGTCAATTGGTTCGTTGTTGGATAAAAACAACAAGTAAATAGCTTTTGTAAAATGACTTAATTTTATTTCAAGGTTATTACAGTGTGGAATTAAGATTTTAAAATCCTCTGTTATAATCATTGGATGAGTATCATTGTAGATTATTCCTTCAATGTTTTTTTTCATAAACTCATAAATTTTCGGAGCTAATATTGCTAGTTGCCCCGATTGTCTTAACCTTTCAATCTCATTGTTTATAGTGTTTAAACTTTCTATGGATTCTTTCTCTATATTAGTCTTTTCTTCCTTATTGGTTTCTAAACTGTAATACCTAAAACCTTGATTATAATTTGATAATGAAAGATTTTCAATATAACCTTTCATAAATTCTTCAATTGTTTCTTCGTTTTTTTGTTCAACAATAGTGTAGCCTAAGTTACGGCTTATAAAACCTTTTGAAATAGTTCCTTTATACACTATGAAATGAATAAAATCAGATAAAATAGAACCATAATCATATTTAGCAGTTTTTAACTCATCAATTATCCTATTATTAAAGTTATCGGATAAAAAAGGAAATTCCGACTTTAATACTGGGAGAATTTCAAAATCTATATTTTCTATTATTATGGGTAGATAAAAAAAGTCTCTACCTTTATTGTAGAACTGTTCTCTTAAATCTGTGTAGTTTTCTCTTATATAGGTATCTGATTCCTCTGAAATTTCATTTTCAAAATAAAGCACAAAATTTTCTCCGAAATTGAATAGTTCATAACCTTTAAGATTAGTTTCGTCAACATCATTTCGTCTTACATCATCAATTTTCCTGTCATCAAAAAAAGCTGGTAAAATAACTTTTTCAATTACATGAGGTACATAATGATATTTTTCTTTCTTTTTAAAAAAAGAAGAAATTAAGCCAAAGATTCCCATAAAGTAGTTTTTTTATTCAGCTACAGAAGTAAATAAAATTTTTGAAATATACAAGTAAAATTTTTTGTATTTTAAAATCAATGGTGGTAATAAAGGAAGATATTAAAGGTAAATTATGACTAGAAATTAAAATCAAAAGATTGTG
>RXJZ01000042.1 GCA_003963025.1 Flavobacteriaceae bacterium
ATTCCTAAAATTTTAGCAGAATTTCCTGTGATTAATTGTAATGCTTGTTCTTTTGTTAATCCCCAAGCGGCACAAGTTCCGGCATAAAATGGTAAGTTTCTTGTTTGCATACGTTCCATGTCGCCTGCATTTTGCAATGCAACTAAAACACCTGCATCAACTAATATTTTAGCATTTTTGTATGGTAAATTTACATCTTCATCTTCTAATAAAGGTAAATCGTGAACGCGTTTTAATAAAACCGAAACGTTATTCTCTTTTAATAAATTCGCCACTTTAAATGCGTAATAACCACCAACAATAACCATGTTTTTGATGTTGTTTTTCTTTTTGAATAAAACAGCATCAATAATTTCTTTTTCGCCATTTGCGTTTACGTATAAAGATTTTTCTCCTGTTTGTAAACCTTTCATAGCTTCGTAAGGAATATCCTTTTTCACATTTTTACTTCCCAAATAAGCAAAAGCATTATCAAAATATTCTTGAATTGCCATTACTTGTGGATCGTAATTTTTGTTCATTTCAATTCCTCCTGGTTCTGCCCACCAACCCGCTCTTGAATAGCTTCTTGGCCAGTTTAAGTGAATTCCGTCATCTGTTTTAATCGAAGCGTCTTCCCAGTTCCAAGCATCTAGTTGAACAATAGATGAAGTTCCAGGAATTCTGCCACCTCTAGGAGTAATTTGTGCTAATAAAACTCCATTTGGACGTGTTGTTTCTACCAATTTAGATTCGGCATTGTAAGCAATAATACTTCTCACATGCGGATTGAATTCACCAATTTCACTTTCATCATCTGAAGCTCTAACGGCGTCGATTTCAACTAAACCTAAAGTTGAATTTGGTGCAATAAAACCAGGATAAACGTGTTTTCCAGAAGCATCAATCACAATATCGTGTTGGGCTGGTTTCATTACTGTTGCATCACCAATGTTGGTAATTTTTCCATCAATAATTGAAATTAAACTATTTTCAATTACTTGTCCGTTTCCTAAATGCGCTTTAGCACCTAAGATTAAAATCGATTTGCTTTGTTTTGGAGCTGGCGTTTGTTGGGCAAACCCAAACAAAGAAATAAATAAAAGAACTATATATTTTTTCATCATTAGTTGTATTTGTAGTGAGACTCTTTGCAATATTCTCCCAAGGTATCACAGTGGTAGTGACCGTTTTCTTTTTTCTTAGGTAATTGCGTTTTCATTCCTTTGTTTTTAGCGTCTAACATCAAATTGATAAGTTCCGCGCGCTCTTTTTGAATCAATGCTAAAGTCTCTTTTTCTTTTTCTAAATCATAGAAAATGATTCCGTCTACTAACGTTTTTTCTGCTCTTGTGTAGATTGATAATGGACTATCTGACCAAAGTACCACATCGGCATCTTTACCAACTTTGATACTTCCTACTTTGTTATCTACTTGAAGAATTTTGGCTGGATTTAAGGTTACGAAATTCCAAGCTTCTTCTTCCGTTACGTTTCCGTATTTAACCGTTTTAGCAGCTTCTTGATTCAAACGTCTCGACATTTCAGCATCATCTGAATTGATAGAAACTTTTACGCCTTCGTTCATCATAATCGATGCATTGTATGGAATGGCATCGTTAACTTCATATTTGTAAGCCCACCAATCTGCAAATGTTGAACCAGCAACACCATGAGCCGACATTTTATCAGCTAATTTATATCCTTCTAAAATGTGTGTAAACGTTTGAATTTTGAATCCATAACGTTCCGCTAATTTCATCAACATATTGATTTCTGATTGTACGTAAGAGTGACACGTGATGAAACGTTTTTTAGCTAAAATTTCGCATAAAACTTCCATTTCTACATCAAATCTTGGCATTTTTTTATTTTTACCTGATTTGTATGTATCCCATTCGTTTTTGTATTCGATAGCTCTTGTGAAATAATCTTCATAAACTTGTTCCACACCCATACGTGACTGTGGGAAACGGTTTCTTGAAAAATCACCCCAATTCGATTGTTTTACATTTTCACCTAAAGCAAATTTGATGTATTTTGGAGCATCTTTTACTAACATTTCATCAGGAGCATAACCCCATTTTAATTTGATGAATGCTGCACGACCACCAATTGGATTTGCCGAACCATGTAATAAGTTAGCCGAAGTAACTCCACCCGCTAAGTTTCTGTAAATATTAATATCATCTGAATTTACAACATCTTCAATGGTAACTTCTGCTGATGAATTTTGTCCACCTTCGTTAACTCCGTTTGAAATGGCAATGTGAGAATGTTCATCAATGATTCCAGCCGTTAAATGTTTTCCAGTTCCGTCAACTACTTTTGCTCCAGTTGAAGGTAAGTTTTTACCAATTTTTGCAATTTTTCCGTTTTGGATTAAAACATCAGTTTCTTTTAGAATACCATCTTTTTCACCTGTCCAAACCGTTGTGTTTTTGAATAAAATAGTTTCTTGTTTTGGTTTTTCAGCTGTTCCAAACGAAATATTTGGATACGTTACCGAATACATGGACGGAACTTTTGGTTCGTCTTTTTTGTCGTCTTTCTTTTTATCCTCTTTAACTTCAGTTACTCTTTTTGTAGCTGTCCAAGAAGTTTCGTTTCCGTTTTCTAAAACAGCTTTTCCTTGCATCATATCTTTTACAAATGTTCCTGAAAGTCTAACGAAGTTCGCTTTTGTAGTATCTTGGTTTTTGATTACTAAATTTACCCAAGGATCATTGAACTGAATTTTTGTTCCAAAGTTGATACTGTCTTTAACCGCCTTTGCTTCAAATTTTGAAGTTTCGCCTTCGATTTTTAGTTCAAATTTATGGTTATCAAACACTAAATCATAAGTTCCTCTTATATCAGTTGGATTAATTTTATCAATGATGTTTCGATTTCCTTGTACCCAGTTTTCTAAGATGTTGCTTTTGTCTTCAAAAATATCACCTGAAACGATGATGAAGTTCGCTAATTTTCCTTTTGAAATAGAACCTACTTTATCAAATTGATTGACCAACTTAGCAGGATTTTCTGTCAAGGCTAATAACGCTTTGTCTTTTGGTAAACCATATAAAATGGCTTTTCTTAAGTTTGATAAGAACGATTTTGTTTCTTTTAAATCAGCTGTTGAAAGTACAAAAGGTACATTATTCTCAGCCAAAATTTTCAAGTTGAATGGTGCTTGATTCCAAAATTTCATATCGCTCAAGCTTACTTGTTGCGCTAAATAGGGGTCAGAAACATCATAAGCGTCTGGAAAATTCAATGGAATAATAAAAGTAGCTCCTGATTTTTTAATTTCATCGATGCGTTCAAATTCGTTTCCACTTCCTTTAATTAGATATTTTACTCCGAATTCATCTCCTAATTTATCTGCTCTTAATGCATTTAATTTATCACCAGCATTGAAGATTTGCAATAAAGATTTGTTAGCATTGAAAGCTTCTAAAGATAAGTCTTTATTGGTTGCATTTCCTTGTGCATACCATTTTGCATCATGGAATACTTGACGAATTAAAGCCATACTTCCCATCATAGAAGAAGGATAACTTTGTTTAGTAAATTTACTTCTGCTGAATGTAAAATGTTGTGAAATTTTGTCTTTTACAATTCTATCAGCGTTAGTACCGAAGTCGTTTAAGGTCCAAAGTAAACCTGTTCCTGCAATCACACCATCATTATGGTGACTTAAAACCGTTCCAAAACCAGCTTCTCTTAAATTTCCTGCTGCTTTTGAATCGTAGCTTAAGTTTTCATACGCATTGTATTCTGGTTTGATGTGGTCGTTCCAATAATACCCTTCACGATTGGTGTCGTATTGAGGAGTGAAGTTACCATTTGGTCTTGGAGTAGGCTTGTTAATTCCGAATTCACTATACAATTCGATGAATGAAGGATAAATTGTTTTTCCTGTAGCATCAATTATGTTGGTTCCTTTTGGAATTACAACATTGGTTCCTACTTCTACAATTTTGTTTTCTTTGATTAACAGCGTTGCTTTTTCAATTTTTTGCGTTGCTGATACATAAATAGTGGCGTTTGTAATTGCGGTAAA
>RXJZ01000263.1:0-527 GCA_003963025.1 Flavobacteriaceae bacterium
CAGCTCATCTGTTGGTATTTCGGAACAAAAAACTATTTACAATGAATCAACAAATTGGAATCTACTTTTAAATCAAATAGATTCATATTATTTACCTTTTGGTATTAATTATACGGAAGAATATTTTACAGAAACAAACATTAATTTTACAAATTTTACTGTAATTGCTGTTTTCGATCAAGTTTATGGTAACGGAGGACATTCAATAGATATAACAAACATAACAGAATACGAAAATAATATAGTAGTTACAGTTGAAAACTTATTAACTGGCAATGGTTCATCTGTAGTTACGCAACCGTATCATATTGTGAAAATTCCAAAAACAACTAAGCCAATAGTTTTTGAATAAAGTATATTAGGATAACCAATATTGCAATGGTAAGTTATAAACTAAACGGAGCAAATTCAGCTTATTTAATGATTTTAGGGAGTTATGGAACCACAAATTCCTCTAATAATTATATTTTAGATCTTAGTAGTTCTGAAACAAACATTAACATATCGAATTATCCAAATGGATTTTA
>RXJZ01000263.1:577-2335 GCA_003963025.1 Flavobacteriaceae bacterium
ACGGAATAGTTCAAACAGAAAACATATCCGAACCAAAAAAAACAATAATTACTCCTGATAATAAAATCTTGACCATTGGTTATCATTTGTTAAATAGTCCTAATCCAAATTTAATTACACATTCATTTTTATTAAAATTAAATCAAAATGGAACACCAGATCAAATGTTTGGAAACAATGGTTTAATACAGACAAATATTGATTATAAAGACACTCCTTATGATGTTGTTTTTCAAAATGACGGCAAAATACTTCTTGGAGGTTCATTTACGATAGAAAATCCTCTTTTAGGTGTTTTTCCCAATTCTCCTTATATTGCCCGTTATAGTAGTAATGGGATACCAGATTATTCATTTGCAGATAATGGCATTTTAAAAATTACTAATTTCAATTCAATTACTTCTACAAATTTATGTTCAATTGTTCCTCAAAATGACGGCAAAATTATTGTAGGTATTTCAGGTAACAACAATAATAATAATTTTTTTGGGGCACTGGTAAAATTGACTTCAAATGGTGTGATTGATACAAATTTTGGAACGAATGGAATTTTAACTATTGGAGACTCAAATTTTAAATTTAATTTATTGAATCTTCTATTAACTGATGACAATAAATTCTTATTGTGTGGTTATGACAGCACAATATCATCTAATCCAAAAACAGCAATTATTAAATTAAATCTCGATGGGAGTTATGATACGTCATTTGCTAATAATGGTAAATTGATTACCGATATAAATATATCTAATTCTGTATTTGAATATTTAAATAAAATAAGTAAAAGTCCTGATGGAAATTATATTTGTGGTGGATATGTTGCAAATAATTATTTAATGATAAAATTTAATTTAAATGGCCAATTTATTGACACGTTTGGAAACAATGGAATATTTCAAAATTTTAGTAATATACAAGATTTTTATCTTCAGAATAGTAACATATTTTTGGGAGGTGTGCAATTTGAAAATGATGAGCCTATTTTTAAAATTATTTGTTTAAATGAAAATGGTACAATCAATACAAATTTTAATACCAATGGTTACTTATATTTAAATCCAACAAATCAACAAGATATTCTAAAAAGCTTTATTCTTGACAATCAATCATCTATTATAATGTCTGGTAATTCTGGTATGTTAGGAAACTATAATGTGACTCATGCTAAAGTAGAATCAGAAAATTTAAATAATGAAAATTTCTGGATTGAAAGAGTTGAAATATTTCCAAACCCATTTAATAACTCATTAAATATTGATAACCCTGAAAAAATTAAATCAATTGAATTTTATGATTATTTAGGTAAAAAAATCAACATAGAATATAGTAGTAACTTTTCTGTAATTAACACAGAAAATCTAAAAAAAGGTATATACTTATGTAAAATAACTTGTAATAACGGTAAAATAGAGATAAAAAAATTAATTAAACATTAAATTAAATTATGAAATTGAATAAATTTAATGATTTTTTTAATTGCAAAGTAAAGGCGCAAATTACTTCGCGTGGCAAACTAAAAACAAAAAAATCCCGCTTTCGCGGGATTTTCTATATCTTATCTATTCTGTAAATAATTCAAAACGTTTTTCTCAATTCTTTCATTGATGTTAGAAATATCCGCTTTTACGAATTTTTCTCCAATGATGTTTTCGAATAACTCAATATAACGTTCTGAAACCGTTTCGATGTATTCGTCTGACATAAACGGAATTTGTTGGCCTTCTTTTCCTTGGAATCCGTTTTCAATTAACCAACGAC
>RXJZ01000263.1:2385-4366 GCA_003963025.1 Flavobacteriaceae bacterium
TCTTTTGTTTTCCCAAATTCGTATTTGGTATCTACTAAAATTAAACCGCGAGAAGCTGCAATCTCAGTTCCTCTTTGGTATAACGCTCGGGTGTATTTTTCTAAAATTAGGTAATCTTCTTCGGTAACAATTCCGTTGGCTAAGATAGCTTCGCGAGAAATGTCTTCGTCATGAGAACCGTTATCGGCTTTCGTAGTTGGCGTGATGATGGGTGTTGGGAATTTATCGTTTTCTTTTAAACCTTCTGGCATTTCTACACCGCAAAGAATTCTTCTTCCTGCTGCATATTCACGCGCGGCATGTCCTGATAAATACCCACGAATTACCATTTCTACTTTGAAAGGCTCACATAAATGTCCTACCGCTACGTTTGGATCTGGAGTAGCTACTAACCAATTCGGTACAATATCGGAAGTTAATTCCATGAATTTAGTCGCAATTTGATTAAGGATTTGCCCTTTGTAAGGAATTCCTTTTGGTAAAACCACATCAAATGCCGAAAGACGGTCGGTAGCGACCATCACTAATAAGTCATCATTGATATTGTAAACTTCTCTAACTTTTCCACGGTACACGGATTTTTGACCTGGAAAATTGAAATGGGTAGTCGTAATTGTGTTCATTATGTTGTGTTGTTGTTTTATTCCGCTACGCTCCATACAGTTCGGCTCGCCTCGGGTGTGTTGAAGTGCAAAAGTAAAAAAAAGACGCTAATAAAAGCGTTTATTAAAATTAAATATTTATTGGTTTTACTTCAAAAATTTTCTCTCTTCAACATTTTCTAGAATACTCATTTGCTGAATTGCAATTCGGTTGAGTTTGATTAATCGTTCTTTTTGTGGAATTTTTTCATCAATTAAAACGGCGTTTAAATTTTCCATATTACTCAAACAAATCAATTCATTAATAGTTGCATAATCACGTATATTCCCTTTTAAATCTGGATTTTGCTCACGCCATTCTTTAGCAGTTATTCCAAAAAGTGCTACATTCAAGACATCTGCTTCATTAGCATAAACTAAAGCGGTTTGTTGTAATGTTAGCTCTTGTGGGATTAAATTATGTTTGATAGCATCGGTATGAATTCTATAATTAATTTTAGCTAATTCCCTTTTAGCAGACCAACCAATTTGTTTTTGTTCTTCTTCTTTAAGTCGCTGGAATTCTTTAACAAGATAAAGTTCAAACTCAACTGAAATCCAACTCGCAAATTTGAAAGCGATATCTCTTTGAGCATAAGTACCGCCAAATCTACCTGATTTTGAAATAAATCCAACCGCATTTGTTGATGAAATCCATTTTTGAGGTGACATTGTAAAAGCGTTTAATCCGGCTTCTTTTTTAAACCCCTCGAATTCGAGGGGTTTAAAATTTGGATTGTGTATAATTTCCCAAAGACCTAAAAATTCAATGGTATTTCTGTTTCGCATCCAATTACCAATAGCTGCGGATGCGTCATCGGTTTTATATTTTGCAATATCTGTGATTGAAATATAGTCATTATCACTATTATTGATGATTGCTATCTCAGTTTCTTTTACATTTATTTTTGCCATAAATTAAACCTAACTACAACTAACTAATCATTATTCTCTATACTCTTATACGCATCAATAATTTTCTTCACTAAACGGTGACGCACGATATCTTTGTCATCTAAGTAAATGATTCCGATGCCTTCAACATCTTTCAATACTAAAAGCGCTTCTTTCAATCCTGAAATCGTTCGTCTTGGTAAATCTACCTGACCTGGGTCGCCCGTGATGATGAATTTGGCGTTTTTTCCCATACGCGTTAAGAACATTTTCATTTGGGAATGCGTGGTGTTTTGCGCTTCGTCTAAAATTACAAAGGCATTATCTAACGTTCGCCCACGCATAAAAGCTAAAGGAGCAATTTGAATAATCCCTTTTAAGATATAATCTTCTAAAGTTTGTGGTGGTAACATATCGCGCAACGCATCATATAAAGGTTGCATGTA
>RXJZ01000263.1:4416-5589 GCA_003963025.1 Flavobacteriaceae bacterium
AACACCATGTCGTTTTTATACACATAATCGACCAATTTTTGTTGGTTGGGCGTCATGGCTTTGATTAACTTCCCTCCTAATCCATGCACTAAAATCTTATCACGGTCGTGCATGTGTTCGGCATCATGTTGATGGCTCGTTTCTAAAACCCTCAAAATAACATTATCATCAATACTGTTGTAGCGCGTAAAATGATGCATCAATCTTTTGAAGCGATTTTCAAACTCATCCAAGATTTCTGGCTCACCAAATGCTTTAAGAGTAGTTCCTCGTGCTACGATTTTAAGTTTTGGATAATACTTCTTAATAGTTTCAAGATGAGCATCTTGCGCACCCCAAAATTCTTTTGGAGCAATGTCGACTAATTCAATGATTCTTTCGTTCAAAGGCTTACTTTTTTTAATTATTTTTGAAACGCTAAATTTGTAGTAGCTTTGCAATCAAATTTACTAAAAACTACTGTTGAATTTCAAATAAGTTATAAACAAAAAAATGTCAATAATTACTTTAACTACCGACTTTGGACACAAAGACTACTTCGTAGGCGCTTTGAAAGGAAAAATTCTGTCCGAACACAAAGAAGCGGTTATTGTAGACATTTCGCACGAGATTGACTTATTCAATACCTTAGAAGCGAGTTACTGTATTGAAGCCGCTTATCACAACTTTCCAAAAGGCACCATTCATATTATTGGCGTGGATAGTGAACGTGTGGGCGACACCCAACATATTGCGATGCAATGGGACGACCATTATTTCATTTGTGCCGATAACGGAATTTTAAATACCTTAATTCAGAAGAAAATTCCACAGAAAATTGTAGCCATTACCATCCACGACCGATTGAATATCGATGCTAGCGATATGGATGTTTTCGTAGCCGTGGCGTGTCATATTGCACGAGGTGGTTTGTTGAATGTGATTGGCAAGGAAATTCAATCGTTGAAACCGGTAAACATTTTGACTTCTTCTATTTCCGATAATTTAAACGAAATAAAAGGTCAGATTGTGTATATCGATTCGTTTGGAAATTGCGTTACTAATATTTCACACAAACAATTTAACGAAACCATTAGAGGAAGAAAATTCGAAATCGTAATCAAAAACAAGAAGTTTAGTCGTTTGCACAAAAACTACTCCGATTTTCCGGTTTCTGATGTGAAACAATTGAAA
>RXJZ01000212.1 GCA_003963025.1 Flavobacteriaceae bacterium
AACCATGAGTTCTCCAGATATTAGAGCCGGAATTTCCTTATTAATTGCCGCTTTAACAGCAAAAGGAACTTCAACTATCCAAAATATCGAACAAATCGATAGAGGTTACGAACGTATTGATGAAAGACTACGTGCTATCGGAGCTAATATTGTAAGAGTATAATTTAGTATTCAGTGTTCAGTCGCAGTAAGCAGTATTACTTAGACTGAACACTGGGACTGATTACTAAATAATGGAAACCTACATCATCATTTTTCTTTGCATTGCTTCCTTTGTAGCTGGTTTTATCGATGCTATTGTGGGTGGTGGTGGACTCATTCAAACTCCAGCCGCTTTAATTTTATTGCCAAATGTGCCTGTTGCTTCTATTATTGGAACCTTAAAAATTCCGGGGTTTAGTGGAACTAGTATGGCAACCTATCACTATTTGAAATCAGCCAAAGTCAATTGGAAGTTATTTATAGTAATGGCAATTGTTTCTTTCTCATTTGCTTATTTGGGTTCGAGTTTACTCAACGTAATGCAAAACGATTTCATGAAACCTTTACTTTTTGTGGTGTTGATTTTGCTTTTACTTTATACCTATTTCAAAAAAGATTTTGGACAATTTCAAATCAATAAACTAACTCAAAAGCAAACCTATATTTACGGAATTATAATTTCAATTTTTTTAGGTTTCTACGATGGATTCATTGGCCCAGGAACGGGAAGTTTACTAATTATGGCGTTTATTGCGATTCTTGGTTTCGATTTTTTAAAAGCGAACATCTATGCGAAATTAGTCAATTTGGCTACCAATATTGGTTCCATAACTTTATTCGTTTTAAAAGGAAAAATCATTTGGTCAATTGCTATTCCAATGGCAATTTGTAACGTTACTGGTTCTTGGTTAGGAGCCCGATTAGCCATTTCAAAAGGCAACGGATTTATTCGTGTTTTCTTTTTAATTGTCGTAGGATTGGCGTTACTTCGTTTTGGATATGATGTTTTTTTGAAATAAAAAAGCACTCCATTTAGAAGTGCTTCTCATTATTATTTCTTAGAATTTAACTCCAAACATCACACCATCACCCTGAAAACCGTTTTGATAACTTCTTACATAATCAACACGTAAGAATCTGAATTTTCCAAAACCTATATTATCAAAACCAACAGTAAGCTCTTGATACGGTTTCATATTCGGAATATTCAACAAATGAAAACCTCCTATTAAATTCCATTGTAATTTATTTAATAACGGAATTTTATTCATAATGTAGCCTTTGAAATTGTGCTCAATATGCGTTTCCAAATACGCATCATTTGTGGAGTGACTATAATAAGGTAATAAGTTAAATGCATTTAATGAATTGTTCATCATGTTTACATGCGTTTGATTTCCATTGAAATGTTTATAATCTACAAATGAAATATGCTCCGCATTAAAGAACTTACCTGCTTTAAAACGTAAGCCAAAATCTCCTTTATTGCCAATAGTTTTGTTGTAATCAACTGTTGCACTTATTAAATCATAATGATAGTCGCTATTTGAAGCTCCAAACGCTTTCTCATAGAAAAGACTTATTACCGGATAATCATCGTTTTGAATGTTAATCTTTCCATCTGGGCGAGAAATATATTTTTGACCAAAACGAATGCGCGTTCCTATACTCGCTTTCATAATATGATGCTGCTCAAACGGAACCGAAGTATAATTATAAGGTTGTAACGGATCATTTGAAAAATATAAATCATCGTTTTTAATCAACGTATGATCGGTATTGTTAAATAATGCATGACGGTTTTCGTATACGAATTTACCCGATGCAAAAACACCATTGGTAACTTCTCTTCCATAATTAATTTCAGCAAATTCTTTGTTATACAATTTCATGTAATTGTTTTTAAAGAATAAAGTCGCCACCGAGTTTACTAAGTTACTAATCGGCTCATTAGGATTAAACTGACTAATAGCACTTCCTCCGCTTAAACTGATGTAAGCATTATTTTTGTTGTTAAATCGGTGATAATATTTTCCGTTTATACGCAATCTGTCTTCGGCAAAGCCATAATTGAAAGTAGACGAAATAGATGTAAATTTACCTGTTTCTTCATTCCATTTTCTGAATGAAAAACCACTGTCTAAATTATAACCTTGAACCGTATTAAAGCTAAAAGATGTCAAATTGGTTAATCCTTGGTAGTTGAAGTTCCAATTTTTAAACGAATTTTTATATGTGTAACCTGTAATAATCTTAAATAATTTGAATTTATTACCCTTAGCATCAATAGAATCAAGATATACTTGAGATTTTCTGATGGTTTGGATGCTATCTTTTTTAACGTAATTCGTAGTTTCCTCTTCCGTTAGTGGCACCGGACGATTTTCTTCCCAAAAAGAAATTTCCTTTTTATTTGCATTTTCAGCAAATGTTACAATTTCTTTTCCAAACGTTTTCTTTTCGAAAGCATCTTTAAAGTTGTAATTCGTAAATACGTGAGTGAATTTTCCAGTGAACTTCATTCCAAAAATTCCCGCTTCAAAATCCAAAGCCTGAATGTTTTTAGCCCAAATTTTACTTTCCGAATTGTAACTGAAATTCTGAGTCAGTTTCATGGTTTCTAAAATTGGCTCTTGCATTCTATAACCTTTAATATCTAAGTCAATTCCGAAAATAGCCCAAGAATCCTCTACTATATAAATATAACCTTCAAAAACGGGCTCTTTATCGCGTTTTGGCGTAACTAAAATCTTATTAATTAACTGATTTCTATCGTCATAAAATGTGCTTTCTAATTTGTATTTGTAGTAATTAAAAGCATTATCGGCAATAGGAGAGACCATATTAATTCCTAAATCAACATAATTTTCGTAAAAATCATAATTGGTGTTCAAAGCCGTATTATAGCTAAAACCATTGTCATCTCCTGCAATTTTAGAAGCAATAATTTCCTCTTTTAAATTATCAGGTTTTTGGAATTTAATTTTAGAAACAGTTTCCGATTGGTAAATGATACCACTTCGCGTAGAATCTAAATTACCATCTAAGTCACCAATTTCAAAACCCATAAATTTCTTAGGAATATCTTTTGCTCTAAAAATACCTCTTGAATAAAAGTCAGCTTCAAACTTATCGGTCTTAGCCGCATTCTTCTTTCTAGATTTAATAGCATTTCTAATGATATCGTTTGCAGGATTTTCACCATTAACAACAACAACTTCTTTCAATTGAAAATCTTCTTCTTGTAAAGTAACATCAAATTCATACGGGAAACTCGTAATGTTTAAAATATTTTTCTGGGTCTTGTATCCTAAGTATTGAAAAATCAAATGACATTATTTTTTTCCGTAATATTCAATTCATATTTCCCCAATTCATTAGAAGTGGTTCCTACATAAGTATTCTCAATATAAATGTTAACAAACGGTAGCGGATTTCCATCTTTATCTTTGACAGTTCCTTTTATTTGAGAAAACGTAAATGAGCTTACAAACAATAGAGCAAATAAAATTTTATTCATAAGAGTTTCTTTTATAGACGAATGTTTTTTTGAAAAGGTTGTATTATCAAAATGATTTTAATGCTAACTCGTAACTTTTTAATCCAAAACCAATAATGATCCCTTTTGCATTTGGTGATATATAGGACTGATGGCGAAAAGATTCTCTTGAAAAAGTATTGGATATGTGAACTTCAACAACGGGTGTCGTAATCGATTTTATTGCATCGCCAATTCCAATAGAAGTGTGTGTATAAGCTCCAGCATTTAAAACTATACCATCATAATCAAAGCCTATTTCTTGAATTTTAGAGATGATTTCACCTTCAATGTTGCTTTGAAAATACTCTAAAGTAACAGTTGGAAACTGAACTTGTAATTTTTCAAAATAGGATTCAAAAGTTTCATTTCCATAAACTTCAGGTTCTCTTTTACCTAGTAAGTTCAGATTGGGGCCATTGATGATAATAATCTTCATGAGAATTGTTTTTGTAAAAATAAAAAAACCATTCCTTTTGAGAATGGTTTTAGCAAAATATTATAAGTTTTATTGTTAAAACATATACCCTAAAGAAAATTGAATTACCGAATTTTTTACATCCGCCTCTTTTTTGGCTTCAGTTAATCCTGCTACATATCTGCCAGAAATAAAAATTCCATCTGTTATTTTAAAACTTAAACCTCCAGCTAAACCAATATCATATGTTTTGGTGTCGTTAGTATCTATTTTATTTCGTTCACTAACTAAAACGGATGCTTGCGGACCAAGTTCTAAACTCAATTTATTTGTAGTTAAATAGAATTTTGTTAATAAAGGTAAAGAGAGATAGCCCAATTCATTTTTTACTTGATCTCCTAATCCTTTTAATTCTGAGCCTTGAGTAGAGTATAAAAGTTCGGGTTGAATAGCAAAGTTTTCAAAAACTTTTAATTCCGTAACTATACCTGCATGATAACTAGTGATGGTTTTAAAATCAATTCCAGAAACTGATCCACCAGTATAATTCGCAAAATTTAAACCGCCTTTAACACCAAATTTCAATAGTTGCGCCTGAGAAATACCAGTTCCTAGAACTAGTAAAACCAACATAAAAATTGTTTTATTCATTGTTTTATTTTTTTAAAATAACGTTGGTTCGCATTTTTTATTGCATTTATCGACGAAATGCACTTTTTGTCGTTTTTTGGATTTAATTGATAATCAATATTTTGTGTTTTTGTGTTTTTTTTCGAGCCTGTTTTTTTGTTAAAAAAATCAAGAAAGAAAATAAAAAAACGAAATCTAAGTGTTTGATTATTAACATTTTCAATAAATTTTGTTAATAAAATTGTTAATAACATAACATAAAATGTGATTTTGTAAGTAAAAATGCTATAAATTTGTCTCATTAACTTTAAATTTAAACTAAACATGAAAAAAGTTTTATTATCTGCTGTAGCATTATTGGCTTTCGGTTTTGCTAACGCACAAGAAGAAAAATCTGCTAATGGTGGTTTTTCAAAAGGTGATGTATTTGTTTCTGGAGCTGTAACTTTAAATTCATCAAAAACTGGTGATTTTAAAGCTAATTCTTTCCAAATTGCTCCTAAAGTTGGTTACTTTGTAACTGAAAACATTGCAGTTGGTGCTATGTTAGGTTATACAAGTGATAAAGTAGAGTTAGGTGATAGCGCTACTAACACTGGTTTTGGTGCTGGTGCTTTTGGACGTTACTATTTTACTCCTGCTAGCCAATTTTCATTATTTGCTGAATTTGGAGCTAACTACATGTCTTATGACAATGAGTTCTATGTAGATACTGACGGAAGCTTAAACGCTGCGGATTTCAAAAGCAAAGAATTTGGTATACAATTAGGAGCTGGTATGAACTATTTCGTATCTTCTAACTTCTCTATTGAGGCTGGAGTTGGTGTATTAGGTTACTCTTCTAACGATAACGGAGGTAATGGAGCAGACAAAACAAACACTTTCTCTTTTGGAGGTGACTGGAGAGCTGTAACTTTCGGAGTTAACTACAAATTCTAATTTGTAAAATTAATACTATAAGATCCCGAGCAATTGCTCGGGATTTTTATTTTAACTTATTTTTAATCTTTTAATCGATTATTTTATAAGTTAAATAAACTTTTACTATTTTTGATAAAATTTAAAAACTAAAAACATGAAAAAAATTTTATTATCTGCAGCAGCATTGTTAGCTTTTGGTTTTGCTAATGCTCAAGATGGGAGTTTTAAAGCTGGTGTTAACTTAGGATTACCTATGGGTGATATCAAAGATGCTTATTCTTTAAACATTGGTTTTGAAGCAGCTTATACTTGGTCAATTTCTGATAAATTTAATGCAGGAGTTGGTGCTGGTTATGCTCATTATTTAGGTAAAACTGAAACAATCAATTTAGGAGGTTTTGGATCTGTTGAAGTTGATAATCCAGATGCAGGTTTTGTTCCAGTTTTTGGTACTGCTCAATATTCTTTTACTGAAAACATTTTTGCAGGTGCTGATTTAGGTTATGCTTTAGGTGTTGCTCCAAGTGGAAACGATGGTGGATTTTATTATCAGCCAAAAGTAGGTTATCAAGCTGATAAATACGAAGTTTTTGCTGGATACAAAGGTGTTTCTGTTGATGGAGGTACATTCTCTTCATTAAACTTAGGTTTTAATTACAAATTTTAATTTGTAATACATATAAGTTAAATCCCGCTTCGGCGGGATTTTTTTATTGCTGTAAATTGCCTACATTTGAAAAATGAGCACTTGGCAATCGTATATAAAAGAATATCAAAATTATCTGCGTTTAGAGCGTGGGCTTTCAAAAAATACTATTGATAATTATACTTTTGATATTGAAAAATTGGTGTTTTTTTTAGAAAAACATAATGCTAATGTTTCGCCATTACACATTTCTGAAGAAATTATCCAACAGTTTATTTATGAAATTTCATCGCAAGTTAATGCTAGAAGTCAATCAAGAATTATTTCAGGATTAAAGAGTTTTTTTAATTATTTAATTTTTGAAGATTATCGAAAAGACACGCCTTTAGAATTAATTGAGGTGCCTAAAACCGGAAGGAAATTACCTGATACTTTAGCTACAGAAGAAATTGATGCTTTAATAGGTGCTATTGATTTGTCTACTTCAGAGGGAGAGCGTAATAGAGCCATGTTAGAAACCTTATACAGTTGTGGTTTGAGAGTTTCGGAGTTGGTAGGTTTAAAAATTTCCGACTTATTTTTTGAAGAGGGTTTTATTAAAATAACAGGAAAAGGAAACAAACAACGATTTGTGCCTGTAGGTCAATCTACTATAAAATACATAACTTCTTATTTTAATTTAATACGTGTGCATTATCCAGTTCAAAAAGGTCATGAGGATACGTTGTTTTTGAATAGGAGAGGAAGACAATTAACTCGTGCTATGGTTTTTACCATTATAAAAGATTTAGCGGTAAAAATCAACTTAAACAAAACAATAAGTCCACATACATTTCGACATTCATTTGCAACGCATCTTTTAGAAAACGGTGCCGATTTGCGTTCCATTCAATTAATGCTAGGTCATGAATCAATCACTACTACAGAAGTGTATATGCATTTGGATAGAAAGTTTTTATCGGAAGTTTTGAATAACTATCATCCACGTAAATAGTATTCAGTCGCAGTATTCAGTAACAGTTTCGGATATAAAAAAGGGATTTTCAAAATTTTGAAAACCCCTTTTTTAAATATTTACTGTCAACTGCGACTGAATACTGCGACTTAAAAATTACTTCGCAATATTAACAGCTCTAGTTTCTCTAATTACTGTAATTTTCACCTGTCCAGGATATGTCATTTCAGTCTGAATTTTTTGTGAAATATCAAAAGAAAGATTAGCTGCTGCTTCATCAGAAACTTTTTCGCTTTCAACAATCACACGTAATTCTCTACCTGCCTGAATTGCATAAGCATTTTTTACACCATTAAATCCAAATGCAATATCTTCTAAGTCTTTCAAACGTTGGATGTAAGAATCCAATACTTGTCTTCTTGCTCCAGGACGTGCACCAGAAATAGCATCACATACTTGGATTATTGGAGAAATCAATGATTTCATTTCTATTTCGTCGTGGTGTGCTCCAATAGCATTACATACTTCTTCTTTTTCACCATATTTCTCTGCCCATTGCATACCTAGTATTGCGTGAGGCAATTCACTTTCTGTATCTGGTACTTTTCCAATATCGTGTAATAAACCAGCTCTTTTAGCTAATTTAACGTTTAATCCTAGTTCAGCCGCCATAATACCACATAACTTAGCTACCTCTCTTGAGTGTTGTAACAAGTTTTGTCCGTAAGAAGAACGGTATTTCATTCTACCCACAACTTTAATTAATTCAGGGTGTAATCCGTGGATTCCTAAATCAATAACAGTACGTTTACCTGTTTCAATAATTTCTTCGTCGATTTGTTTTGCTGTTTTAGCTACAACTTCTTCGATACGAGCCGGGTGAATACGTCCGTCTGTTACCAATTTATGTAATGCTAAACGCGCAATTTCTCTTCTTACAGGGTCAAAACAAGATAAGATGATAGCTTCTGGTGTGTCGTCTACAATAATTTCAACTCCAGTAGCTGCTTCTAAGGCTCTAATATTACGACCTTCACGACCAATAATTCTACCTTTTACATCGTCAGATTCAATATTGAATACGGATACACAGTTTTCAACTGCTTCTTCAGTTCCAACTCTTTGTATGGTATTAATAATGATTTTCTTTGCTTCTTGTTGAGCTGTCATTTTAGCCTCTTCAACAGTGTCTTGAATGTAAGACATAGCGTTGGTTTTTGCTTCTGCTTTTAGGCTTTCAACTAATTGATTTTTTGCATCTTCAGCAGAAAGTCCAGAGATGGCTTCTAATTGTTCTACTTGACTTTTGTGAAGTTTATCAATTTCTTGTTGTTTTTTGTCTAAATATTCTATTTTGTTGTTGTAATCAGCAATTTTAGCTTCAGCATCATCAGCTGCTTTTTTTGCTCTTGCTAACTCATTAGAAACTTGAGATTCTTTGTCGCGCGTTCTTTTTTCGGCTTCAGCCATTTTTTTATCACGTGCTAGAATTACTTGTTCATGCTCGGCTTTTAATTCTAAAAATTTTTCTTTAGCTTGAAGTATTTTATCTTTTTTTGCAGCTTCTGCTTCTGTTTTTGCATCTTTTAAAATGGAAGCAGCTTCCTTTTTTGCATTTTTAATTAAGTTAGAAACATTGCTTTTTTCTAAAAATTTAGCAATACCAAAACCTCCAGCTATACCGACAACGATTCCAATTATTATGCTTACTATATCCATATGTTAGTTAAAAAAATTATATAAAAAAGCCTACATTAGGTGTTTGTATAAACTCTGTTATACAAGATTTGAGCTAACCTGCAGTTCAAACTTCCCACTAAAGGGCCTGTTATAGTTGCAAAGATTCACTCGTTTAATTTGTTAGTGTTGAGTTTATCAAATATATACTAATGTAGGCAGTATCTTTGTTTGTTAATGTAAGAACGTATTTATTTTGAGAGTAACTCACTCAATTTTTTATCCAAATTTTGCAATCTGGCTATATTTGTTTCATTATCTTGAGAAGAATTGATCTGTTTTTGTTCAACTTGAGCTGCAAATTGCAAGGCACACATAGCTAAAACATCTTGTTTGTCTCTTACAGCATAACTTTGTTCAAACTGTTTTATCATAGCATCTATTTTCTTTGAAGCGCTTCTAAGCCCTTCTTCTTGTGATGGATCCACAGTTAAGGGATACATTCGATCTGCTATTGATATTTTAATTTTCAGTTTCTCACTCATACGGTTCTAATCCGAAAGTTGGGCTATACAATAATCAATTTCCCTGATTAATGAATTTATTTTGAGTTTTGTTTCTCGTTTGTTTTCTTCACTGCCTAGTAATGAATTAACCATTTTAAGAGTATCTAGCTGATTCTTTAAAGTTTCTATTTCACTCGATTGCAACTGTTGATTTTTTTTAGAAAGCAACAATTCTTCTTGTAACTCTATGTTTTTCTTTTCAAGCTGAACGACTTTTTGGTTGAGCTTAAAAAATTTAACTTCGAGAGAATCAATTAATTCAGATAATTCAGTCATTAATGATAAATTCATTTCATTATTTCACAAAGTTAGCATTAGTATTCAAAAATAGCAATACTTTTTATTAATTTTTATGAATTAATTTTAAGTATTCATAACTGATTGATTGTTATTGTTTTAAATAACGTATTTTTTTTGACTGTTTTAATATAATTTTTTTTCCTATTTTAGCGCTAAACAGAATTTGTATGAAATTTTTATTAGCCTTTTTATTTCTCCCTTTTTTAATTTACAGTCAAGATTTTCCTCAAGATTATTTTCAATCGCCTCTACTGATTCCTTTAGATTTATCTGGCTCCTTTGGCGAATTGCGAAGTAACCATTTTCATTCTGGTTTGGATTTCAAAACAAAGGGGGTAGAAGGTTTGCCTGTTTATGCTGCCGGTGATGGCTATGTTTCCCGAATCAAAATTTCAGTATTTGGATATGGAAAGGCTATTTATATAACGCATCCTAATGGGTACACTTCTGTTTATGGTCATTTGCAAAAAGCTAATGGTGCTATTGAAACATACATCAAGTCGAAACAATATAAAGAACAATCTTATGAGGTTGAAATGTATTTATTTCCAACAGAGTTACCTGTAAAAAAAGGTGATATTATTGCTTTTTCAGGTAATACAGGAGGTAGTGGAGCGCCACATTTACATTTTGAATTTAGAAATACAAAATCAGAGGAAATTTTAAACCCAATGCATTTTGGATTTAAAAAAATAATTAACGATGATAGAAAACCCGTGATTCAAGGAGTAGTGGTTTACCCTTTAGATTCAACTACGGTTAATAAATCGCAAAAACCTATAAATATTAATTTTTCTAAACAATCTGATGGAAGCTATATAGGAACTAAAGTACAAGCCAATGGTAGGATAGGATTTGGAATAAATGCTTATGATTTTTGTACCAATGCCTACAACAAGAATGGTTTGTATAAGGTGAAAGCTTATTTAAATGGTGTTTTACAATATCAATTCGGGTTTGATAGTTTTGCTTTTGATGAATCTCGTTACATTAATAATTTTATTGATTATGAACGATTTCATTTAATGGGGCAACGCATTCAGAAATTATTCCAATTATCAGATTACCCATTATCTATTGTTGCAGGGAATAAAAAAGACGGTACAATAAAAGTAAATCCTAATTCAAATTATAACTATAGAATTGAATTATATGACTTTCATGAAAATAAAGTTGAAGTGCTAATCCCTATTGAATTTGCTTCAAGTAATCCTAATATTTTAAATACAATTCAAAAAACACCTTACTTTATTAAAGCTAAAAATGAAGCTATTTTTGAAAAAAGCAATGTATCGGTGCAAATACCTGAAAATGCATTTTACAACAATTTCTATTTAAATTTTGATGTAAATGGTGATATTTTAACATTACATGACGATAGTGTTCCTGTGCACAAAAATATTACAATAACATTTAATGATGTTCAAGGTTTAACAGAAGAACAATTATCAAAAACTTTTATTGCAACACTTGATGGATATAAATTATCATACAATAAAACGTATAGAAAAGGGAATTCATTTACCATGAAAACGAAATCGCTGGGAAAGTATAAACTAGCTCAAGATACTACACCTCCAAGAATTTATAATGTTAATTTTGTAGAAGGGAGTACTATTAAAGACCAAAAAACGATTAGTGTTTCTGTAAATGATTTGCATTCTGGCATTGATACATTTAATGCATATTTGAATGGAAAATGGATTTTAATGGAATATGATTATAAAACAAAAAAATTAATACACAATTTAGATGATAATATTTGCGTTCAAGGTAGAAACGATTTAAAGATTGTTGTAACGGATAATTTGCAAAATTCTACTACCTTTGAATCTTACTTTTTTAGATAATTAAAACATATTCTTTTGAAAAATATATTTTTTGTATTCATTCTTGGTCTTATTTCAATGACTATTTCAGCTCAAAAAGCCCGAGTTAAGGGAGTTATTTTGGACGAATTTAACAATCCAGTTGAAAATGTAACGGTTAAAGTGGATGATAAGGGAACAGTTTCTAATGAAAATGGTTTCTACCTTTTAGAAATTGATGCAAATAAGAAAGTAACCATTACTTTTTCTCATATATCACTCAAGAAGATTACCATTATTATTAACTTAAAACCTAATGAAGATTTTGAGTTAAATCCCGTAATGAGTTCTAAAGTTGAGGAATTTGGAGAAGTTACAGTTGTAGGAAATAGTAAAAAAAGAATTGAGGGTGTTACCACAATCGATCCGGTTATTATAAGAAAAATACCCGGTGCTAATGCCGGAATTGAAAATATTGTTAAATCCTTACCAGGTTTTAATAGTAATAATGAATTGAGTACTTCGTATGCGGTACGTGGTGGAAATTACGACGAAAACTTAGTCTATGTAAACGAAATTGAAGTGTATCGTCCTTTTTTAATTCGTTCAGGACAACAAGAAGGATTGAGTTTTACTAATACAGACTTGGTTTATAATGTTGATGCTTCCGCCGGAGGTTTTCAAGCTAAATATGGTGATAAATTATCTTCAGTTTTAGATATTACATATCGAAATCCGAAACAGTTTGGCGCTAGTTTAGAAGCTAGTTTTTTAGGAGGAAGTCTTACAGTAGAAGGTGTTTCTAAAAATCAAAAATGGAGTAATATTACGGGAATTCGTTACAGAGATAATAGTTTGTTAGTTAATAGTCAGGAAACTCAAACTAATTTTAGACCTACATTTTTTGATGTTCAGTCTTTGTTAAATTTCAATGCTTCCTCTAAATGGAATTTTAGTTTTTTAGGCAATATTTCACAAAATAACTATAATTATCAGCCTTTAACGCGTCAAACCAACTTTGGAACTATTGATGAGCCTATTGCTTTATTAGTGTTTTATGAAGGGCAAGAAAAGGATAAATACCTTACTTTTTTTGGTGCAGGGAAAGCCGTTTATCAATACAATGAAAAAAATAAATTAAAATTTATTCTTTCGGGTTATCATACGCAAGAGCAAGAATATTATGATATCTTGGCTCAATATAGATTAGGAGAAGTTGATGCAAATATTGGTTCTGATACTTTTGGTGATGTGGTTTTTTCTCGTGGTGTAGGTTCCCAATTAAATCATGCTCGTAATAATTTAGATGCACTAATTGTTAATACAGAAGTTAAAGGTTTTCATGAAATTAATAAAAAATCTCAAATTGAATGGGGAGCAAAGTTTACTATTGAGGACATTAGAGATCGATTAGTAGAGTGGGAGGCAGTAGATTCTGCCGGTTTTTCATTACCAAATCCATTATTGGAATATGTAAACAATCAACCTTATAATCCTTATTATGGGCCATTAGCACCTTATAAAAATATTAGAGCTACTAATTTTACTAAAATTAATAGATTGTCAGGATATTTACAATGGAATTATAGGGGGAAATTAGGAACTCATGAGTATTGGTTAAACGCAGGAATTCGTTCTCATCAATGGCAAGTTACCGCTGATAATCGACCTGATGGAGCTAGTCAATTTACTTTTTCACCTAGAGCTCAATTTGCTTTTAAACCAAACTGGCGTAAAGATATGATGTTTCGATTGTCTGGAGGTTTGTATCATCAACCCCCTTTTTATCGAGAACTTCGAGATTATGATGGGGTAGTTCAAACAAATGTAAAAGCCCAACAATCATTTCATATCGTTTTAAGTAATGATTACAGTTTTAAAATGTGGAATCGCCCTTTTAAATTGGTTTCAGAAGCTTATTATAAAAATATTACGGATGTAAATACCTATACAATAGACAATGTTCGCATCCGATATAGAGCAAACAATAACGCAGAAGCTTATGCTTACGGATTTGACGCTAGGTTAAATGGTGAGTTTGTTCCTGGAACCGAATCTTGGTTTAGTTTTGGGTACTTAAAAACTGAGGAAAATCAAGACGGAAAAGGTTTTATAGCTCGTCCAACAGATCAAAGACTTAAATTTGGAATTTTATTTCAAGATTATATGCCAAACATTCCTAATCTTAAGTTATATTTAAACTTGGTTTACAATACAGGATTGCCAGGTGGATCGCCTTCATATGTTGAAGATTCCTATGCTTATCAAATGCGATTAAATGATTATAGAAGAGCTGATGTTGGATTTTCTTATGTGTTTAAAGACCAAGAAATTAAGTCTACTAAAAAATGGTTAAAACCTTTTAATGAATTCTCTTTAGGATTGGAAATTTTCAATTTATTCAACAATCAAAATGCGATTACGAATACTTGGGTTCGTGATGTATATACAAAATCACAATACGGAATTCCAAACTACATGACCACTCGCGTTTTTAATATCAAATTGGTAGCCCGATTGTAAGCCAATTATTATTTTAGTATATTTGACTATAAAATTCAAACAGATGAAACGTATTCTTTTTACTTTTAGCTTAGTTACAACTTTAATGAGTTGTAAAAATGAAGCAGAAACGCCAAAGGTTATCTACGAAGAAGGAAAAACTAAGGTAGAAGTTGAGGCAAAAGATACGTCATCTATCAAGGTAGCTGATTTGCCAATTTTGATGGAGGGAACCCAATATTTAATTCATCCTGTTGGTGATGTTCGTGTGTATGACTCGAATAGTAAAGTGTATGGAAGCAGTAAAACCAATCAAGTGAGTTATGCCATTTCTAATTATAACCGATTTGAAATTACAGGTTACTTCGATAATTTGAATTTTCAACACATCGATTCAACTACTGTTAAACCATTAACCGATAAGAAAATCCAAATTCAAACCGCAACTTTTTTAGACGGAATTGCCGCTAAAACCAAAAAGCAAATCATGATTTACACTTTGGTTGATTCCGATACTAACAAAGATGGAAAAATCAATCAAAATGATATTCGTTCGTTGTATTTAAGTACCATCAGTGGTGACAAATTCACTAAACTTTCTGAAGAATTTCAAGAATTAATCGATTGGAATATCATCGAAGCTCAAAATCGTTTGTATTTTAGATGTATCGAAGACATCAACAAAAATGGTGCTTTTGATAAAAATGATAAAGTACACTACCACTATGTTAACTTGTTAGCAGACGAGTGGAAAGTGGAAATGTATACTCCGAATTAAGATTATCATTGTTAAGTTTTTATAATGTTTTAAATTATTTCATGAAGAATATTTTAAGCTTTCTTATATTTTCTATTACTTTATCAAGTTTTGGTCAAGTAAATTCTGTTGAAAAAATCAAAATTAATAAAGGCAAAATCGCTTTAATAGAATATGATAAAAATTGGGTTTTTCCATTTAAAAATGCAGAACCAGCACAACTGAATGATGCAGATTTAAAAGAAATTGAAAGGTTATTAATAGAATGTACTTCAAAATCGAATGAGTTACTCCTTTTAAAAAGATATTATCGACAATATGTTGTTGTGAAAAATGAAAATGGAGAAAAGGAAGTTTACATAAATTTTATGTGTCAATTAGTGAGTCTCGATTTTGCAGATTGGAAAAAAGTATTAATTGACGTAGCAGATGGTGGAAATTGCTATTTTAATGTGAAGATAAATTTAAGTTCAAAAACTTATTATAATCTGATGATAAACTTGCAAGGTTAAATCAGTTGTAACGCAAAAGTTTAAAAAAATCTGTATAATCCGCGTTGTAAATCATCCGTTTCATCCGCGTTCTAACTCTAAATCAAAATATCACTCTCTAAATCCGATTTTTCAATTTCGAAATCAAATCCTAATTTAGAAACCAGTTGAATTACCAAATTCTTATACCAGTTTTCACTTTTAGGGTGAATGTAGATTTTTTCAATTAATTGATTTAGGTTAACATCGACTTTTAAACCGTTATCGATTTTCATTCCATTACCCGAAACGTCTGAAATAATTCGAATTTCTCTTTCGTATTGAAAACTTTTACGTTTAAACAAAAACGGGAAAAACGTATCTTCAAACGGAATAAATTCTTTTTTGTAATCGATGTAATTTACAGCACCAATATATTGCTCGGTTTGTCTTTCAGGTTGTAAGGCTTCTTTAAGTCTCCCAATAGTTGTTTGAATCGCTAAACCTTCCGTATTTTGAGTGAAAATTTGCCACATGGCAAACGATTCGTATTCATTAATATGCCAACTACTAATCACTACTTTTTCCCGATGTGATTTGTAGTAATCTAAAAACTTAGGATTGTTAGCAGCAATTTTCTTGATTTCTTCAAAAGTGGGTTCCGAAAATGTCCCTTCATATTGGTCTTCAAACTTATCCGAACGCGACATAAACAATTGTTGCGACAACAGCATGTCTAAAAACTTAGACAAGTCCAAATATTTCCAAACAATGGTATCATTGTCATCTGGTAAAGTGATATTTGGATGGTTTACATACATTTTTCAAGTTCAATTTCAATTTCAAGTTCAAAAATCAAATTCAAGTAAAATTACAAATTTTGGAACACAGATTTAAGAAATTTACATAATCTACAAAATCTTGAAATGAGATTAATTTATTTTGCTAAACTCCTAACTTCCATCTTCCAACTCCTAACTTTTACTCGAAACTCTGCATCATCACCAACTTCGAATACGTTCCGTTTAAAGATAATAATTCGTCATGCGTTCCTTGCTCCACGATTTCACCTTTCTGCATTACAACAATTTTATCCGCTTTTTGAATGGTTGATAATCGGTGTGCGATAACAATTGATGTTCTATTTTGCATCATATTCTCTAACGCTACTTGAACGAATTTTTCACTTTCCGTATCCAAAGCCGAAGTAGCTTCATCTAAAATCATAATTGGAGGATTTTTCAAAACTGCTCTTGCAATCGATAAGCGTTGTTTTTGTCCACCAGAAAGTTTTCCACCAGCATCACCAATATTGGTTTCAATTCCGTTAGGTAAATCTTTTACGAATTCGTAAGCATTAGCTACTTTTAAAGCCGCAATGATTTCTTCATCTGTTGCATCTTGTTTTCCTAATAGAATATTATTTTTAATTGTGTCATTAAACAAAATCGAATCCTGAGTAACCAATCCCATTAAATGACGTAACGATTCTAACGTCATATCTTTAATGTCTATACCGTCGATTTTTACACTTCCTTCTTGTACATCATAAAAACGAGTCAATAAATTCGCAATCGTACTTTTTCCAGAACCTGATTGTCCTACTAAAGCGACTGTTTTCCCTTTTGGAACTTCTAACGAGAAGTTTTTTAGAACATTTTCTTCTTCATATTTAAAGTTGATGTTTTCAATTGTGATGGAAGAATCAAATGAAGTTTTTATGATTGCATTTTCTTTATCGGTAATAGTATTTTCAACTTCTAATACATCAAAAACGCGTTCGGCAGCAGCCAATCCACTCTTTACCTGATAAGAAGCCTTAGAAATTGCTTTTGCAGGAGTTAGAATATTGTAGGCTAATCCCATGTAAGCAATAAATTTAGAGCCTTCAAGTAGAGGAGAACCATCAGCAAATGTTTCTACCAAAACCATATTTCCTCCGTACCAAAGTAAAATAGCAATTACAACGATTCCCATGAATTCACTCATAGGAGAAGAAAGGTTGTTTTTTCTTCCAATACTGTTTGTTAGGCGATATAATCTTTGAATTGAACTATTGAATTTGTTTGTAAATGAGCCTTCAGCATTATAACTTTTAACTACTTTTAATCCGCCAAGTGTTTCTTCTACAACCGAAATCAAATAACCATTTTCATCTTGTGCTCTTTTAGATTTTGCTTTTAAACTTTTCCCAATTTTAGAAATGATAAAACCTGAAATAGGGATAAAAACAAATACGAATAAAGTCAATTTAAAGCTAATTACAATCATGGCACCAATAGTGAAAACAATTGTCATTGGCTCTTTAATAACCAATTCCAGGATGTTAAAAAACGAATTTCTTACTTCATTAACGTCTCCTAACATTCTCGCCATCATATCACCTTTTCTTTTCTCTGAATAATAGGAAATTGGAAGACTAATGATTTTATCAAACATTTTGTTTCTAAGGTCTTTTAAAACTCCATTTTTTAGAAGCATCAAATGATTTAGAGCTAAATAATTAAAAATGTTTTTTAATAAGAAAGTTGAAATAATAATAGAAACTACTAATAAAAGAGCGTATTGTGCGCCACTTTCATTTGTTAATTTTGTTATGTAAAAATATAAATAATCATTTCCGTAGCTTGTTATTTCCCAAATCGAAGTTAATTTAGGTTCTTTAACTATTTTTTCAGCGTCTTTGAATAAAACATCGAGCATTGGAATTAATGCAATAAAAGATAAAGTACTAAAAAGAGCATAAAGAATATTATAAATAACATTCATTACTATATCTTTTTTGTACTTTAGTGCAAACGGAATTATTTTCTTTAAATTTTGGTCCATTTAGTTTAATTTCATTGCCGAAATAATACCAGCAATTTTGTTATCTAATTCTTTTTCAACTGATTTTGCGTTTTCAATCGTATCTAAATCTCCATTTACGCTGAAATAGAATTTAATTTTAGGTTCGGTTCCACTTGGTCGTGCACAAATTTTACTTCCGTCTTCCAAATAGTAAATCAATACGTTTGATTTTGGAACATGAATTTCAAATTCTTCGTTATTCATGAAGTCTTTTCCTTTAGAGGCTTGATAGTCCTCAATGCAAATTACACGTTGTCCATTGATTTCCTTTAAAGGATTTTCGCGTAAAGCAATCATCATTTGTTTGATTTCGTTAGCGCCTTCAATTCCTTTTTTGGTAATCGAAATCAAATGTTCTTTGTAGAAACCAAAATCAATATACAAATTCAATAATTCTTGGTATAACGAACTTCCCGAAGCTTTAGCTTGCGCTGCAATTTCACTTACCAATAAAATAGCGGCAACAGCATCTTTATCACGAACGGCATCGCCCACCATAAAACCAAAACTTTCTTCACCACCACCAATAAATTTCTGATTTGGGAAATCTTTAATGAATTTTGCAATCCATTTGAAACCTGTTAATCCCACTTTACATTCCACATCATAGGCAGCTGCTAATTCTAACATCATCGGAGTAGAAACAATAGTCGAACCAATGAATTCATTTCCTTGGAATTTATCAGCGCGTTTCCATTGTTCTAATAGGAAAGCGGTCATAATAACCATCGTTTGGTTTCCGTTTAATAATTTGATGTTTCCATCTAAATCACGAACCGCAACGCCTAAACGGTCAGAATCAGGGTCAGTTCCAACAACCATATCCGCACCAATTTTCTCTGCTAAAGCAATTGCCATCGACAATGCTTCTGGTTCTTCAGGGTTTGGAGATTTCACGGTTGGAAAATCACCATTTGGTTCCGCTTGTTCTGGAACGATATTTACATCGGTATAACCTGCTTTTGCCAACACATTTGGAATCGCTTTTATCGAAGTTCCGTGTAAAGAAGTATAAACGATTTTTAAATTCGCTTTTGCCTCTGCTGGAGTATTAAAACTTGCATTTTCAACAGTTGATTTAGCGAAAGCTTCGTCTACTTCAGTATCGATATATTCAATTAAATCGTTGTTCGCTTCGAATTTAATATCGCTGTATTTTAAATCTTCGATTACCTTGATAATTTCAGCATCTTGAGGCGGTACTAATTGACCACCATCTTGCCAATATACTTTGTATCCGTTGTACTCTGGTGGATTGTGAGAAGCCGTTAAAACAATTCCTGCATGGCAATTCAAATAACGAACTGCAAATGATAATTCTGGTGTTGGTCGCATATCTGAAAACAAATACACTTTAATTCCGTTTGCCGAAAAAACATCAGCCACTACTTTAGCTAAAGTGTTGCTGTTATGACGACAATCGTAAGCGATTGCTACTTTTAGTTGTTCGTTTGGAAACGATTTATGTAAATAATCAGACAAACCTTGTGTGTTTTTTCCAAGCGTATATTTGTTGATACGATTCGTTCCAACACCCATAACACCACGCATTCCGCCAGTTCCAAATTCTAAATTTTTATAAAAACTTTCTTCTAATTCTTTTGGAGCAGAAGTCATCATTTCTTTGATAGCTTCTTGAGTTGCTTCGTCAAATGTTGGGGTTAACCACTCGTTTACTTTGTTTAAAATATTTTGTTCGATATGCATATTCCTATTTCTTTTTGAAGCCAATTTTGCTTCTTTCTTTTTGTTCTATGTCTTTTTGATGGGTATCCATCAGATAATTTAATGCTTTGTAAATTTCCGGAAATTTTTGTTCAACTTCTGTTAGCCTTTTAGTTAGTTCTTCATAGGTTAAAGCAAATTTTCTTAAAGAAACAAAACTTCTCATTATCGCAATATTTATTTCTATTGCTTTTTCATTGTTTAAAACACTTGAAAGCATTGCAACACCTTGTTCTGTAAATGCATAAGGTTTAGCACCTCCCAGTTTGCTTTTTGATGGTATCACAGATTGTGACACCAATAAAATAATTTCGCTTTCAGTTAATTCAAACATGAAATCTTCTGGAAATCTTTCAATATTTCTTTTTACGGCTTGTTTTAAAATTCTTGTTTCAGTTTCATAAAGTTCTGCAAGATCGAAATCTAACATTATTTTATTTCCTCTAATTTCATGAATTTTTTGTGTAATAATCTCTAATTTTTGCATGGCGTATATAATTTAAAAAAGTTAATAAATATGTTTTACTCCCAACTTCAAACTCCCAACTCCTCACTAATCTTATAACGTTCTTCGTTGTTTTTGGTTCTGAGTATAATTTCACCTAAAAATCCGGCTAAGAATAGTTGGGTTCCAATTAACATTGCTGTTAACGACAAATAAAATTGCGGTCTTTCGGTAATTAATCTTCCTGTTGTATTAATGAATAATTTATCGATTCCTAAGTAGAAAGCAAATAAAAATCCAATCATGAACATAATTGAGCCTAATAATCCAAAAAGGTGCATTGGTCGTTTTCCGAAAGTGGAAAGAAACCAAATTGTAATCAAGTCTAAGAACCCATTAATAAAACGACTCATTCCAAATTTAGAACTTCCGTATTTTCTAGCTTGATGAATCACAACTTTTTCGCCGATTTTTCCAAATCCAGCATTCTTAGCTAGAACAGGAATGTAACGGTGCATTTCGCCTGAAACTTCAATGTTTTTGATAACTATATTTTTGTAGGCTTTCAATCCACAATTAAAATCATTCAATTTTACGCCTGAAGTTTTTCGAGCGGCCCAATTGAATAATTTAGATGGAATATTTTTCGCCACAACCGAATCGTAACGTTTTTTCTTCCATCCTGAAATTAAATCATAATTATCTTCGGTAATTAAACGGAATAATTCTGGAATTTCATCTGGACTATCTTGTAAATCGGCATCCATGGTAATTACTACATCACCTTGAGCTTTGGCAAAACCAGCATGTAAGGCTTGTGATTTTCCGTAATTTCTAAGGAAACGAATTCCTTTTACATTTGGATTTTCGTGAGATAATTTTTCGATAACATTCCAAGAAGCATCGGTACTACCATCATCAATAAAAAGGATTTCATAAGAAAAGTTGTGCGCTTGCATTACTTTCACAATCCAATTGTGCAATTCAGGTAACGATTCTTGTTCGTTTAATAACGGGATAACTATGGATAAATTCATTGAATTAGAATACAGGTTTATCTTTTTTGAAAATTGCAGCTAAAATTGCACCAAAAATTGCAGAACCTACTATGCTCCAAATACTTCCTTTGGCTTGCTCAATTGCAGAAAATTGGTTGTAATCTTTCATTTTATCAACTGTTTCTTTGATAGCAGAAGTGGGAGTTCCAAATTTCTGTAACATTTGAACAGTTGATTCAAGAGTTAATTCTTTTAAACGAATTGCTGCTTCAGGATCAATTACATTAAAAAGTAAAATATTATAAACAACGGAAATTGCGATACCTATAAGTGCAGATACAAAATAAGTAGTGAAGCCTTCTTTAAAACTCATGTAACCACCTAAATCTTTTTTGGTTTTAACTAATAACACACAACCAATAATAATGTAAACCACTAAAATTGGTATACCAAGCCACCATTTCGTCATTAATGATAAATCAACAATGTAAATTGAAGTTGTAATCAAGATACTTAAAACTCCAGTGATAATACCGAAGGTAATTCCGTTTTTTTTGATAATTTCGTTCATAGTTTGTTTTGGTTTAATTAATTTACAAATATAAGAATTCTAATCGTTGTAGGATAAGAGTTAAAAAATAAAAAAAAAGTTACAGAAACATTGGTAAATTAAAAATTAAATGTAATTTTGCACTCTCAAATAAAAATGTTTATAAACCAAAAGGTTATAAGTTGTTTACACCTTTATAGAATTAAAGCCGCGAAACAAATTATAATCGCTTAATAAAAAGATTTACAAAATGAAAAAAGGTATTCACCCAGAAAATTACAGATTAGTTGCATTCAAAGACATGTCAAATGAAGATGTTTTTATAACTAAATCTACAGTAGAAACTAAAGAAACTATTACTCACGAAGGTGTTGAGTATCCAGTTTTTAAAATGGAGATTTCTAGAACGTCTCACCCTTTTTACACAGGTAAATCTAAACTTATTGATACTGCTGGTCGTATCGATAAATTCAACAGCAAATATGCTAAAAAAGCTAAATAATTATTCGCTTTTACATAATAGAGAAAAGCTTCACTTAGGTGAGGCTTTTTTTATTGCATAAATCTTCCTACTTTTGAGTATTGTTTTTAAACAATTCATCATTTAAATAATTCAACATAATGAACTATATACTTTTTGACGGAACCGTTCGCAATGCCTTACTTCCTTTTACTTTTACACGTCCAGTAGCTGATATTCGTATCGGAATTTTAACGATTCGCGAAAAGTGGGAGAAATATTTGGGATATACTACTACAACTCTTACCGAAGAGTATTTAATGGAGAAATATCCAATGGTTGAAATGGAAGAAAACATTATGATAAACGCTTCGTTTTTACCTAATCCGATTTTAATTGATATGGTTCAAAATTTGAATCCAAAAGAAGCGATTCTTTTTGGCGAAGAAATTATTGCTTTTCATACGCATGATACGCAAGAAGATATCGATTTTGACGAATATGAATTAATTGAATACGAAGGCGACGTTTTAAGAATTGAAAACACTTGGGATATTTTCACAAAAAATGATGCCGCAATTCGTGAAGATTTTGAATTACTTACAGAAGATAGATTCTCTCAACCGATTCCAAAAAGCGTCAACGTAATTGCTCCAGAAAATATCTTTATTGAAGAAGGAGCGAAGTTAGAGTTCGTAACTTTAAACGCTTCAACCGGACCAATTTACATCGGGAAAAATGCTGAAATTATGGAAGGTTCGGTTATTCGTGGACCTTTTGCTTTGTGCGAAGAAGCGCAAGTAAAATTAGCAACAAAAGTTTATGGAGCAACAACTGTTGGGCCACATTGTCGAATTGGTGGCGAAGTAAATAACTCGGTTTTATTCGGATATTCAAACAAGGGGCATGATGGATTTTTAGGAAATTCTGTTTTAGGAGAATGGTGTAACATTGGTGCCGATTCAAATAATTCCAATTTAAAAAACAACTATGAAGAAGTGCGCTTGTGGAGTTACGAAACCGAAGGCTTTGCGCGTACAGGTTTGCAATTCTGCGGGTTAATGATGGGCGATCACAGTAAATGTGGTATTAACACAATGTTTAACACAGGAACAGTAGTTGGTGTTTCGACTAATATTTTTGGTTCTGGATTTCCAAGAAATTTTGTGCCAAGTTTCTCATGGGGTGGCGCTTCTGGATTCACCACTTACATTACTAAAAAAGCTTTCGAAACCGCTAAAATTGTAATGAGTCGCCGTCATGTAGAATTTACGGAACAAGATGCTAAAATTTTAGAATACGTTTTTGAAGAAACGAAGAAATTTAGGAAAGAATAAATCTATTTTTTAATTATGAGTTTTTTTTTTAAACATATAATTAATTATAAGAATTAAATTTATCTAATCCACTAATTTAGTCCCAGCTATAATAAGAATTTTTATTTCTGTAGGGGGACAATAAAGATTTTTTTCATAAAAGCCTAGTTTAAACTAGGCTTTTTTTATTTTAATATAAAGCAATCAAAAACAGGAAAATATTCTTGTTTTTTAAAATTATGATAAAATAATTTCACTTATAGCTATTTTCTTTGTGAACTCATTTTCTTGCTATACTTTAGCTGTGTAATAATAAGAATTTTTATTTCTGTAGGGGGACAATAAAGATTTTTTCACAAAGGTCTAATTTTAATTAGACCTTTTTTTTTACTTCTTTTCAGTTTAATTTCATACATACGTATTTTTTTTTAAAATAAAGCTACTTATTTATTTTTTGTTATAGTACTTCTTTATCTTCGAATAAGTAATAAATATTTTTTATCTGTTGGGGGATAATGAAATTTCGTTAAGGTCTAATATTTTATTAGGCCTTTTTTTATTTAAGATGTTTTAATTACACTTATTAATAAAATTGATACAGTTATTACTTTTGAACTGATACAATTAAAAACCTTTCATAATTTTGGTTCAAATAATAGTAAAAGATTTTATTTCTGTAGGGGGAAATTAAAGTTTTTATGAAAGGTCTAAACTTAGTTTAGGCCTTTTTCTTTTTAATTAGTATTATTAAATAAATTAATGTTTGTAAATTTGCATTCTCAATTTTTTGACAACGATTTCATTAATTGAGTTTTACTTATGGAAAACAAGAAAAAAGTCGCATTCTACACTTTAGGATGCAAATTAAACTTCTCAGAAACATCTACTATTGCACGTGATTTTCAAAATGAAGGTTTTGAACGAGTTGATTTCGAAGAAATTGCAGATATCTATGTGATTAATACTTGTTCGGTTACGGATAATGCAGATAAACAATTCAAACAGATTGTAAAAAAAGCAATGAAGCTGAATGATAAAGCGTTTGTTGCGGCTGTGGGATGTTATGCCCAATTAAAACCAGAAGAACTAGCTGCAGTTGATGGAGTAGATTTGGTTCTAGGTGCTACAGAAAAATTCAAAATCACCGATTATATTAATGACTTGTCGAAAAACGATATGGGTGAAGTCCATTCATGCGAAATCGAAGAAGCCGATTTTTATGTGGGAAGTTATTCGATTGGAGATAGAACGCGTGCGTTTTTAAAAGTACAAGATGGTTGTGATTATAAATGTACGTATTGTACCATTCCGTTAGCTCGTGGAATTTCTAGAAGTGATGCATTAGAAAATGTATTGAAAAACGCTAAAGAAATTTCAGAACAAGGTATCAAAGAAATTGTTCTAACGGGTGTTAACATTGGAGATTACGGAAAAGGAGAATTCGGAAATAAAAAACACGAACACACTTTCTTGGATTTAGTAAAAGCCTTAGACGAAGTAGAAGGAATCGAACGTTTGCGAATTTCTTCCATCGAACCTAATTTATTGAAAAACGAAACAATTGAATTCGTATCGCAAAGTCGAACATTCGTTCCGCATTTTCACATTCCTTTACAATCGGGTTCAAACGATATTTTGAAAAAAATGAAGCGTCGTTATTTGCGTGAAGTTTATACGGAACGTGTTGCTAAAATTCGTGAAGTAATGCCGCATGCTTGTATTGGTGTCGATGTAATTGTAGGTTTTCCAGGTGAAACCGATGAACATTTCCTTGAAACCT
This sequence comes from Flavobacteriaceae bacterium, assembly GCA_003963025.1. GTDB lineage: Bacteria > Bacteroidota > Bacteroidia > Flavobacteriales > Flavobacteriaceae > Flavobacterium. The sequence goes on from RXJZ01000212.1 coordinate 25,295, forward strand.
ATCATTTTTTGAATGATTTAGATATTTCCTATTTACACGTTTTTACCTATTCGGAAAGAGATAATACCGAAGCAGTGGAAATGGATGGTGTAGTGCCAATGAACGTGCGTTCGAAAAGAAGTAAAATGTTACGCGGACTTTCAGTTAAGAAAAGAAGAGCGTTTTATGAAAGTCAAATTGGAACCAACAGAACGGTTTTATTTGAAAGTGAAAACAAAGAAGGCTACATTCACGGATTTACAGAAAATTACGTAAAAGTAAAAACACCTTGGAATCCAGAATTAGTCAATACGCTGCACGAAATTAATCTAACCAAGATTGACGAAGACGGAAGTGTACGAATGGAATTTATAAACGTAGAAGCATAAAAAAATCCCGATTAATTCGGGATTCTTTGTTTATATGAGTTTTGAAAAATTAAATCTTAATTCCAGGAGGCAACATTTCTTGAAATTTTCTATTCTTTCTAAAGAAGCTAATGAATTTTGCATGAGTAGGAACTACTTTTAATTTTCGTTCTTGCGCAATTTCTAAAACCGATTTGATAAATTCGTTATGTAACTCTTCATCTTCGTTATTGTTGCTACAAAATTTAGTCAAAAACAACTTGCGTTCTTGAATAGAATATTCGATTGAAACCAATCCAGTATCGGAAATAATTTCAAATTGTCTTAAAAGTTCATTATCTTTGATTTCCATGATGCCTTTCAATTATGGTGCAAATTTACGAAACTTTTTTAAAATAATGGTAATGAGTAAGATTCCAATTTATTTTATGCCAGGCTTAGCCGCAAGTCCAACTATTTTCGAAAATATTAAATTACCAGAAGAACAATTTGAAATGCACTTTTTGGAATGGTTTTTGTCTCATGAAAAAGAAAGTATCGAAAGTTATGCACTTCGAATGACCGAGAAAATTCATCATGAAAATCCGGTTTTAGTTGGCGTTTCTTTTGGAGGTGTTTTGGTTCAGGAAATGGCGAAACAAATGAAAGTTCGTAAAGTAATTATCATTTCAAGTGTAAAATCGAATACCGAATTTCCACCACGTTTTAAAGTAGCAAAAGCAACAAAAGCCTATAAGTTAATCCCTACCCAACTTTTAGCTGATATAGAAAAATTGGTAAAATATGCATTTGGAGATAATATTGTAGCCAAGCGATTGAAGCTGTACGAAAAGTATTTGTC
>RXJZ01000120.1 GCA_003963025.1 Flavobacteriaceae bacterium
ATTAATTGCTTCTGAAAACTTTGTTAGCGACCAAGTAATGGAAGCTGCAGGTTCATGTTTAACCAACAAATATGCTGAAGGATATCCTGGTAAAAGATATTACGGAGGATGTGAAGTAGTAGATATTGTAGAACAAATTGCAATTGACAGAGCAAAAGCTTTGTTTGGTGCTGAATATGTAAACGTTCAACCACACTCTGGTTCTCAGGCGAATACAGCAGTTTTTGCAGCATGTTTAAAACCAGGTGATACTATTTTAGGATTTGACTTATCTCACGGAGGTCACTTAACACATGGTTCTCCAGTTAACTTTTCTGGAAAATTATACAATCCTGTGTTTTATGGAGTAGAAGAGGAGACAGGTGTTTTAAACTATGATAAAATCCAAGAAATAGCTACAGCTAACAAACCAAAAATGATTATTGCAGGAGCTTCGGCTTATTCTCGTGATATGGATTTTAAACGTTTCAGAGAAATTGCAGATAGCGTTGGCGCTTTATTATTAGCTGATATATCTCACCCTGCAGGTTTAATTGCTAAAGGTTTATTGAATGATCCAATTCCACATTGTCATATTGTAACAACAACTACTCACAAGACTTTACGTGGTCCAAGAGGTGGAATGATTATGATGGGGAAAGATTTCGAAAACCCATGGGGATTAACTACTCCAAAAGGAGAAATCAGAATGATGTCGCATGTTTTAGATATGTCGGTTTTCCCTGGAAATCAAGGTGGACCTTTAATGCATATTATTGCGGCTAAAGCGGTGGCGTTTGGAGAATGTTTAACAGACGAGTTTTTCCGTTATGCTATGCAAGTGAAGAAAAACGCACAATCAATGGCAGAAGCATTCAACAAAAGAGGTTACAAATTAATTTCTGGTGGTACGGATAACCACATGATGTTAATTGATTTAAGAAATAAAGGAATTTCAGGTAAAGAGGCAGAAAATGCATTAGTAAAAGCTGAAATTACGGTGAATAAAAACATGGTGCCATTTGATGATAAATCACCATTTGTTACTTCTGGTATTCGTGTGGGAACTCCAGCAATCACAACTCGTGGTTTAGTGGAAGAGGATATGGAAACAGTTGTAGCTTTAATTGATAAAGTATTAATGAATCACACTGATGAAGCTGTTTTAGAACAAGTAGCGGAAGAAGTAAACGATTTAATGAGCGAAAGAGCGATGTTTGTATTTTAATTACAAATAGTATCCAATAAAAAAACTCCTGACTTATCATCAGGAGTTTTTTGTTTTTATGAATTCGGATTTATTTTCCGTCTCTATCTACCTTAATTCTTTCAGGACGATTTGCTAATTCCCAAGCTAAGGCAAAGGCTAATTGTGCTCGTTTAGCTAATGCATCGTATTCAATTTTGTCTGGTGTATCACTTGGTAAATGATAATCCGCATGGATTCCGTTAAAGAAGAAAATTGCTGGAATTCCTTTTTTAGCAAAGTTATAATGGTCAGAACGGTAGTAAATTCTTTCTGGATCTTTTCTGTCGTTGTATTTATAATCCAATTCTAATTTGGTGTATTTAGCATTAGCTTCTTCATTAATAGTGTGTAATTCACTACTTAATCTATCAGAACCGATAACATAAATATAATTATTAGTTCCAGGGTGAAGTGTGTCTCTTCTTCCCACCATATCAATATTAATATCTGCAATAGTGTTGGCTAATGGAAATAAAGGGTTTTCAGAATAATATCTCGATCCATGTAAACCATGTTCTTCTCCTGTAACATGTAAAAATAAGATAGAACGTTTAGGTCCGTGTCCTTTTTTCTCTGCTTCTTTGAATGCTTGTGCAATTTCTAATAAAGCAACAGTTCCTGAACCGTCATCATCAGCTCCGTTGTAGATTTCTCCGTTTTTCATACCAACGTGGTCGTAATGAGCTGAAATAACTAAAACTTCATCTGGTTTTTCAGAACCTTTAATAAAAGCCCAAATGTTTTCGGAATTATTCAATTTAGGAGCAAATCCTCTTTTCATGAATTCAGAAGGTACTTTTTGATAAAAATCAGTTGCTCCGGGAGGAAAACTGATGCCCATTTTTTTGTATTCGTTAATTAAATACTCACCTGCTTTTTTTTGTCCAGGTTCACCTGTGTTTCTTCCTTGCATTTCATCACCTGCTACAATGTATAGGTGTTTGCTTAGTTCTGGAGCTGTAATGGTGTTAATGTAAGTGCCTGCATCTGCTTTTGTAGCTACCTTTGTTGACGAACAACTCATCAAAATCAAAGATAAAACAGCACCTGAAAAAAATATTTTTTTCATAAAAAGTTTTTGTTGGTTTTTAATTCTAAAACAAATATAATTAGTTAGTAGCACAAATGATTTTTTTATTACACTTTGTAATAAATTTTAACAAAATTTGAAGATTAGTAAAGATTATTACAAATTTACAATGAGTAACTTTGCAGATAACAAGCATTTTATAATGAAATTAAACCTAAACGACACATTTAACAAACAACTTCAGGCTGATACTGATACTTCAAACACAAGACGACAAGTTTTTGGAGCTTGTTTTTCCTATGTAACACCTCAAGTTCCCAGTAATCCCATATTACTTCATGTTGCTGATGAGGTAGCCAATTTAATTGGTTTGTCTAAGGAAGCGGTAACATCAGCTAAATTTTTAGACATAGTTTCAGGTGGTAAAGTGTATCCTGAAACCCAACCTTATGCTATGGCCTATGCCGGACACCAATTTGGAAACTGGGCGGGACAATTAGGTGATGGAAGGGCTATTAATTTGTTTGAAGTATTGCATAACAATAAACGTTGGGCATTACAGTTAAAAGGAGCAGGAGAAACCCCTTATTCCAGAACTGCTGATGGTTTGGCGGTTTTACGTTCTTCTATTCGGGAGCATTTGTGTAGTGAGGCGATGTTTCATTTGGGTGTACCAACAACGCGTTCGTTATCTTTGGTAACAACAGGCGATAAGGTGTTACGTGATATTTTGTACAACGGAAATCCTGCTTATGAAGACGGAGCCGTGGTTTGTAGAGTGGCGCCTTCGTTTATTCGTTTTGGAAATTTCGAATTATTAGCGGCTCGAAAAGATTTGCCAAATTTAAAAGCTTTAGCAGATTATACGATTAACTATTTTTATCCTGAAATTACCTCAACTGGAAAAGAAAAGTATTTGGCTTTTTATCAAGAAGTGGTGAACCGAACGGTTGATATGATTGTGGAATGGCAACGTGTAGGTTTTGTTCACGGCGTTATGAATACGGATAATATGTCGATTTTAGGATTAACGATTGATT
>RXJZ01000034.1 GCA_003963025.1 Flavobacteriaceae bacterium
TTTTATCCGGAACCGAAGGCTTGAACTTGCTTTTTTGAATACCCGGAACAAACCTTTGGCTTCTTTTTTATCCTTTTTTTTGTAAAAATGTTTCCTATTCGTCTTTTGGAACGGGGTCGTCTTCAAAGGGTGTGGTTTTCTTTTTTTCAGAGAATGACCTCGACTACGCTCGGTTTGACAAGTGTTCTGATGGAAATTATAAAAAAGAAAACCACACGCTTTGTGGAATTTGATTTTTGAGGATGCTTGATAGTTCAGTAAACAGTCGCGGTTTTCAATTAGCAGTTTTGGTCTTATGAAAATGGGAAGCATCTTCAAAAAACAATGCAAACTACGTTAGCGGTAGCGTTCCTATTATCTTTCGGGTGGGTGCGGCTGGGCGCGGATATTTAGTTCGTGGTTTATTTATTGTTTTTCAATGGAACTCATGAATATCCCCTTTAGCACTATTCGTGTGAAGCATGGGAAAAGCGTTGGAGCGGGGATATTTTACATAATAACTGTTATGACTGCCGTTGGCGTAGCATTGGGAGATGGAAGGCATTATAACACTTATTATGTAAATATAGCTTGGGAGTGGTTTCGGGTTGGGAAAAACAGCTCTTGTTTTTTGGGCTGGGTGTAAGTGGATAAAAAAAGGCGGACTGTGCGCGAGGGCCCTTCGACAAGCTCAGGATGACGGTTAACGGATTTGTGATTTTTAGTTGAAAACAGGGAGCCTTTTTTTATTGACTTACTTAGGGGAAAACAAGTGCTGTTAAAGGGAGGGAAAACCACTTATGCGGTGGGGAGCCCTTCGGCAAAGCTCAGGATAAACTGGACTGGGTGGGTGAAACTACTTCAGCGATAGCGTTCCTATTTTAAAATAGAATTACGTTTATCTAAAAGGATTTCGTTTTCGAGAAATGTATTCATTGGCTTCATTCTCTATTTCTTGTCTGGTTTTTATTTTATTAGCGTATATCCACTCATCTATCTCCTCTTTTTTAAAAAACAGTTTTTTACCTAGCTTGTAATGTGGTATTTCCGTAGTTGATGTTAACTTATAAATTGCAGATGTTGAAGTACCCATGTAGGCAACAACTTCTTTCAAATTCATTGGTTTAGATTCAGCTACAATTATATTTTCTGTTTTTAGATTGGATATTGCTTTTTCAATTCTATCTAATCTTTCCATTATTAACTCAAAAGGATTTTCCATAATCAATAATTTTTAGTTTTAGTGAAATTAACCCTTCGATCTTTCAATAGGCTCAGGATAGGCAAGCTCAGTGCAAGTTATGAAGCAACTGATATGATTACTTGCATTTTATAATATTCCTTTTATTCTCGAAATTCATTCTGTACTAAAATGTTATAATTTTCAGTTTCGCTTCGTCGTGTTCTTTGAATGCGTTGCTTTGGGTTAACTGATTTTCTAATACTTCCATATCGTTTGCTGTAAGTGTTGCGCTGAATTCTTGTGCTCTTTGTAACATTCTGATGTAAACTGCTGGATCATTGTTTCTGGTTAGTCTTCTTAATGCTCCCAAATAATCATCGCGGTAAACTGTTGGAATTATGATTCTAGTTTGGTTTGCTTTTACTAATTCGGCATTCATCATAACTCTTGCTATTCTTCCATTTCCATCTAAGAATGGGTGGATTTCGCTTATCATAAACATGATGTAAGCTGCTCTGGCAAATGGTTCTTGCAGTGCCTGGTAATAGTCAAATCCTTTTATTAATGTTCCTCTTACTAATGTATGGTCAACAAAATGTGTTTCTCCTGCTCGGTTGTTTTTATCTTTGAATTGTCCGGGCTTTTTTGATGTTCTAGCTGCTAAAAGTATTTGATGTCTGTATTGCAATATGTTTAGTAATTCGTCTGGATTTGAAGGTGTTGTACTCATTTCCTTTTGATTACTCACTAATTTGTATGTTCCTAAAATGTCATGAGAATCTTCGTCACGATTTGGAATTGGGGTTTCTGTTTGAATGATGCTTTTGGCTTCTTCTATTTCAAAAATAGTTCCTTCGATATAGTTTGAAAAATAAGCTTCAAAGAATGCAAAGTTTCTAAACGCATTTGTTTCTGTATTGATATCTTTTCGGTCTTTATAGGGTTGTTGCTGTAATTCTATGAATAATTTTTCAAACAATTCTACTCTGTGTTTATCATATGGATTACCTAATGCTCTTGCTACAGCAATTGGTGAGGTAAGTATTTTTGAAGGTTTTGTTGTTAATAGCGCGCTTATTAATTTGTTTAGTTTTTCAAATTCGGAATTCATTCCCAGTTTTTCTGCTATTTCTCTGGCTTTGTCTCTGAATTGATTTAGTCCTTCTTCTCCTTTTACTTGAACGATTTGTTCTAATTTGTTTTCAATTTCTGGTAATGTTAGTGTTTTGGAAGTTGGTCCTACTTGTCGAGATATTTGCATGTTTTCTAGAAAAGCTCTTTCTTGTTGTGATACAAATAATTCGCCAGCGAATGGATTATCACCTTCGATTGCTGGACTTCCTTCCATAAAACGAACTGTTATTCCAGGAAGTTCAATTTTTTTGGTATAGGTATAGGTAACAAAAATTTGATTAGCGGCTGTTGGTTTAAATTCTAAAGCGGAACGATGGCTTAACACGGCACCCGGATACAGCTTTCCTAAAATGGTAAAGATGTTTCGTTTAATTATGATATCTTCTGATTCATTGAAATTTGAAGTGTAGATACGTGGTGCAATTTTTTTTATTTGCCCTTCTTTTTCCAATTTACTTAATTGCCTATTTAAAGCATTATCGCTTGTTGCAAAAATGATTTCTTGTAAGTGGATTGGGATGTTATTTTCCATTATAAATGCTTTTGAAACTCAAAATTAGCTCTTATTTTCCATTATAGATTAATTTTACGCAAAAATTTTCCATTATAAATACAATGCTTGCCATTTTTCTTTTCCAATAAAAGCGCTTTTTAGTAGAAAACAGTGTTGTATTTTCCATTATAGCTTTGTTTTACGCAAAAATTTTCCAGTATATCTATTTTGTTAACCTAAAAGGTGTAACAAATAACTTCAAAATTTAGCACTATGAAACCATCAAAGGCAACCACTTTGTTTCCGAGCCCCTGTTGGCTTTTTAAAACATTATAATTTATTGATTTAATGAATGTTACGTGTTTAATTTATTTGCTTTTTGTTAAAAAAAATGGAGATATTTGCGAAAAAAATAACTTTATATTCTACTTTAGTATTTTTTTATTACTAAGCAAAAAAGTATCTTATTCTTAATTAACGAAATGAAGCAAACAAAGAAGTGGCTTTAGGAATACTTGGACTAAAGACGGTTTTTGTGCAGGTGAATGAGATAATGAATAAATATAAATACTAAAAACACAAATAAAAAGATAACCCAAAACTAATAATCAAGACCAAATTTCGATAATTTTTTAATTGATTTTAAAGCATTTACAATATTAACCTCTTTTACTGTTTCACTTTTTGAAATTGATTTTTGTACTGATTTTAAATTTAGCAATTCTAAGTTATCAAATATTTTAGTTTGTTCTCCTAAATCAAATATTTTAGACCATTCATTTTTTGAAATTAACTTTAATCTATCATAGATTGCTTTGATATCAATAACTTCTACTTCAACTTCGTTTGATAATGATTTTATTGAATCAATGTTTATATTATTTTGTTCGATGTAGTATAGTATTTTATTTCCTACAGATATATCTCTGCTATTAAGATTTTTAGACCTTTTTATTTTATTTGCAATATCCCAAATGTCTGTTGAAAATTCTTTAAATTCATCAATATTAATTGACCATTTAGAAGCACCATCCCAAAACTTATTACCAAAACCTAAAATTTTATTGACGTTCATCAAGTTATTTTCGGATTTGTTATCAATCTCTTCTGTCTCAACTTCTCTAGTTGCTACTTCTTCTTTCGTTATGAAACAATCAGGATATTGATTAAAATTGATTTTATAATCTTCCTCTTTTAAAGACTTCCAGCTTGACTCTCTTTTTGCATATTCTGAAATAAGTGAATTATTTGAAGATTTAACCAATTGATTATAAACGAAAACAATTAATTTTTGTAATTCGTTCATAATTCTAGAATCCACTCGTTGTTCTTCATAAATTTTCCATAAATCAAGTCTGTTTTCAGTTAAGTAGTGGAAATATGAAAGTGTATAAGCTACCGTAAATGACTTTAAATTGGTATCACCAATTGCATCAATATTTTTTCTGCCAAAAAGTTTATCTACCGCTTTAAATAGAATAGCATTAGCTATTAACTTCTTATAAAAATTTTCTCCTGGAAATTTATTTTTCTTTACTAATTCATTTATTTTTTTTGTATAATGAATAAAGTTCTTCTGAGCCCCTTGTGAAACATAGTGTGGTTCTAGTTCCCAAATATTTATAAACTTAGCGACATCAGATTTAACAAACTTCTGATTAGTAGGGTTTTGCTCCTTGAATTTTCTTTGTTGAGCAGGAGTGGTTAATTTATTTAAAGATTCCTTATACTGACCATTAACACGTTCGAAATACCATAAAGTTGACATATTTCTATTGTCTGGATCAATAACGTATTTTTTACGAGATAATGATTCTATTTGAACAAAATATGGATTATTAGAAGACAAATCTAATTCAGATACTTTGTTTTGACTGTTGGCATATCTAGCAATGTTTGGGACTTCAATATTTTTTTGTTCAACATCTTTGATAACTGTTAATTTCATCTGAACAAAAACATTACTCAAATCGGCTTCTTTAAATTTCTTTTGAGTATGAAATAAAGACGCTGTTGTTTGACCACCATTTACAATTTGAAAATCAAGTAGTTTTGTAAGATACAACTGATTATCAATAAGTATAGTTTCAACGTTTTCTGCAGTAGCTGTAATTCCATTGTTATAAGGAAGAAACATTTGTGGCTTTTCTCTAATTGTATCTCTAATACCTTTGTTGAATTTACCCGTTTGACCTAAAAAAGCTCTAACATTACTTTCAAGTAATTCATTTGAATATTCTTTGTAAAGTTTAGATAAAACTTCACCTGGTAAAATTGCCAAATAACATTCATATAATTCATTCATGTTAGGCATTTTTAAGCATTGAATACCGTGCTGATTATTTGAAATTAATTCTTTGAAATCAATTTCAATTGGCTCTCTATTACTTGAAGATTCACTTAATTTATAAAATCTAGGAATGTCCCAAACGTGAACAAAAATATCTAAATCATCAAATCCTTTTATAGTTATTTTCTCTAAATCGTGATTTGAATTACCATTGATTAAGAAATAGATATTTATCCTGTCAAAATTTGATTTCTGTTTAACAATAATTTTTAAAAGTTGATTTAACTCTGTTTGAGCAGGATCTATATAATCAATATGACCTTTTAGAGCAGCATTTAAAAACTTCTTTATTTGATTTATGCTTTTATTAAAATCATCTTTTGTAATGTTATAATCATATGAAGTTTTATTAAAATGGGTTATGAACAAATCTAATGTTTCGAAATAAACTTTATTTGAATCATCTTTGAATTCATCTTTCAAACAATAACCATTTATTTTCCAGTCAATTCTTCCAAGTGAATCTGGATTAATATATGATAATACTCTGGCACCTTCTGATTTGCCAATATTATCCAATATTTCTATACAATGCTCCGTGAATTTATCTTCAAAACTTGCTCCTTCACCATCTGAATATACTAATGCCGCTACATCAGACTGAATTGCTTCAATATAATTTTTTAATCCTCTCTCCATTATTTTATTAATTCAAGAATTGATTCATTACTTACTAAAAATTGTTCTATTGCAGATAATTCAATATTATATTTGGCGTCAAATAAACCAATTGGTAAATCTGATGCAATTAATCTCGGAAAATCATTTGACACTTCATAAAAATTTCTCTTTCTAAAAGCATACTGGCGCTTATAATTTTCAAAATCTTCATCAAAATATCCCACTAATAAAAGTCTCTCGTTGAAGAACTTTAAAGCATTTTGATTGTTATTAATTTTAGTTCTGATTTGTTCGATAATAGAATTTAGTGAAAATCCTTTATCCTTAACTTCTTCGACCACATATAACACTAAATATAACTTTGTTAGATTCTCATTATCTAACTGTCTCTCACTTGAAATCTTAACTTTTGGAACTTTTGATGAAGTTAACTTTACCTCAATGCCATATGAACCAAAACGAAAGTCTTTATCATTAAAATCTGGACCAGTCCAACTTTCTAATAAAGCATCAATTGAGTATTCTTCATCTAATAAAGAATTAAATAATAGAAGTTCACCTATTAAACCTTTTTGTCTTTCAATTGTTAATCCTTGGAAATTTATCTTATCAAATAATTTTTTCCATTTTAAAACAACATTAGAAGTTTCAACTAGAGCTTCATTTTCAGTGACACTTTTTGAAATTTCTTCAACAATATTTTCAATAAACAAACTAAAAATATCTTTTAATTGATTATCTAAAAGATAAATATGTAACTCTTTTGAATCATCAAATTCAAATATTTCAATGAATAATCCCTTGAATTTAAAATTTTTAAATTCTGGAAATTTAGCATTTTTTGAAGTTTCAAATATGTAAAGATGATTACCTGTAATATGATTTGTAGCAGCAAAACATTTAAACGGCTTAACGTGTTCAAGTTGCGTTTTTATAATAATTTCATCATTAGGAATGTGACTTTCCCAAATAGATTTAATACTTACCATAATTACTCATTTTCGTTAATTAAATCATCGTCTTCTTGAATTTCTTCATCAAAGCCATTATTTATTGTAGCAGTATAAGATACTCTTTGTTCATTATCAATTATTGGAAAATGAAGACTGTAACCAATAATTGGGATATCATTTTTTACATTTGGCGTTCCACGTTCATCTAAAGCGTAAATTAATAATAATCCCTTCTTTTCTTTTGAGCGTTGAATTTTTATTTCACTATTCAATTTAAAGCCAGTTTTTGTTAAATCAATCTGTCTATCAGCAGTATCATCAATTTGATTTTTTGAAATATGATAATATTCACCATGTCTATTTAATTGTTGATTACGTACACTGCAACCTAATATAATTTCTTGATTGCCAATTAAAATCATGTAGGTTTTTAATTCTTCATTTTTATCTCGTTCTCCTTTTTTTGAACCACCTTTCCAGTCAATAAAAACTCGATTATCGGTGTTAGAAACTATTGCAACTGACCATTCTTTTATTTCTGATTGTTTCAAAATGTATTCTCCAAGTTTTGCGTTTTTAATTTTCGGCAAATCAATCTTATAATTATCTAAAAAAGAAGCAATTTTTTCCTTGTCAAAATCTTTAATCAGAATATATCTAGGAATTGAATCTGTTTCTTTATGTTTGATTATTTCAAATTTTTTATCACCAACATTTAATAATTCATTAAATTGTTTAAAATTATTTTCAATAGCTGATTTTGTTTTCAATAACTGATAGGTTTGTGGATTAGTACCTGAAAAAGAAATTTCAATTTTTTCGGAAAAATTTAATTTAGCTAAACTTGTAATTGTCAATAAACCATGATGATTTCGTACTTTTAATTTGAAATCTTTTGGTTTTTGCAAAGCAGCTGTCATTTCATCAAAATCATCACGCATTTCTTCCGTAGCCATTGTAATATGGTTGAACCACTCAAAAATTTGCTCTGTTGTATATAGTCTACATAGGTCTACGTAACCTGGGCGATAACCAAACCAACGTCCCATTTGCATCAAAGAATCATACATTTTTGTTGTTCTTAAATAATAACTTACAGATAAGCCCTCCAAAGTTATTCCTCTTGACAATCTACTTCCTCCGACAGCAATAACAGACAATCCATTTTCATATCTATTATAGTCAATTTCTTCAATTTTATGATATTCTAAATTAGTTGTAGAACGAGTTCCGTGAACAGAACGAACTTCAATTTTTGAAGCAGCTTTTTTCAACTCTTTTTTAACATCTTGCCAAGAATGTGCTTTAATTCTGATGTCTGTATAATCTAAATTTTCTAAAACATTTTCAGTTGTTGGTAAAAAATCAGATTCATATAAATGTTCTAATTCAGATAATAATAATTCATCATTTCCATCAATTGCATTTTTATATTCACGCATTTTATCATTAACCAAATAAGCAACTCTGTCAATCCATTTTACTAACAATGCAACGTGAACTAACATTGAATTGTGCTTCTTTTCATGACCTCTAACTCTTCTAATTGCACAAGTTAAAATGAATGATTTTATAGCTGTTTCTAAACTTTTAGGCAAATATTCTGGCAAATCCTCTTTGTTGAATTTATTAATTGTTCTAAAAAAAGGTGGATCAAAATCATCAATTGCTCGGAAAATATCTAAAGGTTCATTTTCTGTTCCATTTGGATTTTCAAAACCAAATATTTTTGCAGCACCAATATAATTAGTAGGTGCTTTTATATTTATTATAAAATCTCTAGGAAATAAATCTTCACCAATTTTATATTCCTTATTTTTTACTATTGTTGTTAGATCTTCATTATAATCTTGTGAAATAAATAGATTTGCGTAAGGAGTTGCTGTATAACCAATAAATGTATTTTGGTTAAAAATATTAAGTAAGGTTCTGATTAACTTATTGATTGTTTTAACCTCATTAATTTCCTTTGCTGTATTCACTGAAGCCGCATCTGCTTCATCATCAATGATTAATGCAGGAACATCAAATAATTTTGGAGTTCCATTTATAATTTTGATATTTTCATTTTTTGAAAACCAATCTATTAAATTTTCAAGAATACTTTTATTTTTTTTTATTACAAAAACTACAGGGTTTTTTCCAATTGGAATATTCAATCGATTAGCAACAGATTGGCTAAAATCACCTTCATCACCACTTTTATAATATGACGAAGTTAGTGAATATATATCTGTTTTAACTTTATGCTGTCCTACTCCTATAAGTCTGTTTTCATTTTCTCTTATAAATGCAGAACTACTTCTACCAATAAATCCTGCATCAATTCTTTCTTGAGTTTGTCTTCTTAAAGAACTTATTGTTCCTGCTATAACAATAATTACTTTATATCCAGAATCAGTTGCTTTGTTTATTAAACCAACATAATTTGATGTTTTACCAGATTGGACATGACCAACAACCATTCCGCGTCTGTCCCAAGAATTTTTGTCTTTAGGATTTACACATTTGTCTAAAATTTTATCCGTAAAATCATCTAAATCATTTATTGGAAATGATGGGTCATTTTGAGACATATATAATTTATATCTACTCCATAATTCAAAATTGATATTGCTTTTTTCTTCACTTAACCAAGGATCAATATCATCAGACATTATAGTTATTTCTCCTTTTCCAATACCACATTCGGATCTAATTACTTCAAATAAATTTCTTAAATCAACATCTTTAAACTCTGGAGCGGATGCAATTTTTTCACTTATTGTTTTAAGTATAACATCATCTGTTATATCTTCCTTGGACATCATATTAAGGAATGCATAGCACACCAATTTAGCAGTTTGATTTATATCGTTCATATTAAATGGTCATTTATTAGTGGAAAAAGATTGAATGGTGTAGAATTCATTATTTGCTGTTTGGCTAAATTTTCGGGTATTCCTTGCGTAATATAAATTTTATATAATTCTACTGCCAACTGAATTAAATCATCACTAGGAATTTCAGGAATACTCTCTAACTCATGAAAAGATGGATTTTCATTTTGATTGTATAAAATCAATTCTAACGGAATATTTTCTTCAATTAGTTTTATAGCTTTTGAAAAAAGCTTGTTTTCCTTTTCGGAATCAAGCAATTGTTTTATAATTGGGTGCTTCTTATTTATTTTATATTTCTTAATACCATCTCTATTAGTTTCATCTTTCCATAAACTCTCAAACGATTGACTACTGTAATCAGAGGAAACCGACTTTTGACCTCGCCAATTGTATATTTTAGCTGACTTCATGACAGCAATTTTAGCTATTCTTGCAAGTTCTTTCCTTATTTCTATTGGTGGAGTTGCCGTTGATTTTTTTATATCAAGATTCCAATCAAAATCATTAGCATTAGGAAAGTTAATTGCTATCCTGGCTAATTTTGAATATTCTCTCTTTTTTTCAATGCCTAGCCAATCACCAGAAACTAGTAATCTATCTCCTCTATAAATATAGAAACCTTGTTGTTGATACCATCCTAATGGACCTCCTGATTTTTCGTAATCTTCATTGCTGATTTTTGACATGTGAGGAAGAATGAAATAGGTTACTTCAACATTGTTGATAAGCACTTCTAATTGTCCCATTTCAGGCTTTGGAGTAAGATTCAAAAGGAAAGGATTCCATGGTTCAATTTCGTGACTATTTGTGTAAAGTTTAATTTTTTTACTTTCAATAAAACGATGAAAAACTAAACTTAAATGCTCATTTACTGTTGCCATTTCTTGATAGAAAGCATTTTTAACAGCTTCATTATCAACTTTAGAATTACCAACAATTCTATCTAATAATTCCCAAACAATTAAAGTTCCACTTTTTAATTTTTCGACTTTCTCTAAATATGATTCATCTGAAACATAATCTAATAAAGTCCATTCTTCTTCACTATTTATAAAATCAATATCCCAACATCGTTTAATAGTAGCAAAACCGTCTTTTTTTGTAATAACAGTAAGCCGTTTACATTGTGAAAATGAAGCCGTTTTTAGCCCCATACCAAACCTGCCCAAGTCTTTTTCATCTCTAGTGGCTTCAGGATCTTTACTCCCTGGAGTCATAGCAATGATTAACTCTTCTAAATTCATACCTTTTCCATTGTCCAAAATAGAAATAACAGAATCTTTACCTTTCCATAAAAAATCAATTTCAATAGTATCAGCATAAGCAGAAATACTATTGTCAATGATATCTGCTATTGCAGTTGAAAGGTTATAACCAAAACTACGATATGAGTTTATCGTTGATTTTGGATTTGGTTTGGCGTTTTCGGCTTTGTATTGTTGCATATTAATATCCAATAATTAATATTCCTTCAAGTGGTAATCTTAGACGGCCTGAAGAATATAATGTGTCAAAAAAAGTAATCACAGTTTTGAAATCTTGATTTTTTAAGTAAGTTTTTCTAACTGCGATTATTAAATAATCAACTTCATACATCATACAAGCTTGGAATAAATCTTTCAAGAATTGATAGTTTGTTACAGCTCTTCCCGCTTCAACTTCTATTACTGTCTTTGTAATTTCATTATACCCATCAGCATCAAAATACTTTTCTAGTTTTCCGTTAGGTCCAAATAAAACAGGTACTTTTATTTTATCATTACTTTTTTTACTCTTCTCAACTTTATAATTAATTTTTTCAAGAGATAAGGCAACTTTTTCAAGAACCTCATTACTTGAGTAAGTATATAAATCCGAACTTATTTCGTTTGAATTATTTTCAAAAACTTCTACAACATCTTTAAGATGATTTGGAATAATTTTACTCTTCGGAAAGAATTGCCATTGAATTTCGGTCATATCATCTCTTTTATTTTATTTGCAATTCCCTCAGCCATCAAAACAGGTACAGCATTCCCAATTTGTTTGAATGCAGCCGTTCTACTAGATTCAAAAAAGTAATCATCTGGAAAAGATTGTATTCTGGCAGCTTCTCTTACAGTAATTGACCTATTTTGTTCAATATCGGGATGAATATAATAATGTCCATCAGCACAAATATGAGCAACAACAGTGTGAGATATTCCCTTATGATTTACAACTTGAAATCGATTTGAAAATGTTTTTGTATTACTATGCTTAATCAACTTTTTTGGTAATTCAGCATAGTTTAATCTTTTGTTTTCTTTAATCCATTTTTCAACCGCTATTCTATAAATCTCTAAGTCATTTTCATTATTGAATCTTGCTATGTGCTGCGTTGTAAAATCTATACCATTCCTTATTCCTGTAGAATCTAAGTAAACATTTGTTTTTTTTGCATATTTTGAAACATTCCATTCACCTTGTCCACTTTTTAGTTTTGGTAAATCCGAAAAAAGATGTTTCAAAACTTCAAATTGCACCTCTTTTTCGTCAAATTTTGGATACTGTAATTTTAAATCTTTTCGCCAGCCAATAATTATTACTCTTTTTCTATCTTGTAAAACATTAAAATTTTTAGCATTCAAAACTTGCTTTTCAAGTTCATAACCTTCTTTTTTTACTGCCTTGAAAATTTTCTCTAAGTATTCACCATTACTTGCAGAAAGAATTCCTGGTACGTTTTCAAAAACAAACATTTTTGGTTTGTATCGATTTAAAAACTTAACATAATGTTTGTAAAGATGGTTTCTAGGATCATCTTCCATGTTTTTTCTAGCTCTTCCAGCTACAGAATAGGCTTGACAAGGAGGTCCACCAATTACTAAATCAACTTTTTCACCTTTTAATTCATCATCAATTTTTTCAAATATTTCTGGTAATGTTTTAGGAGAAATTTCCTTGTTAATAACTGAATTAATCAAATGATTTGGAATTTTATTCCATAACTCATCTCTTGAAATATTTCCTTTCAAATATTCATAGTATTCATCAACTCTTTCATTTTCTTTTAGATAATGAAATGCAGTTCTAGTCTTCAAAGTATCACAAGCATCTTTATTCATCTCAACATGTGCAATAGGATTAAAACCAGCTCTTATAAAACCTTCAGAGAGACCACCAGCTCCTGCAAATAAGTCAATAAAATTTAATTTCGTTTTCATTTAAATAAATCTTTCCAATAACCGTAAAAATAATTAAAATGAACTTTAATTTCAACAAAGTAATTAATATAAAATACATAAGTTATAAACATAATTTAATAATTTATTTTCAAAAATAGATTTATAATTTATATTATAAATGAGGAAATCCTCATTTCGTTACAAAAAGAAGAAAAATAGTGCAAATTACTGCAGGGTGTAGGGTGTAAGGAAAAAACGTGTAAAAGATTTTTATTTTTTCGGAATTAAAAAAAGCGGATTTATTCAAGGAATTCAGTGCAAACAAAACTTAGTACTTTATTGATTTGCTTTTGATTGTTCCGATGTTGCTAGAAAATTTGAAAAGTAAAAAAACTCAAAATGTTTGTGTGGAAATTTGGTTACACCCCTTACACCCCGAGCCCCCTAACCCCCAAAGGGGGAATAAAAGGTGGTCAGTTGGCAGAAAAAAAAGTGGATATACTAACGAGAATTTCTTTGTCTTTCCAAATTCATTTTTATCAGTTTTGGAGAAACTGAAACAAGTTCAGTTTGACAAGTATTCTATTTTTAGGATACCCACTTTTGATTATTTTGGGTTTAGATTTCGGATTGTCGGTTGGTTTGATCTACTTCTTCGTAGGTAAATTCTTTTACTGCGTAAACTGGACTTCCTTTACGCATTAGTCTTGTGAAATTGTGTTTTTTTAACGCTTTTCCAATTTTATTTATTGTTCCATCGGTGATGGTGATTTTTGCTCTTTCGGCTAGTTTTGCTGCTATTTGAGAAGCGTTTAAATAGTGGGTGGCATTTTCTCTTTCGCAAGGTTCAAACCAGGTTAAAAGCAATTCTTCTTCTGGACTTCGTAGTTGGTATTGTTCGTTGTTTTCGGTGATGTTTTTGATTTCTTCTTGGTCGAACCAATATCTAAATCCCGACTTAAATAAATACAAAGCTTGGGAAAATACGTTGTCAATATCCACTTCATGTTGGTACTGGATGCCTTCCAATTCAAAACAAAGGAATCTTCGGCTACCTGTACTGTCGTTTAAGAACTGGGCTGTGTTTACACTTCCTGCAAATGAGGCGCGTCTTGGCATGGTTTCATTATTATGTCCGTAGGCTCTTCGCATTCTAATTTGAGTTTTTGTAATGATTTCTTTTAAGCTACCAATTTCGGAACGGTTTAGATTTTCTAATTCATCCAGGTTAATCAACATACATTCAGAGAGCTGCACTAATGTGTCTTTGTTGTTTGGGTTTATGGTTCCTGAGAACAAATACTCTTTTAATTTTCGAGGTACTAATTTTTCTACCCAAGTGGTTTTTCCTAATCCTTGTTTTCCGCTAAATACAATTACCGTGTGATTGATTACTTTGTCGTCCAGAACACAACCTACCATAGCCACAATCCATTTCTTAAAACATTCTCTCCAAAGGTCTTGTTTTGTGGTGGTTATCGTGTTTGCTAATTCTAAAATATAATCTGTTTTTTCATCATAAGTTGGTAAATTATAAAAGTAATCTTCAAACGGATTGTATAATTCACAAAAATCAGAATACAATAGGTTTCGCAAAGAAGAAAGGTTTGTTTTGATTCTTCCTTTTAAACATTCGCGAAGCATTGAGTTTTCTATAAAGTCATTCATTACATGCCATTTCTTTTTACCGAAGTATTGAAACTCTAACTTTCCAGAAACCATGTTATGCCGAAATACATATCTTGTTGATAGAAATAGTTCTAATCGGTCTATTTGTGTGGGTTTTGGTTTGTCTTCGTCGTCGTCCTCATAGGAATCTACTCTCGACTCCGCTCGAGCTGACACACTTTGATTGTCTGCTTTTTTAGAGTTTGTTTTGATATTTCTGTTTGGTTCAAATTTTTCATCTTTCCCGAACTCGTGAATATTACCGTAGGCACTGTGAATGGTTTGTGTTACTTCTTTTTCGTCATATCCAAAGTCGGTTAGTATAAAGCTTAGTGCTTCGTTTAATGAAATACCTTTTCGGTTTAGGTTGCACGCGAGTTGGTGTACGAATACGTTTCGGCTACCTGTCGCGTATTGCACTTTTTTTTCGGTGAAGCGGACGCAGTGGTTATAAACAGCTTCGCTGTTTAAGGTTTCGGGTTTCGGGTTTAAAGTTGATGAAGCTTCGACAAGCTCAGCTTGACTGGTTTGGTTTGAGGCTGTTCCACTCAAACTCATCTCGTCCCTCGACTTCGCTCGGGATGACAGCATTTCATTTTGCTCTTTTGTGACAAAGGTTTTAGCGTTTTCGTTTTGATAGAGATTATCATCAAATGAATAGAAACATAGTCGGGTTATGTCTTTTCCGGATTTATCTATTTCTTGGTTTAATAGGGTTTCATAGTGTTTTTGAATGGCCAAAAAGGTTTCTTTATGATCTTCTTTTTTGATGTTTACTTTTACCAATATTTTTAATCCATTGCCTGATGGACTGATGAAACTTGCATAGGTGTATTCGCATTGGTAAGCGATATGCTTTGCGTTTTGTAAATCGGTTTGACTTAATTTATCGATGTCTAAGATGATGAAATTGGAATAGGCTTCCAGAAATTCCATTTTTCTTCCACCAACAAATTTCCCTGAAGGTGTGAATGCAGGTAGCGATTTTTTGGCTTTTTCATAGGCTTCCATTTTGTTTTCTGCAAGTGATTTACGCAAATAGGTTATCCCTGGTCTGAATTTTCCTGTTTTGATTTCGTGCAGGATTTCAGGGATTGTTTTGTGTTCTATGACTTCGTTGAAGTTTTTGAAGATTGTTATCATGTTCAAGTGATTAGTGAAAAGTGATTAGTGAATAGTTTTTATTGACTTCCTTCGACAAGCTCAGGATGACAATTAAATTTTGCCACCCCGCCCGATGGGCACCCCTCCAGAGGATGGGAAATTTTGTTGTGATTGCAATCACAGACTTCGCAGGTTCCGTTACACTGGTTCATACTATTTTCCTTTGAATGATTTGTTATAGTGTTCTTGTAGTAGTTTTTCAACATCAGAAAGTTTGTAGTAGATTTTACTTCCTACTTGACTGAATGAGATTTTGCCTTCGTCTCTCCAAGTTTGTGCAGTGCGTTTGGAGATTTTCATAAGCATAATGAACTCTTGATTGTCTAGAAATGTTTCTTTCTTAGGGTCTGGCTTGGTGTTTAGTTGGCTTTGAATTGCATCTAATTTTGCCATTAAATCGTTGTACTGGTCTTTTGTTAAAATAATTGCTTCCATTTTCGTAGTTTTTAAAAGATTATGGAGCAAAATTGTGAAGTAAAAAAAAGTCCCTTAGTCCCAATCGGGTCCCAAGGGACTATTATTTTTTAAAGGAAATTATCGAGGTCAATACGTTTGTGGGTTTTCGGTCGTTTATCGCCTCGTGATGGTTTGAGTATGGTTTCGACTGTTTGGGGACTTATTTCGTTGTTGTCTTTATCAATGAAGTTGTTGACGATCATATTTACGATGTCGCCATTAGAAGCATCAATAAATGATTTTCCATCAACAAATAATTCACGACTGAGTTGGTAGAAAATATCTACTAACTGGTTTAGGTTTCCGTTGAATTTTAGTTTTTTAATGGTTGGGTTGTTGTTCTGTTCCAGCTCTTTTTCTTTCTCGATTTCCGAACGCATTTTGCGAAGTGTTTGTAGTTTCTCAATCAGCTGCACACATTGCTGGTCATAGGGTTGTAATTTGTTGTTGATTGAAATGATGTCAGCTTGTCGGTACTCGAAAATTTCTTCGTTTAAAAACAGAATTTTATCATTGAAAGATTCCATTTTTTCAACGTGCTGTTTTACTTCAAAGAACGAAAAGTAACGATCTTCAGCATCGGCATTGATTAACCTTTTTGGCGTAGGTTGTTTGATTTCTTTTACGCTCGAAGCTTGCAGCTCTGTTCGTTTTTTTTCGATGATGTTGTACAATTTATTGAATCTACTCAACGCCTTTTGGGTTATGAATAGTTCTTCATTGTTAGCTAATAGTTTTTCGAATTTGTTAAGCCATGTTGTACCATCGCTATTTAGCTGAATTTGGTAGGTTATGAATTCGGGCAGTTGGGATTGTGGTATGGTGAATACCTTTTCTAATAATGCAATGCAATAATTCTCCAGTGTGGGTTCCTGGTCGTGTGTGATGTCAAAAATAGAAGCTGCACTTTGTGCTGTGTCAACTGCTCTCCAATCTGAGAACATAGATTTTTTGATGTTTTGCCCTTTTAAATTCACGTTTTTAGCTAGTGTTTAATTTGTTCATTATTTGTTATTTGGTTACACTTTTTCCAAAGCCATTAATTGAAATGGTTTAGTAGCTTGAAGTTCAGGTATACTTCAAGTCGATTTCAATATGTTTTTGGAATTTTAATAAAATTTGGGATGCCTAAAATTAGAACAAATTAAGTACCACTTTGCTTTGATTTTCGCACAAGTTTTTAACAAAATGGAAAAGGCTTGTATTTGCTAGGGTTTTGGATTTCGAGAGTAAAAAAGAGTAAAATTTACCTTCGAAAAAGAAAACGAGAGTAATTTTTTGAAGTAATTACTCTCGTTCTGTTTTAGTAGATGTAGTTGTCAACCGCTTTGTCTAATTCTTCCGAAATGATTTTAGCATATACTTGCGTGGTGCTGATGTCTCGGTGGTCCATTAGTTTTGAAACGTGCTCAATTCGCATTCCGTTATTCAAAGCATTAGTAGCAAATGTATGACGGCTAATGTGGAACGTAACTTTAACTGGTATTTCTAATTTCTTAGCAATGCGCTGTAATTGAAAATTAGCTGCTTTATTGGCACTTTCAATGAAAGTATAACGATACTCATCATCTTTTAAATAAAGTTCTTTATTCGTGATTACAGGGAATATAAAGTCGTCTTGTTCTGCATTTTCCTTTTTGTATTTGTTTATGATATCCAAAGCTAATTGCCCTATTTTAAACTGATGCATTCTGCCTGTTTTACGAATTACTTTTTGTATTCTTCGTTCTTCTTCATTGAAGTGTTTTACTTGAAATTCTAATACATCACTAAATCGTAATCCTCCTGCAAAAATTGAAAATATAAACATATCGCGATATACACTAGCTTTTGATTTTTCGTCGAGCTTGTATTTTAGAATTTCCTCGAATTGTTCTTTCTTTAAAAACTGTCTTCTGCTTGGGTCTTTTTTGAGTTTTAATTTACTGAACGGATACATGTGTTCCGGAATCTTATCTTCTTTAATGGCTTCTTTGAACATAATCGCTAAAATCATTATGGAATAACGTTGTGTTGTGTTTCCGTTCTTTAGAACGTTGCTTAAATAACTCATGTAGTCCATCAATAATGAAACTGTAATTTCATCAAAATAAACATCCTTTGTGCCAACCCATTTTTCGAACTTATCTAAATAGGCGTGATAATTTTTATAGGTTGAAATAGAAACGTTATTTCTAATTCGTTCACAATGTTTTCGAGAAAACTCAAAGAAGTTAGGTATTTCTTTACCTTTGATGGCTTCCTTAATTCTCTTGATAGAAACGGTTTTTACTTTTCGTTCCATGTCGGCAATTTGACCTTCAGCATCGGCAACTTTTTGAGCTAATGCCGCATTCATTCTCGCGCTATTTGGATAGCTTTTCTTAACTCTCTGCTTTAATTCATCCCAATCATTTTCTTTAAGTTTGAGTCCAGCAGTAATAAATTTCGTTTTTCTATCTTTTATAATTCTTATGTACAGCGGGCTTTTACCTGTATGATCTTTCTGGTTGGTGCGTAATACTAATTTAATTGATGCCATAATAATAGAATTTTAGAGATGTTGTACTATATTTGTAATGCGGTGCAAAAGAGTGAAAGTATTGATTTTACTAGTGTTTCATTCTAGTGCAACACAGTACTAAGGTACAACAATTGGTACAACAAATCAAGTATTTTGATGCTTTTTTATGCTTAAATTTGCTTTAGTATTTTTTATAAAGTCAATAAATACAGTACTTTAAGTGCAAAAGGGTACTTGCAGAATTATTATAGAGATAACAGCAGTTTGCTTCAATGGCTACTTCCGGATTTTCCTACGGAAAATCCTCTGCTGAATGGAATGTTTTGTTATATTTGTAATGGCTTGGTGTTGGTGCAACGCCACTGAGAGCAAGCCGCGAAACGTTAGCAGCAAGCTTACCGAAAAAACGTAAATTAAAGAAGCAAATAATAAATTAAGCCAAAATGAAAATCTTTACAATTATTTTATTTTTTACATCATTATCATATTCCCAAATAACTAAAAATAATTGGTTAGTTGGCGGAAGCGGTAATTTTAAAACAACGAAAACTGAAAAATTATCAGATGGAACTAAACCTTATGATGACAGAACTATATTTTCATTTTCACCAAATGTTGGTTATTTCTTTTATGACAAATTAGCAGGAGGTATTAGTTTAAGTTATACTTATGACAATATTTACAATCAAAAATACCAGTATTTTGGAGTTGGTCCATTCGTTAGATATTATTTTTTAAAAACTGACAAACAAATAAATCTATTTTTTCAAGGAAATTACTACTATTATCAAGGTGGCGGAAAAACTCAGGATGGAAATGATACAGGAAAATTTCACAATAATGGTTACGGATTTAAAGCTGGTACATCAGTTTTCTTGAATAGTAGCGTAGCTATAGAATTAACACTAGATTATATTTCAAATAAATTAAATAGTGAATTTAAGGAAAATACAATTATGGCAGGAATTGGTTTTCAAATTCATTTAGAAAAATAAAGCCAGCTGCTAACAGCGGTGACTGTTGCACAACTACCATTTTTTAAATAAAATTTCAAAAAAAATAAAATTCCGACCTCGTTTATCTCGAATTT
>RXJZ01000231.1 GCA_003963025.1 Flavobacteriaceae bacterium
GCATTTTTTCTAACTTCTCATTCATTCCCAAAATCGCATAAACCGGACTTTCTAAGGCTCCCGCCATATCGGCTAAAACATATACTACTCGTTTTTGGTCTTTTCTGTAAATCGTATTTTGAAGTGTATCTGTAGTAACTTTTACTAAATCACTCACCGGAACCACATTACCACGACTGCCTTTGATTTTCAAATTTTGAATATCTTGCATCGAAGTTTTGTCTTTATCTTCCAATGATAATGTGATGCCAACTGGATTATTTGAACGCTCATCATACAAGTTGGAAACAGGCATTTCTCGTAACAAATAAGTCAAATTACCGACAACTTGCTGTGGAGCGATTCCATTCAACATCGCTTTTTCTCTGTCGACTTCCAATTTATATTCTACTTGAGGTGCTTCTACCATCCAATCCGTATCTACCACATCAGAAGTAGTTTCTAAAATGGTTTTCACTTGATTCGCAACTTTGATTTGCTCTTCGTAATTTGGTCCATATACCTCAGCTACTAAAGTAGACAAAACGGGTGGTCCTGGTGGAACTTCTACAATTTTTACATTCGCACCATATTTTTTAGCAATCTTTTGTACTTCTGGACGCACTACTTTTGCAATATCGTGACTTTGTAAATCTCTATCTTCTTTGTGTAGTAAATTCACTTGAATATCCGCCATATTACTTCCACCACGCATATCGTAATGACGTACCAAACCATTAAAGGTTATCGGAGCCGAAGCACCAATATAATTCTGATAATCTACCACTTCAGGAACCGTTGAAAGATATTGCGCAATTTCTTTGGTAACCGCTGCCGTTCTTTCTAACGTAGTTCCTTCTGGCATATCGATTACGACTTGGAATTCGTTTTTGTTATCAAAAGGTAACATTTTTACCGCTACCGATTTCGTAAAAAACATCAAAACTGAACCTAATAAAAGTACTATCGTAACAACAAACATTAAGTTACGTTTCTTAGAATTATCTAAAAGCGGTTGCTCAATTTTTTTATAGATTTTATAAATCCAAGACGTTTCTAAACCTTGTTCTTCTTTGTGTTCTTGCTCGTCTTTTTCATGTAATAAATGATAACCCAAATAAGGTGTAACAGTCAAAGCTACAAACAACGATAATATCATCGCAATCGAAGCACCAATCGGCATTGGACTCATGTATGGTCCCATCATTCCAGATACGAAAGCCATTGGTAAGATTGCAGCAATCACAGTAAAAGTTGCTAAAATCGTTGGGTTACCTACTTCGTTAATGGCATAAATGGCAGCTTGTTTGAATGGCAGTCGCTTCATTTTGAAATGGCGGTGCATGTTTTCGGCAATAATAATACTGTCGTCAACTACAATACCAACTACGAATACTAAAGCAAAAAGCGTAATTCTATTTAACGTATAACCTAATAAATAATAACTAAATAAGGTCAAAGCAAACGTTAATGGAACCGAGAAAAAAACTACTAATCCACCTCTCCAACCCATGGCTAGCATTACTAAAACCGTTACTGCAATAATAGCAACACCTAAGTGCAACAACAACTCTCCTACTTTGTGCGATGCGGTTTCTCCGTAATTACGAGTTACTTCTACATGAACATCGGCAGGAATAATATTTTTCTTTAAGCTTTCAACTTTAGTAATGATTTTCTCTGAAATCTGCATTGCATCGGCACCTTTTACTTTTGCTACCGAAATAGTAACTGCAGGATATTCCGAATTGAATTTTGAGAATTTCTCATTCGCTTTTCCGTACCCAAAAGAAACATAGTTCTTAGGTGTTTGAGGTCCGTCTTGAATTAAAGCAACTTGTTTTAGATAAACTGGCATGTTGTTATTCACACCTACTACCAAGTTTTCTACATCTTCTGAAGTCGATAAAAACTTACCTGTTGTTACTAAATATTCTGCATCATTTTGTACAAAACTTCCTGATTGTGAACTTCCGTTATTGGCTTGAATCATTTGCATAATGCTCAACGCATCTACTCCATTTTCAGCCATTTTATCTTTATCCAAAACCACTTTTAGCTCGCGTGTTCTACCACCAATTTCTTTCGTAATGGCAACGTCTTTTACTTTTTCAACTTCCGAAGTAACTTCTTCTGCGATTTGACGTAATTGGAAATCATCATATTTTTCACTCCAAAGTGTTAATCCTAACATCGGAACATCGTCAATAGAACGGGTTTTTACGATAGGTTGCATTACACCTTCTGGGAACATCGTGCGGTTTTTCATCAATTCGTCGTATAATTTTACATACGAATCTTCGCTGTTTTCACCCACATAAAATTGCACCACCATCATCGAATAACCATTCATCGCCATACTGTGAATGTGCTCTACTCCTTTGATGTTACCAATAATTTTTTCTAATGGTTTTACCACTCTATTTTCTATCTCAGACGGACTAGCGCCAGGATACATGACCATAACATCGGCCATAGGAACGTTAATTTGCGGTTCTTCTTCCCTTGGAATTAAGAACGAACTGTAAGTACCAATAATCATCAACGCCACCATTAATAAAATGGTTAATTTTGAGTTGATAAAGAAATTGGCTATTTTACCTGATATACCTTCTTGCATTTTTTTAAGTTTAAATGTTTATGAGTTTAAAAGTTTAAAAGACAATGCTTAAAACTGAAAACTGCGACTGATTACTGAACACTAACCTTAGCTCCGTTGAATAATTTTCCTTCTGCTGAAACAATATATTGCTCGTCTGCTGCTAATCCTGATAATACTTCTACTTGATTACCGAATGTCTTTCCGATTCTTAACCATCTTAGAATGGCAACATTACCGCTTCCTACCGTGTAAATTCCGGTTAATTGACCTTGTTTTACTAAAGCGCTTTCTGGAACTAGAACTACATCAGATTTTACAGTTGTTGTTTCTTTTTTAGCGTTTGGAAATTGCACATTTACGAACATTCCTGATAAAATTTCTTTATCCATTTTATCCAAAGTTACTTTTACCAAATATTGTCCACCTGTATTTTTTGCGGATAAACTCACTTCAGAAACTTTTCCAGCTACTTCTTTGTTTAATGATTTAACGTTGATTTTTACTGGCATTCCGTTTTTTACATTTGAAATGTCACTTTCTGAAACCATTGCGGTTACTTGTAATCTTGATGCACCTTCGATACTTACTAAAGGCATTCCTGGATTGGCCATATCCCCCTCTTTTACGAAAGTATTCGTTACCGTTCCTGAAAATGGAGCGGTGATATTTGAATAAGAAAACTGCGCCATCACTTCATTACGCATTTGTTTGGCAGCTTCTAAACCTGCTTTTGCCATTTCGTAGCGAGCGGTCATATCGTCTAATTCTTTTTGCGAAGCCGATTGTTGCGCAAATAAATTCACAAAACGATCATAATCTTTTTTCGCATTGTTGTAGGCTGCAGTTGCTTGTGTGATAGAAGCATCTACTTGTGCTTTTTTTGCTTGTAAATCCGTATTATTGATGCTTACCAAAAGTTGTCCAGCAGAAACATTTTGTCCTACTTTTACATTCACTTTGGTTACATAACCCATCATTCTAGTACTTAAATTAGCACTATTTTCAGATTCTATTTTTCCACTTGCTGTTACATACGGACTATTTGAATTTCCTGAATTACCCGCTACTTTTACTGGAATTGCAGGTAAATCAGCTACATTTTCTTTTTTATCACTTCCACAAGAAGTTAAAATTAAAGATGATAGTGTAATGATTGTTATTATTTTTTTCATGTTGTTAAATTTTGATTTTGAACTTGCGCTTGAACTTGTTCTTGCTTTTTACTTCGTTAAAAATTGTAAGTATTGTTTTGTAAAGTTATATTCGAAAACGGCTTGCAAATGCTCTAATTCTTTTTGCGCCATTTGGGTTTCCGATAGTAATAAATCGGTTGTTTTTTCTAATCCTTGAGTGAATCGGTTTTGACGAATTCTGAAAGCTTCTTGCGATTGTTCAAAAGCTAATTTGGATAAATTCACTTTGTTTTCTGCATCAAGTAATTGACGATTCGTTTTGCTTAATTCTAACTGACTTTGTTTTTTGTATTGTTCGGTTTCAACCGTTACTTTTTCAAAATCAGCTTTTGCTTTTTGCGTTTTTCCGATGTTTTTATAGCCATCAAAAACATTCCATGATAACTGTGCTCCAACTAAATACCCTTTAGCTGAAGTTTGGAACACATGTTGGTCATACAATTCGTAACTTCCAAAAGCATTTAATCTAGGTAAGAATCCAAATTTAGACGATTGAAACATTTTTTGATACGCTTCAGCCGATTTTTGCATCGCTTGAATATCTTTTCTAGAATCAGAAAGTGTAGTATTCATACTTTCGATAGCAATTGTATTATCTAATACTTCAGCAGGTTTATACGTTTTTCCTGCCATATCTTCGTTTAATAAAAACGCTAAATAATCGGATGCATTTTGCACATTAGATTTGGCATATTGCAATTGATTCGTAATCTCATTTACACGAACTTGCACGTTTAGCAAATCGGTTTTTTGTAGCATTCCGTTTTTGAAATAGTTTTCTACCAATTTTAAATTCCCTTGTGCAGTTGTATTTGCTTTCTCTAAAACTTTTACTGCTTTATACGCCAATTGCAATTGCATATACGCTTTTGAAACTTCTAGTTCCAAATATTCTTTAGTACGTTCTGTCTGCAATTGAAAAGCATCCATTTTAGCTCTTGCAGCTTGTCTTCCATACAAACCATCTAAGTTGATAAGTGGTTGTTGTACTTCTATTTTGGTGGCAAAATTTTGTGTTTTATCAGGATCATTTAACAATGCTGGATTAAAGTCGGAAGCCGTTAAAATTTCTTGATTTAATTTTGAACCAAACGCCATCAAAGGATTAGTAGTAACTATTCCTGTATGCGAAACGTTAATATTAGGTAAAAAAAGTGCATTCGATTGACGATAATCTGCCTTTGCAGACTGAAATGATTTTTCTGCCACTTTAATTTGTAAATTATTTTCAGTGACTTTCTGAATTAAATCATTTTTTGAAATCGTCAAAGTATCTTGGGCAAACGTTGTTGCGGATACTAACCCTAATACAATTAATAAGTTGACTTTCTTCATAGTATAGTTTTATTCTTATTTTATGTTACAAATGTACATTGGTAAAAAAAGGTAGTCGGTAACAAGAGTTACACAGCCCTGTTACAAATGTTACAAAAGAAAGAGCGCCCATGAAAGACGCTCTTACTAACCAATAAAACTAAAACAATCATCAACAATAGTAGATGATGTTACTTTCTTGTTCCTCCATGTCCACCCGCAACTATTTTTAATATTCTAATATTTAAATAAAAGAATTTAAACAATTGTATCAAAGGATTTTGCATTTTGGAACGCTGTGTGTTTGATATTCTTTGTGTCATAATTTTAAAATTTTATTCAGGAATTAACCACCAAAAAGGTTTCATTTTTGCTTTATAAATAAAAGCGTAGTGCAATGACAATTTTACCCAATGTCCTGCTAATCCAATATCTCCAAAGGTTTTTTTGATATCTCGCCCACCTGTATTTGGATATTTTTTATAATCGGGAACAATAGGATACGTTGTAATACTTACACCACTTCCTTGTGTTATTCCATAACCTGCTGATGCAATACAAGCAGCTCCCATATTTCCTAATGAACCTTTGTGATGTAACGATTCTTTTCCGGCTTTAATTGAATCTATTATGTTATCCGCTACTAATTTTGCTGTAATTCCAGAAGGCATACCTGTTCTTGGTGGTGATGGAAAAATTTCTGTTCCGTTTTTACTTTTTCTTGGTTTTGATATCGTATGAGGTGGTGCGAAAGCAATTCCAGGTGCAAAAATGTTTTTATAGCTTGGATTTTGATACGTTTCAGGCCAATCTTGAACGGTCCATTCTTCGTAAGGTTTCGGTGTATAATCAGCATCAACCACCATGAAACCTCTGAATAATTTTTCGGTAATATTCTGTCCCTCTTTATTATACGCTTGAAATCCATGTCCTGAAAAAGCAGGAATTAGCATACCAAAATCGAAAGTTTCTGTTTTAAATTCCCCATCTAAATTTTCATAATGTACGATTCCGTCTTCTACTTTAGTAACTCCAGCTCCTAAAATCCATTTGATATCACGATCTTCAAAAATCATTTCTATCATATCTTTTGATTTCATATTAAAACCGTTGTATTCCATCAACATGCCGTCCATTCCAAAATCACCTAATTCGTATTCATTCGAAATCCATGTAATTTCAGCTTTATCTCGTACACCAAATTTTTGCAATTCTTTTTCAACATTCAAAATATATTCAAAAGCAGCACCTTGGCAAGTCGCTTTTGCATGTCCGGTTCCAATTAAAATTTTTGCTTTTTTATTTGATTTTTTCAGTTGATCAATTAATTTATGGAGTGCTTCTGAAGCTTTTTCAGCATGGTCATAAGTACAAACAGAATACACTTTGTTTGTTTCAGGAACTAATCCTTCCGTCATATCAAAAGCCAATTTTGGACCCGTTGCATTAATAAGATAATCGTAGGTCACTTTTTCTTGTTTCCCTAAATTATCTCCAAAAACTCCTTCCACTAAAATATAGGGTTTTGGCTCAGAACCATCACCTTCTGGATGAAAGGATACGGCTTTTGCTTGTTTGTAACCAATTCCTTTTCTTTTGTATAAAGGCTCTAAAGGAAAAATTACTTCTTTAGATTTCATTCTACCTATTCCAACCCATATATTTGAGGGAACCCATTGGTAATTTCTATTGGGAGAAACTACTAAAACTTCGTGTTCTTTACCTAATTTTCTTCTTAAGTGAGCTGCAGCTGTATGTCCAGCTATACCAGCACCTAAAACTACTATTTTTGACATATTTTTTTCTTTTAATAATTCAAAATTAATTGTTATGTAATTGTGCTACAGCAACATTTGTTACATAAAAAAGCCTTGAATTATCAAGGCTTAAATTTTAATTACATTGTTCGCGACTACTATTCAATATCGCTTCATATTCTTCAAGTGTTAAAAATTGAGGTGTATATGTAAATCCTAAATTTTCAATAGCCGTAACAAAACTTCTTAAATGATTTCTTGAACCACATTGTAAATTTTCATAAGTGGAAATTAATACGGAATTAGTTGAGTCATTTATGTAATCCTCTAAATCAACAATATCTAAATCCTCTATGGTAGCACCTATCTGTAATGCACTTTCGCTACTAACTTGTCCATCAATAACAAACTGATTGTATAAATCCTGTAAATTTTGATAGGAAAATTCACCTTGTGGAAGAATTGTATATTCAATATCATTTTGTTCTAAAATAGAAACAATTGCATCTATATGACTTTGCTCACTATTTTTAATATTATTGAACTGATTTAATCCCCATAAATTATTCATGTAGATATACGTATCTCTAGCTAGCTTTTCTTCCTCTAACATAAACAATAATCCATCTTTTTCTTCTTGACTTAATGATGTAGAGTTTGAATTATTATCATCATCACTGCAAGAAAATGACAACAAAGCAATCACTATTGCTATAAAAAATTTTGCTTTCATAATCTTTTTATTTTAAATTAATACTCAAATTTAACATCAACCAAACAACCTTGCAGCAACATTTGTTACATAAAAAAACGCCTCGATATTTTCGAGGCGTTTACTGAAAAATTAATAACTCGTATCGTCCAGCTTAACTTTTCCGTTAAATGTTTTATAGAGAAATAAAAAGTAAGCTGCTAATAAAGGAGCACCAATCAAAACAATGGTTAACATAATTCCCAATGATTTTTGAGAAGATGCCGCATTGTAAATAGTAATGCTGTATTTTGGGTCAATGCTAGAAATTAATAAAGTGGGATACAATTGAAAGGCAACCAACATTAATAAAAATGCCATGGTAAGCGAAGAAAAGATTAATGCTTGAAAGTATTTCTTTTTAGAAACCAATCGTGGAACATTAGCAACAGCTAAAAAAGATAAAATAGGTAAAATAAAAAATATTGGATTTGCTCTAAAATTATCTGTAACACCTGGAATAAATACTAAGGTATACAAAGATGTAATTGAAAAACTCACAATAAAGAAAATCATTCCTTTTTTCAATAAAAAAGTTAATCGTGTATGCAATCTTCCTTCTGTTTTTAATAAAAGAAAAATAGCACCCTGCGTCATAAAAATAGAAAGCGTAGTTAATCCCACCATAATGGCATATGGACTCAAAAAAGAAAAAAAGATTCCTCCTTTATAAGTATAATTTTCTCCTATTTCAAAACCTTGTAACACATTCCCTAAAACTACCCCTAATAAAAAAGCAATTAAAGTATTGGAAGTAAAATAAATTATATCCCAAGTTTTTCGCCACCATTGCATTTTTTCAGCACTTCTAAATTTGATAGCCGAAGACCGTAAAACTAATAACATCAAAAACAACATAAACGGAATATACATTGCAGATAACATAGTAGCATACATAACAGGAAAACCTGCAAATAAAGCACCACCACCAATAATTAACCACACTTGATTCGCATCCCAGAGCGGTCCGATAGCATTAATTGCAATTCGACGGCTTTCATCTTTTTTTAAAAACAAATGCCATGCACCTGCTCCATAATCAAATCCCTCTAAAATGGCATAACCCGAGAACAATAATCCTACAACTAAATACCAAAGCGTTGGATAATCGATACCTAAAAATGTTTCCATAACTTACTGTTTAAATTGTTTCTAGTTTATTGTGAGATTCGTTTTCATAGGGTCCGTGTTTAATTTTCTTATTTAATGAATACAGAAATAATAAAAACAATACCGCATAAATTACTAAAAATAAAATCAATGAGAACAAAATTTGATTTGCGGCTACTTCTTGCGAAAAGCCTTCACTAGTTCGTAAATGACCATAAACAATCCAAGGTTGACGACCCATTTCTGCTGCAAACCATCCTGCTTGATTGGCAATTTGAGGTAACAAAACTGAAAACGAAAAAATCCATAAAATCCATTTGGTTTCAAAAAGTTTACCTTTCCACCATAAAAAACAAGCATAAAAAGTAAGAGCTATCAAAAACATTCCAATAGAAATCATTATGTGATAAAATTGAAATACTGCATTTACCTGACTAGGTTGGTCTTCTTTCGGAAATGCATTTAATCCAGTAATTGGCGCTTTAAAATCTTGATGTACTAAAAAAGATAAACCACCCGGAACAGCTAAACCCGTTACCTTTTCTTCTTTTTTATCTACCCAACCTAAAAGATACAAATCTGCTGGAGCCGATTTTTCATAATGACCTTCCATCGCTGCTAATTTTGCAGGTTGATTTACAGCTACACCATCTGCAGAACTATGTCCTGATAGTAATTGTGTAAAGGAAACTACAGTCGCTACAACTAAAGCTATTTTAAAAGCCACTTTAGATAATTCAACAAATTTTCCTTTTCTAATGTAATAAGCATGAACGCTTAAAACCATAAAAGCACCAGCTAAAAAAGCACCTTGCCAAACATGAATAATTCGATCTACACTAGAAGGATTAAAAACCATTGCCCAAAAATCAGTTACTTCTGCTCGAGCCATTAGACCTTCACCTACTATGTGATATCCAGCGGGTGTTTGTTGCCAACTATTAGCAACAACAATCCATACAGCGGAAAACATAGAACCAAAAAAAACTCCTATTGTTGAAATAAAGTGGACTCTCGGAGATACTCTATTCCATCCAAAAATTAAAATCCCTAAAAAAGTACTTTCCAATCCAAAAGCAAATAAGCCTTCAGCAGCTAATGCACTTCCAAAAATATCACCTACATAACGAGAATAAACAGACCAGTTAGTACCAAATTCAAATTCCATAATAATTCCTGTTGCCACCCCAATACCAAAAGTAATAGCAAAGATTTTCAACCAAAATCGGGTTAAAACTTCATATTCTTTTTTGCCAGTTTTTAAATAAAGTCCTTCAAAAATGACCATTAATAATCCTAAACCGATACTCAACGGTGGATAGATATAATGAAATGCTACCGTGAAAGCAAACTGTATTCGAGCTAATATTTCTACATCCATAATAAATTAGATTAGATTGTTTTTAATTGTGTGTTGTTATTATTTGTATCAAATCATCTTTTGAAGATACGGCTGAAGTTTCCCAAATTACTTTTCCATTTGCTAGTAATGCTAAAGAGGAAAAAGATTGAAGTTTAAATTTTTTTGAAAATGCATTAAATTCTACTTGGTCTAAGTTAAAAATTTCAATTCTACTTCCCAAAATTTCTTTTACTTTTTGTAATATGGGTAACCTCATCTTACATGGATCGCAATCGGGTTCTATAGAATTTATAAGAACTAAATTCATTTTTGCTAAAGTTGTGAAATCACTTTTCATTAGTGGTATCAGTTGGAGATATAGAACATCCTCTTGAACCACAACCGGTGTCAAAAAGAGCTTGGATTAAAAAAAAGAAAGCGAAAAATAGAAAAAAATAGTTTTCAGTTGAAACAGCATGAAATGCAATACCAAAAGCTAAAATTAATCGCACCCAACGCATAAGATGCCAATTAGTAAATAATAGTTTTTTCATTTTCATAATATTGTGATTATTTTTTTGTTCCAATAAATCGAACAACAACTCCTTCACCTTGATGAAAAAGCCCTTCATCAAGGACTATTTTTTCAGTAGATAAACTATCAAATGAAATAGCAGGAAACTCATTATGCACTTCTCCTTCCGAAAATAGCATATCAATATCTTTTGGTCCACCCGAAGTATAATTCAGTTGTTCTTTTCCAAAAGCTTCAAATATAATTTTACCTCCTGGTTTTAGTAGTTCAAGCAATTTCAAATGCGCATATTTTCTAATTTCAGCAGGAAAATGGGCAAATATTAACACTAAACCATCAAAACTTTCCTTTTCATAAGGTAATGCTAAAACATCAGAAACTAAATAATCTATAGTAACATTATGCATTTGTGCTAAAGACAACGCTTTTTGCTGTCCAGATTCACTATAATCAAAAGCACTTACCTTTAAACCTTTTTTTGCTGCAAATACGGCATTTCTTCCTTCACCTTCAGCTACAAACAAGATGTTACCTTGTGGTATATAATGAATAGCATCTTTCAAAAATTGATTAGGTGCTGTGCCATAAGCAAAGACATCTTCGTCATAACGTTCGTTCCAAAACTGCTTCATTTTATTTTTTTTCAAAAGTTATGCTCCAAATACCACGCACTTCATTTTCGCCATAACCAACCGCTAAATCACTTGGGTATAATTTCAGGATTTGTTTTTTTACTTCAGGTTTAATTTGTGTTCCATGACATTGCAAACACATGGTATTAGTTTCAATAGGGTAATAAAATTGTACTTGATTCCCTTTTTCTATCACAACGGGTTTAATTTCTTTTTTTTCAGCCAATTCCTTTTTAAATTGAGATATGTATAGCAATTCTTCTTTATTAGCTTTATTATTTGGATTTCTATTTTTATCGGAAACACGTTTTATCGAAGCATTAAATTTTGTCGACATACTATCAGTTAATGGAATAGCTTGATGATTACAAAATGATAAAGCTTCTAAAGCTCCTTTTTTCTGAATCGATTCCATCAAATTTTTGCCCAACACTTTTTTTGTTCCAAGCGCATACTCTAACCCAATATCAGCATAGGTTTTTTCTTTCTCAGCCACTTTATAAGGTTTGCCAGATTGTTGCCAATTTTTATTGCCATGACCTTCCCAATGTGCTTTAAACCATTCAGGCGCTTCTATTTGATAATCAAACATAAAATCAGCTATTTTTTCAACACTTCCCTCTGGAAATACTTGTTTAGGCATTAAACCATGTTTTTTTACAGCACCATACATCAACGCTTTGTCTTCAGTTGGATTTTTTACAAAAGAGGTCACAGCAGCAATAAACTCCTCTTTATTGTAACCTTCTTTATCGATGTATCGAGCTTTAATAGCAACCATAGGAGGGGCAATTCTTCCTGCATTTTCTCCAGCATTCGGACTATGACATAAGTAGCAATGGGTTTCCATTAGCTTTTTACCTTCGTGTTCTTGTGTTACTTCATTAGTGGTTTTCTCTGCTGGTACTAGTTGAAATTCTTTTTTATCATTTTGACAACTTACAAGTCCTAAAAATGAAAATAGTATGAAAAAATGTTTCATGAGTTGAGATTTTGAACAAATGTAACAGAAGTTATAAAAACTGGTTGTAACGATTGTTACACATCAATAAAACAAATAAAACAATAAATAAAAACTATTTGATATATAATATACAATAATTTTTTATTATCAAAAGAAACACATGTTACTTTTTACACTTTTTTTTCAACTGAAATTTGTACCATCAAAAATTAGTAATAACATTTTAAAAATAGAAAAAATGGAAAATCAAGTATTTATGCCAAGAATTGGCGAGCAAGCACCAGAGTTTACAGCAATATCAACACAAGGAACTATCAACTTCCCAAAAGATTATGAAGGAAAATGGGTAATCTTCTTTAGTCATCCTGCCGATTTTACACCAGTGTGTACATCAGAATTTATGACTTTCGCTAGTATGGAAAAACAATTTCAAGAAGCAAATTGTGAATTGTTAGGCTTATCAGTTGATGGTTTATACAGTCACATTGCCTGGTTAAGAACCATCAAAGAAAAAATTGAATACAAAGGAATGAAAGATGTGGAAGTAAAATTCCCACTGATTGAAGATATTACCATGGAAGTTTCAAAAAAATATGGAATGATTATGGAAGGAGAAAGTAATACAAAAGCCGTAAGAGCCGTATTCTTTGTAGACCCTAAAGGAACTATCAGAACTATTTTATATTATCCTCTAAGCATTGGTAGAAACTTCGACGAAATTTATAGAGCTTTAATTGCTTTACAAACTGCTGATGCTTTTGAAGTGGCTTGTCCAGCAGATTGGAGACCAGGTGATGACGTGATTGTACCAACAGCAGGTTCATGTGGAGTTGCTAAAGAAAGAATGGATGATGTAGAAAACTTAGATTGTAAAGATTGGTTCTTCTGTACTAAAAAGCTAGATAAAGATTTAGTATTGAATACAGTATTGAAAAAGTAAAATAAGGGGCACATTGTGCCTCTTACTTTTTGTAAAATGATAAAAATCATTGTTATAATTTCAATTTACAATGAAATTTGAAAATAAATTGAATACCATGAAAAAAATTATAATAGCAGTTACAGTAAGTATTTTATATAGTTGTAACCAATCTGAAAATACAGAAGCTAAAATAAATACGATTACTCCATTAATGGAAGAAGCAAGTAATTTATTCAAATCAATTACGTCACTTCCTTATGAAGATTTACCTGAAAATTATCAAGAATTAAATAATCCTGTTAATATAACTTCCATTGATTTATCAAATTCAATGAGTGACAAAGTAATTCTAGGTAAAATGTTGTATTTCGATAAGAGATTATCTAAAGAAGGTAATATTAGTTGTAATTCTTGCCATAATTTGAATACATATGGTGTAGACAATTTACCAACTTCTCCAGGGGATGAACATAAATTTGGTAATAGAAATTCACCAACAGTAATATACGCCTCATTACATGCCAATCAATTTTGGGATGGAAGAGCTAAAGATGTAGAAGAACAAGCAGGAATGCCTATTTTAAATCCTGTAGAACATAATATACCATCAGAAAAATTTTTAGAAGATCGTTTAAGGGGTATACCTGAATATCAAATGTGGTTTAAAAAAGTTTTTCCTAATGAAGTGGAACCCATTACATACAAAAACCTAACAAATGCTATAGGGGCTTTTGAGAGAAGATTGGTTCCAGAAAGTAGATTTGATAAATGGTTAAATGGTGATGACAAAGTACTTACAGAAAAAGAAAAAGCAGGTTTAGCTTCTTTTATAAATAATGGCTGTGTAGCATGTCATAGTGGAGTAGCAGTTGGTGGTCAAATGATGCAGAAATTCGGATTATATGGAAATTACTGGGAATACACAAAAAGTAAAAATATTGACAACGGTTTGTACGACATTACTAAAAAAGAATCGGATAAATATATTTTCAAAGCCCCTAGTTTAAGAAATATTGAAAAAACAGATCCTTATTTTCACGATGGTTCAGTAAAAAGTTTAGCAGAAGCCATTAAAATTATGAGTAAGCTTCAAAATAACAAGGAATTATCGAATCAGGAAGTAGAGAAAATGATAGCTTTTCTAAAAACATTAACAGCTGATGTTGATACAAAATACAAAAAATAATGATGTATTATATATTCAAAATAAAACGCCCCGATTACATCGAGGCGTTTTGAATTTATTTAATAAAAACTATTCCGCTTTTTTCTCAGCAGCTTTTTTAGATGAACAACATCCACCTGATTTAGCCTCTGAACCACATGATTTTTTCTCAGCAGTTGAACAAGATTTTTCAGTTTTTGCTGTTTCTTTTTTTGCTTTTTGTTTAGGCTCTTGAGCATTAACATTCATTGATAACATAAAAGCGGCAACAGCCATAATAGAAACTAATTTTTTCATTTTGTGTATTTTTAAATTGTTATTTATTCTTTTTTGTTTATGTTGTACTATTACAAATATATATAATTTTGAAAATAGTACTCTTAATTTTTTATTA
The DNA here is from genome assembly GCA_003963025.1 of Flavobacteriaceae bacterium. GTDB lineage: Bacteria > Bacteroidota > Bacteroidia > Flavobacteriales > Flavobacteriaceae > Flavobacterium. The sequence continues at coordinate 14,661 of RXJZ01000231.1, forward strand.
ATTTAACAGTATTACTTTTTTATCACTTTTTGAGACAAATAAAATTTGTCGTCAAAAACAAAAGTAATAATGACAAACGCTGATTTAGTCGAAGCCAAACTAAAGTTCATAGCATTTTTCCCAACTCTCACATCTTCAATTTCGCCTTCTTCAATTATTTTACCATCTAATCCAGATATTATATAATTAAGTTTTGCTTTGTAAGGCAATTCAAACTCAACTCTAACCGTATCATTTTCTGTTGGATTAGGAGAAACTGTAAAATTAAAAGGATTTTCACCATTAATCTGTGGAGTGCTTAAAGTTGCATTTTTAACCAACTTTACTTCATAAATCGTTGGATCAGCACTCGTTAAATTGGTTTGATTGTCCGTAAATGCAGTAGCAGAACTACTTTGAATACCACCATATAAATGCCCGATTACAAATTCATCATCAGTAATATTCGACAACTGAATCACTTCGTTTGCATAATGCGGTAAATTCTCATTCGGAATGAATTCGGCTCCAGCACCTTTTAAATTAGGCATCTCAACTGGCAATTGATATTCAATATTACTTCCATCCGCAAAACGTGCTGTTCTACTAATGGTTTTCACAAACGGTACGGTATCATCTTGTATTAATGTTCCATTTTGATAATAATATTGACTCATTCCACCAAAAAACAAATTGTGCATTCTGTTATTGGTAGCATCATACAAGCAAGCCTTTCCACTGTGATAATTGCTTAAATATTGATTGAATTGCGTTTGCGGAAAATAACCTCCTGCTTTTATATCAACTGGATAAAGAAACGGCAAATCAACTGCAATTTGGAATACTCCAGACGAAATCGTGTAACCTAATTCTCCATCAGGAAAAACTTGAGGCAACAAATTATAATCGCGACGGTGTAAATGAACAGCATCCACAATTTCTTCATAATTGGCATAACTCAAATTGCTTCCCGAGTTATCAATCGTAAATTTTCGGATGCCATTTGAATAGGTTTGCGTAAAAGTTGGGTTATTCATCGGATTGTATCGACCATCAAAACGATGTCCGCCTACCAAATAAAATGTATTCCCAATTTTACCCAATTGTCCACCCGTTATTGCAAAAATATCATTAGAAATTTGCTTGAAATATGAAGTAATTGGAGTTCCAGCAATAATTGCGTTAATCAGATTAGGAACATCAACAGAAGTTAAATTATTGAACGTCTTATGATCCGCAGCCGAAGTTGAATAAGCATATCCACCAACGATAAACAAAGCATCACTATCTTGATAAAAATTCATATTGGTCGATTGCAATTGTTCTTTAATTCCTGTCGGAAGCGAATTCACCGAAGCCGACCACGATTGCTGTGAAGCAATATCAACCACATATATATTAGTATTGTTTTGCGCTCCGGGAAAAGCATTAAAAGGTTGACGCGCATGAACACCATCTTTTCTACCACCAATAATTAACCATTTTCCATTGTGTTGCGCAAAAGCATAGGAATGCAAACCAGGTAATCCTGAAACGGAAACGGGAGTTAGCACCACATCATATTCAAAGGTGCTTTGTGCTGTTGTTGACTGAAAAAATGCCAACAAGAACACGATTAAAATATTTTTCATTTTATTCCATTATAAGTTAAGCTTGTGTAAAAACACAAACATAAAAATCAACTCTTTTAAGTTAGGAAATGAAAAACTTAGGCGGATGCCAAATGGAATCTTGATATCTAGAAATAAATATTTTCTCGTAGTTCGATTGTTCTTTTTCGATATGAAATTCAGGAAATGAAATTTCAGGTTTAAAATCCAATTCACTTACAAATTGAACGGGACTAAAGTTTAAACTCATGATGATTTTTCCTTTCTCGCAACCTGAAGATTCAGAATCAGAATTATGACAAGTTTGTTCGCAGTTTTCACTCGTAAGCATTTTCATTGCTCTTACTGATGGTAGAGCTACCAAAAGCAACAGATAAACGCATAGTATGTGAACAGAAAATTTCATTCAACAAATATATACAAACTTTAAAAATATTTGGTAACAATTGTTACACAAGAAATTAGGATTGTTTCTTTTTAAAGAAATCACTAATCATATTAAAAAGCAATCCACCCAAAACTCCACCATATAAAGTACTGTTTAAGGGTTTCGAAGTAATTGAACAGGTTCCAGAAACGCAACCTATATAATGATAATAGGCATAACCTGAAATTAATCCGATTACAACACCTATTGAAGTAATAATAATTGTTTTCTTATCCATTTTATTTTTCAAATCTATTTGAATGAGCAACAATTATTTAGAAATCCAAAGTTTTAGATTTTTGAATGTAACTGATTCTACATGTCCCATATCTTTTTCATCTTGGCTAACTAAATGAACATGCAAATTTGTATCGTGATGTGTAAAAACCGCATGATGATGAGCTGAATAAAATCCGATTAGATTTGCTTTTCTATCTTTTAAAATATAGTTTACTTGTCCTTGATGTGCTTCATCGTGACTGCTAACGGTTTTAATATGTTTTGGTAAATTCACCACATGAATATCGGTCTCTTCAACTTCTGCTTCGATTTTAAAAACAAAAGGTTTTTCATCTGAATTGGGTAATGAAGTTAAAAATGTTTCTAAAGATTCTAAATCAATGACAGTTTTTGGAACTTCAATTGAAGTCCAATTTTCAACATTGGCATACACAAAAAAAGGTGCTTTAACATCAAAAGTTTGCGTTACTGCCATAGTCGAATCAGCATTCACTCTTGAAACATAACTTTTTCCATCAAAAACTGTGATTTCTCCTGATAAATATTCAATTGGTCCTAAACCGTATAAGTGTTTTTTATTAGAAATTGTATCTAAATGAATAGTTCCAAACAACTCACCTTTCTTCATCACATTTTTCATCGCACCCGACCATTTTACTTCTGAAACGGTTGTCTTCTCAGATGAACAACTGAATAATAAAGGTAAAAGTCCGAATAGAATATATTTCTTCATGAATTATTTTTTTTTCAAAACTAGTAAATTGGATTTTACTTAGCGTAACAAAAGTTACTAAAACTGAAAATAAATAAACGGCTGTGTATCTGCTGAAGCTGTTGCATAGACAACCCAATAAATCAATCCTAACAAAACGGCTTTTGCCACTAAAGGTAACGTAGAAAATGTTTTTTGCATTCCAGCTAAAGTTTTTACTGGAACAAAATGCCAAACCACACCAATTGCGATTAATAAAAAGACATTTTTATAACCTAAAACAATAGTTTGCCATTGATTTAAATCGAAAGTTAATTTGGTAATATTATCCGCTATTTGAAATGCAGTTGCGAAATCTTTCGCTCTAAAAAACAACCAACAAAACACTACAAAATGGAAAGTCAAAATAACTTGAATAGTTCTTACGAATGTATTTTTAGGCAATTTAATAAACTGACCAAAGAATTTTTCTACTACTAACGCCAATCCATGCAAAACTCCCCAAACTACAAATTTCCATGAAGCGCCGTGCCACAATCCGCCTAATAACATTGTCATGAATAAGTTGAAATAGGTTCGAAATTTACCTTTTCGGTTTCCGCCTAACGAAATATATAAATAATCTCTTAACCAGCTCGAAAGTGAAATATGCCATCTTCTCCAAAACTCGGTAATAGAACCTGATTGATATGGTGTTCTAAAGTTATCTGGCAACCAGAATCCCATTAATAAAGCTAATCCAATGGCAATATCAGAATATCCTGAGAAGTCACAATAAATTTGAATTGCGTAACCGTACGAAGCCATTAAATTTTCAAAGGCAGTATAACTATTTGGCGCATCAAAAACACGGTCAACAAAGTTGGAGGAAATATAATCTGAGATTACGGCTTTTTTTAATAATCCACCAATAATTAAGAACAAGGCGCGATTGAAATCTTCTTTCGTTAATTTTAATTTCTCGTAAATCTGAGGAATAAAATCACTTGCTCTAACGATTGGTCCTGCTACTAATTGCGGGAAAAACGAAACGAAGAACAAGAAATCCATAAAACTTTTCGTAGGCTCTAATTCTCTTCGATATACATCAATCGTATAACTTAAGGTTTGGAACGTGTAAAATGAAATTCCGACAGGAAGAATAATATCTTCAAACTTCATATTTCCACTAAAAAGTGTGTTGTAATTATCAATGAAGAAATTGGTATATTTAAAATACGCTAACATTCCCAAATTAATCAACAAACTCAATATCATGTAAAATTTACGATACCCTTGTTTGGCTTCTTCATAAATTAATCGCGATAAAACATAATCGACTACCGAGGAAAAAATTAACAATCCAAAGTAAATTCCACTTGATTTATAATAGAAAAACAAAGAAAACAATACCACGTAAGTAATGCGGAAATAATGAGTTTTTCTAGATAAAATGTAAATAATATAGAAAACTAAAAAGAATCCTAAAAAAATTGCACTATTAAATAATAGTGGTTGTTTTGGATTGAATAAAAACCAGTTTTTAATGGTGGCTAAATCGATGTTCCCTACATTTTCAAGAAACCAATTTTGTATGCTAAAAAGTGCTTTCACTACTGCTTTGTCGATTTAAATAATTCGTATGATTGTAAAAAGGCTTCAAAAAACAATTCGCCCTGTTTTTCGTATCCTGCTTTTGAATAATGTACTTTATCTTTTGCCATATAGCCTTTTGCTGCATTTCGTTTTATGGATGTATTACCTCCAAAAACATCTAAAAGATTCCAAACTGCATAATTTTTCACATGGGCATTGTTTTCTATGATTTCAGCATATTTTTCAATAAAAGTGTTTTTATATTTTCGATGTAAAACCGAAGGTGGCGAAGTCATCACCAAAACACATGCTTGTGGATTTTTCTCTTTAATTCCTTGTATCATTTGATCCAAATGCGCAAAATATTGTTCGCCCGATTGTTTATCAAAACTCTCATTCGTACCCAACGAAATAATAACTAAATCTGGAGTTAACGCTGGTAATTGCTCATTGAACAATCGGAATTTATTGTAATCGGAAGCTTTTGCTCCATTCACACCAATACTGTGATAAATAACTCCTGAATTATTGTTTTCCAAAACCAATCCGTTTAAAGCAAAATCATCAATTTCTTGATTGGGTACAATCGCAATTTTATCTAAAGGAGTTTCCGAAATATAATCGTTTGAAAACAAAGAAGGTTGTAATTCGATAGGAACATATTCCGTTTTTGTTGTAGTTTTGGATTGTGTTCCCTGGGTTGGAATCGTTAAAACTTTTCCATCTCGAATGATATCACTTTTTAATCCATTTACTTTTTTAAGAGCTTTTAAAGAAACATCATATTTATTAGCAATTCCACCCAAAACTTCACCTGGTTTTACTTTATGTGTAATTTTTTTTGGAACTTTTTTCTCAATAACAATACTTTTATTAAAAATCGAAACATCAAACAAATTGACATTTTGCGGGGTAATTACTTTTAATTTTGTAAAATAATATTGAGCATCTTTCACGTTCAATTGAATAGCAAAATCTTTTGAATTGGTTTCCATAGAAAAACCACTCAAACCAACGGGTCTATTAGCATCGGCATATAAATTTCTAAAACTTTGAAAATTGCCAGAAACTGAATAACGAATTGGTGAACTGTTATTTGTTTTTGCTACACTATATGGAAACGTAAAACCAAATCCTCCATTACCATAAACTTTTTGAAACTGAGCACGAATTTTTGCTGTGAACAAATCCGCTTGAATATGCGAATCTCCAATATGCACAATATTTATCTTACCCAATTTACTTTGCTCTAATTGGTACATTTTTTCATAAAATGACAAAAGTGCATTAGGGTTATGAATATCATTCCCTGTGAAAGTAACTTCGATAGAATCATCAACTGGAAGATCGACATATAACGAATCCATTGGTACTAACAACGTATCTTGAGCAAATCCAAAAAAAGAAAATCCCAATAAAAACATCAAAATTTTATTCTTCATATACTGAATCTTTATTGGTGATTATACTATCTTTTTTAATGGGAACAGCAGGTTTTTTACGCTTTTTTCTCAATTCTTTATACATCTCATAGCCTTGATTTAACTGGGTAAAAATCAAATTAGCAGCTTGTTTTGCACCTCTATGATTAAAATGGGTATAATCTTTATTGGCTCGAGCTGGTTCTTGCTCTACCCACTGAATCATCGAACCATCGCCTCCCATTAAAGTAAACATATTTACAAATCCAGATTGGGATTTAATGGCATAACGCTTTTGAGCCGTATTTAATGGCACAACAGCAGAATCTGTTTTCATTTCCATATCATACTTGGTAGATTTATCAGCCGTAGAAACAATTAAAATTGCCACACCTGGAAAACATTCTTTTAAATGAGCTACCACTTTTTCCATTCGTTTTTCGTACCAACCATAGTTCAATGAACCATAATTTAAAACATTAGCTCCATATTGCAACACGATTAAATCATAATCTAACTTTGCATGAAAACCACGCATTGTTGCAACATCAAAACTACCAATAGGCAAACCTGAATTTCCTCTATTCGAAAAATTATCTACATGAACACCTTTTCCATCATCAAAATTAAATCCGTAAATTGGAATAGAATCCGCTTTTTTGAAATTTACTTTGATGCTTTTCAAATTGCTTTCAGAAAGTACAACTGTATTTACTAAAGCATTTGGAGTTAATTTTTTTGAAATGGTATCGGTACCAATCACATATTTAATTTTCCCTTCTTTATTTGATGAACGTCCGTAGAATAAGGTTGGATGCGGTAATTCTGATGCGAATCTTGTTTTGTTTGCTTTGTATTTTACCCAAGCTACATTTGCAGTATCATTAGCATAAAACACATGCCCATTTACTCCAAAAGGATTAGATGGATGTTTTACTTTTAAATACGATTGGGTTTTCCAATTTCCTGAAAATTCATGCGTAATTGAACTTCTAGAGGCAGCTGATTCAGATGTAATATTAACAAAACCAACGCCTTGACCACCGAATTTTTCTTGCAAATAGGTTCTAAAATCTTTTACAATTAAGTCACCATCCGTCATCGAATCACCAAAATAGGCAATACGAACATTACCTTCTTTTTTTGTTTCCAATTGGAAAAGTTTTTCAAAAAATGTCGCTAAATATTGATTTCCGGTATATTCTTCAAAAGTTTCTGGTGGAAATTGAATTCCGTTTACCACTTTGTAATCAATAACGGTTTTAGCCATTGAATCTTCAAGGGTTGCGTCTTCGTCTTCGGCAATAGCTTCCAAAAGCAAACTATCGACTACTACATTTTTGGAATCTAATTTACTTTCGGCAAATAGTTTCTTAGGCAAAAACGTTTTGAATGCCAAAAAAGACAATCCAGAAACGATTACCACGACTAAGGTTTGAAAAAAATATTTTGATGTGTTCATTTAATAAATTTCAAGTTCAAGAGCAAATTCAAAAATCAAGGATGACTTCAAACTCACTACTTTTATTACATTCTCTCAGGAACTTCAATTCCTAATAACAGAAATGCATTTTTGATGGTGTTTCCAACTGATTTTGATAATTGTACTCGAAACACTTTTTTATCGTGATTTTCTTCTCCTAAAATTGAAACTTGTTGATAAAACGAGTTGAATTCTTTCACCAAATCATACGTATAATTCGCAATCAACGCCGGACTGTGATTTTCTGCCGCATTTTGAATTACTTCAGGGAATAACTGCACTTGTTTGATTAATTCTTTCTCTTTTTCATGTAATTCTAATCCCGAAATTGAAACAGTCGTATCAAAATCTGCTTTTCTTAAAATCGATTGAATACGAGCGTAAGTATATTGAATGAATGGTCCTGTATTTCCAGCAAAATCAACTGATTCTTCTGGATTGAACATCATTTGTTTTTTCGGATCAACTTTCAACATATAATATTTCAACGCACCTAAACCAATTGTTTTGAATAAAACCGCTTTTTCTTCTTCAGAATAACCATCTAACTTTCCTAAATCTTCCGAAATAGTTTGTGCTGTCGTGGTCATTTCTGCCATTAAATCATCAGCATCGACAACGGTTCCTTCACGAGATTTCATTTTTCCTGAAGGCAATTCTACCATTCCGTAAGATAAATGATATAAGCTATCTGCCCAATCAAATCCTAACTTTTTCAAGATTAAAAACAATACTTTAAAATGGTAATCTTGCTCGTTTCCTACCGTATAAACCATTCCTCCAACATCTGGAAAATCCTTCACACGTTGGATTGCGGTTCCAATATCTTGCGTCATATAAACTGCAGTTCCGTCAGAACGAAGCACGATTTTTCTATCTAAACCATCTGCTGTTAAATCAATCCAAACGGAACCATCTGAGTCTTTTTCGAAAATGCCTTTTTCTAAACCAAATTGCACTACTTCTTTTCCAAGTAAATAGGTGTTGGATTCATAATAATAACTATCAAAATCAACGCCAAGATTTTTATACGTTTGAGCAAATCCATCATACACCCATTGGTTCATGGTTTTCCAAAGTTCGATAACTTCAGGTTTTCCATTTTCCCAATCTAAAAGCATTTGTTGTGCTTCTAAAATAGATGGTGCTAGTTTTTTTGCTTCGTCTTCGGTTTTACCTTGAGCGATTAATTCTGAAATTTCTTTTTTGTATTGCTTGTCGAATTCCACATAGAAATTCCCAACCAATTTATCTCCTTTCAATCCGGTTGAAGCTGGCGTCTGTCCGTTTCCGAATTTTTGCCAAGCTAACATCGATTTACAGATATGAATTCCTCTATCGTTGATGATTTGGGTTTTGTATACTTTTTTTCCAGAAGCTTTAATGATTTCGGCAACCGAATAACCTAATAAGTTATTACGGATGTGTCCTAAATGCAAAGGTTTATTGGTATTTGGCGAAGAATATTCTACCATTACCGCTTTTTCTCCTTCTTTTGGAGCTACAAAACCAAAAGTTTCATTGTTTTTTATGGTATTGAAAAATTCCACATAAAAAGCATCCGAAATCACGATGTTTAAAAATCCACCTACCACATTGAACTTAGAAACTTCATTTACATTCGTTACTAAGTAATTTCCAATCTGATTTCCGATTTCAACTGGGTTGCCTTTTAATGCTTTTACCAAAGGAAAAACTACCATAGTAATATCACCTTCGAACTCTTTCCTAGTAGCTTGAAATTCAACTTTTTCGATAGAAATATTGAACAATTCAAGAACCGCTTTTTGGATGTGTGTTGTTAATGTGTGATGTAATGTCATTTTACCTTGTTTTTTTGAACGTGCAAAGGTAATAAATAGTAGTTTGCGATTAGTAAATAGTGATTAGTTTTTTTTCGATTAAAAAAATATTTCAAAAATTCTGTAACAATTAACAATTGTTGAAGTCTATTAAACGCAATCATCAATCATATAATCAAAAATAAACAAATGAAACTTAAATTAATTATTACCTGTTTTTTGTGCTCGATAACATTTGGTTTTGCACAAAATTCGGGAACCATCAAAGGAAAGGTTATTGACAAAAAAACTAGTGAACCTTTACCGTACGTAAACATTATTCTTAAAGATAATGGAAAGATTGTTACAGGAGGTGTAACCACAGAGGACGGAAATTTTGCCATCAACAAATTAGGATTACAAAAATACACTGTTGAAATTCAATTTATTGGATACACAACGGTTGTAAAAAATATTGATTTGACTGCTGATGCTAACCAAAACTTAGGAACAATCGCTATTTTAGAAGATGTATCCGAACTAAAAGATGTTGAAGTGGTTGCAGAGCGTTCAAACATGGTGCAAAAAATTGATAGAAAAGTAATTAATGTTGGAAAAGATCTAATTGCTTCAGGAACTACTGCTTCTGAAATTATGAACAATATCCCAACAGTTAGCATCGATCCTCAAACCAAAGAGATTAGCATGAGAGGAAACAGCAATGTTCGTGTACTTATCGACGGGAAACCTTCGAATGTTTCGGTGGAGCAATTGTTACAACAAATTCCTTCGGCTTCGATTAAACAAATTGAGTTGATTACAAATCCTTCGGCAAAGTACAATCCGGAAGGAATGAGCGGAATCATCAATATTATTTTACATAAAAATTCACAAGATGGTTTTAATGGTTCTATCAACACAGGCGTTACTTTCGGAATTACTCCAAAAACCAACTCGGCTTTGAACATGAATTATCGAGTAGGAAAAGTGAATTTTTACACTAATTATGGTTTTAATCACGGAATTAACGCTAATAATGGTTTTGTAGATAGCGAAAGAACTAATGAAGAAAATCGTCAAGATTTTAATTTCCGAAATAAAAATAATTCGCATCTATTAAAACTAGGAATGGATTATTACATTAACGAAAAAAACACATTATCAGCTTATACCAATCAAAGCTTTACTAATGGTTCTGGGACAGGCTTGACAACTGTTGTATACGATGATGCAATTACAAACCGAAACACGACACAACTTTTTGGAAGTAATGGAAACAATAAAAACCAAACCTATGACATGGTTTTCAAACATGATTTTGAAAAGAAAGATGAAAATTTAGAACTTCAATTGAATTATTCTCATACGGTAAATGATGAAAACACACTTTATGATGAAACCATTTTAAACCCATCAGAAAGTTTTGAAAGAAGAAATATAGTTAAAGGAACAACCGATTATTTTCAGTTTAATGCTGATTATGTGAATCCGATAACTGAAACTACGAAATTAGAGTTGGGAGTTGAAACGAGAATTCAGAACTCGGGTAATCGTTTTAATGATATCAATCCAAGCTTTACAAGCGCTAATAATTCATTTGAATTCAGAAGAAATATTTATTCGGCTTATGCTAATTTAGGGAAGCAAATTGGAAAATGGAATGGTCAACTTGGGGTACGTTTAGAATATTTTAATTTAGATGCCGATTTTGCCATCAACGAAACCAATCCGAATTTTTCTGATGCACAAAATATTTCTGATGATTTATTCACAGCTTATCCTTCAGCATTTTTAACCTATACTGCAAACGATAAAAACTCATTTAATTTCAATTATTCAAGACGTGTTGACCGACCAAGTATTGGACAAATTAGCCCAATTAGAGAATGGACAACACCATTGATGGAATCAAGAGGAAATCCAGCTTTAGTACCACAATTTACCAACTCATTTGAAGTGAATTACACTAGAACTACTAAAATTGGTTCGATTACTAGTGGTGTATTCTACAGAAGCATTTCGGATGAGATTTCAAGAACGGTTTATAACGACCCAAACAATCCAAACCGTAATATTTTATCGTATGCCAATTTTGCAAACAATGATGCTTTTGGAATTGAATCTTCTGCAAATTTAAAATTCACAAAATGGTGGGCAGTTAATGCTAGTTCGGATTTATATTTTAAAACCGCAAAAGGAACCGTACAAAATGCAAACACAAACGCATTAGAAAATGCTTCAGTAGATGTGGTGACTTTTAACACAAGAGTCAACAACACTTTTACAGCAACTAAAGATTTACGTTTTCAATTATTTGGAATGTACCGAGGAAAAGACAAAGGCTTACAATACGATAGAAAACCAATGTATAAAATGGATTTTGGAGCTACCTATAACATTTTAAAAGGAAAAGGTACGATAACAGCTCGTTATAATGACGTTTTCGAAAACATGCGTTTTGCTTTTGATGGTAATATTCCGTTTAGACAGCAAGGAGCTTTTTACTGGGAAAGTCAAACGTTTTACGTAGGATTCAATTACATTTTTGGTGGCGGAAAAAACCGTGCTTTAGCCAGAAAACAAAGAGACGCTAACGAAACACAAAGCGGTGGCGGAATGTTCTAAAACTTCAATATTCGTTATTCAAAATTCAACATTCGTTATTAAATATAATGTTGAATATTCAACTTGGAATTTTCAATAAAGAAGTAAAAAAGCGCTCTGAAATCTCAGAGCGCTTTTTTTAATCTATATTCTATATTCTTTTGTCTATTCTCTAAAAATTACCATCTAATAATCACACTTCCCCAAGTAAATCCAGAACCAAAAGCCGCTAAAACGACTAAATCACCTGATTTTATTTTACCTTGCTCCCAAGCTTCCGTTAAAGCAATTGGAATAGAGGCTGCAGTGGTATTTCCGTATTTTTGAATATTGTTGAATACTTGATCATCTGTTAAACGGAATTTATGTTGAATGAACTGTGAAATTCTCAAATTCGCTTGATGTGGTACCAACATATTAATATCCGAAACTTGTAAATTATTCGCTTGTAAGCCTTCGTTAATTACTTCACTAAAACGAACGACTGCATTTTTGAAAACGAATTGTCCGTTCATATAAGGATAATAACTCTCATCATTTGGATCGTTATCCGCAATGATGTCAGTTACCCAACGTTTACCCATTCCTGGAGCAATTAATGATAATTCTTCGGCATGTTGTCCTTCTGAATGTAGATGTGTGGATAAAATTCCTTTAGATAAATCTTCTTCTCTTGAAAGTACTGCTGCTCCAGCTCCATCACCAAAAATTACAGAAACTCCTCTTCCTCGAGTGGTCATATCTAATCCTGTAGAATGTAATTCCGAACCAATTACTAAAACGTTTTTATACATTCCTGTTTTGATGTATTGATCTGCAATCGAAATCGCATACACAAATCCTGAACATTGGTTACGAACATCTAAAGCACCAACGGTTCTTAAACCTAAATCGCGTTGTACTAAAACACCAGGACCTGGAAAATAATAATCAGGACTCAACGTTGCGAAAATAACAAAATCGATATCTTCTTTAGCAACACCTGAACGCTCAATAGCAATCTTTGCTGCTTTTACACCCATTGAAGTAGTGGTATCTTCTCCTCTTATAATGTGACGACGCTCTTGAATTCCAGTTCTTTCTTGAATCCATTCGTCGTTAGTATCCATTATTTTTGATAAATCATCATTAGTTACTACATTATCTGGAACATAATAACCTAAGCCCGTAATTTTTGAATGATACATATTTTTCGTTCTAAATTAAGCTACAAAAATACGAAATTAATGATTGCAACTTGATTTATTTAGAAATTAGAAAATCTAAATATACTTTTTGACCGGTCTCTAAATCAAATTCATTTTCAAAAAAAACAAGTTGATTTTGATGCATCGCTTCTATTAAATAATGATTCCCTCTGAAATAAGACTTCAAAACCTCAACTTCAAAATCAGAATTTGAAACAGCTTTTAATTGATGCGGATATACAAATTTTAATTCTCCACTGATTTCAATTTCATTTACATCTCCAAATAATGAAGCTACATATTTATTATTTGGATTGTCGTAAATAAACTTAGGAATCCCACTTTCGATTATTCTTCCTTCTTTAATAATCGCCACCTCATCAGCAAACGACAACACATCGGTACTATCATGTGTAGCTACAATACACGTAACTCCTTTTGATTTTAAATAGCCGAACAAATTTCTTCTCAAACTATTCTTTCTAAAATTATCAATATGACTAAAAGGTTCGTCTAACAATAAAACTTCTGGTTCTAAAGCTAAAACTCGAGCCAGCGCTATACGTTGCATTTGTCCACCACTTAAAAATTTAGCTTTTACATTGGCATATTCGGTCATTTCTACAATTTCTAGCAATTCTGAAATTCTAGCTTTTTTCTCTTCGGGATAGAAATTTGAAAGATATTTACCTACATTTTCCGCTACAGTAATATAAGGCATCAAATCAAAATCTTGTGCCAAATATTTCATAAATGGCATCCCCGGAATCAGATGATATTTAGGACCTAATACCTCTATATCATTCCAAAAAATCTGACCTTCATCTAAGTCATACAAACCGTAAATCAATTTCAATAAGGTACTTTTTCCACAACCACTTTCTCCAATTAAAGCCAAATTTTTCCCTTTAGACAAGTCTAGCGAAATGGAATGCAATGTAGGGATTTCGTTATATGAAAAAGTAATATTTTGTACCGATAGCATGACTCAATTTTTTCACAAAGATAAGATTAAAAATTATGTCAATTTGTCATCATTTCAACTTTGGTATTTCTTTTGAAATAAAGAAAAACATCAAATTGTTTAACTTAA
>RXJZ01000206.1 GCA_003963025.1 Flavobacteriaceae bacterium
ACCATATATTTTTCCATGCTAATTTTGCTATCATATCAAGGTAATTTTATTGATAAATCTTTCTTTAATTCGGTTGTCGTGCGTAACGATTAGCAAAGCCGCTTTGTATTCTTTTGATAATGAAGTCAGCAATTCGATTACTTTCTCTGCATTTTTATCATCTAAACTTGATGTGGGTTCGTCTGCTAACAACACTTTTGGTTCGTTCATCAAAGCACGTGCAATCGAAACGCGTTGTTGTTGTCCAATACTCAATTGTGATGGCAATTTAGACGCTTGATTTCCGATTCCTAATTGTTCTAAAAGTTTCTTAGCTCTTTTCGTATGTTTTTTACCCGTTGCCAACCAACTTGCCATTTCCAAATTCTCCAAAACGGTCAAAGCACCAATAAAATGCGATTTTTGAAAAACCACTCCAATGTGTTTTCCACGAAATTTATCGGTTGCTTTTTCAGAAAGGGAAACAATATCGGTTTTATCGATTTCGATTTCGCCTGTTTTTGGCTTTAACAGACCAGCTAAAATGTGCAAATAGGTAGTTTTTCCTTTTCCAGAATCACCTGTAATAATGAGCGTGCTTCCTGCTTCACAATACAAATCGGGCATGTGAAAGAGTTGGTCTTTTGAGTAGGAAAAAGTGATGTTTTTGGTGCTAATCATAGTTCAACGAACATTAATTTTAGGGTTGCAAGATAAGAAATTGGATAGAAAAATTTCTTAAATAATTTCTAATAAAAAAACCTTGTGATTATGATTTATCACAAGGCAATTATATTTTAAACTTAAATATTATTCTTCATCATGAGTACACAATCCTACTATCGTATGGAAAGTATCGTGTAAACCATTTAAAGCTTTAGTAATTTTTTCATCAGAAGCTTTAGCTTTTACTAATTTATCTAATGCCTTACTATCTTTTGCTAATTTATTAACCGAAGCTACAATTTCTTTTTTATTGAATTGCGCTGGAATTTTAGCCATTTTTAAAGCATTTGCTTTTTCAGCCATTTCAGCACTTCTTTCTTTGATAGGCTGTAAATTTCCTTCTTCACTTGGATGGAAAGTTTGCGACATTACCTTGTGAAACGTTTTGATTTCTGGCCAAGCAGCAAAGGTATCTGGTTTTGGCATCGCTGCTTTGTATCTTTTACTAACTTCTGTCCAGTTTACTACATTCCATAAAGCGGATAAATAATCACCTCTTTTGTTTTGGTATTTTAAGTAATACGCATGTTCCCAAACATCGATTCCGAAAATTGGTGTTCCTTTAACTTCCGCAATATCCATTAATGGATTATCTTGATTTGGAGTTGAAGTTACAACTAATTTCCCTTCTTTAGTTACAACCAACCAAGCCCAACCTGAACCAAATCGACTTGCTCCTGCTGCATTTAATTTTTCTTTCAATCCGTCTAAACTTCCGAAAGTTTCATTTATAGCTTTTTCTAACTCAGTCGACATTTTAGTGTTTTTCTCTGGTGTTAAAACTGACCAAAACAACTCGTGGTTATAATGTCCGCCACCGTTATTACGAACTGCTGCTGGCATAGTAGAAATCTTAGCAAAAATTTCATTTAAGCTTAATTTTTCATCTGCAGTTCCTGCTAAAGCTGTATTTAGATTTTTTACATAAGCCGCGTGATGCTTACTGTAATGAATTTCCATAGTTTGCGCGTCTACAAAAGGCTCCAAAGCATTATAAGCGTAAGGTAATGCTTTTTGTGTAAACTGCGCCGATGCTGTTACTGTTACTAAAAGTGTTGCAACTAAAAGTTTTATGTTCTTCATGATATTTTAATTTTTGATAAAAATACAGCTTATTGATTAGATAAAAAATTAAGAATTCTTAAAGTTTCCATAATTATTGGGTTTAAACGCAAAGACGCAAAGTTTTTTCGAAAAGTTCGCAATGGAATCCATTTTTAGTATTCTTTAAAGTGTTCCAAAAGCAAGCGTCTCTATGAATCTCACTTGACAATAAGTTATTCAAAAAACTCTGTGTATCTCTGTGTAAATTCTTATCAACAAAAAAACTATGTGAGTGTGTGCTTCAAAATTAAAATCGCATAACACCCCTAAAGTCCCCTCAAGGGGACAATCCTTCTTTAAACTTTTTACTTAATCCTTTTTTTGTAAGATTCTTATAATTTTCAAACATATACTTTTGCATTCTTTGCGAAAAACCTTTACATCTTTGCGTTAAAAATCAAGACATATGCAATTATTTGTTTAAAAAATCAAAAAATCCCTTCGTCCTGAAAACTCAAATACCCGTTTTCTGTAATGATAAGATGATCTAAAACTTGAATTTCTAAGGTTTGCCCTGCTTCTTTGATACGTTTTGTAATTTTTAAATCGGCTTCACTGGCGATTAATTTTCCTGAGGGATGATTGTGTGAAAGTATTAAACCCGTAGCATTTTGTTCGAATGCCATTTTGAAGATTATTCGAATATCTACAACAGTTCCGGTGATTCCGCCTTTTGAGAGTTGGGCTTTGTAGATGACTTTATTGGAATTATTGAGGTACAATACCCAAAATTCCTCGTGAGGTAACTCTCCAATAATGGGTTGCATGATATCGAAAACGGCTTTACTGGAAGTTATTTTTTTGAGTTCTACAGCTTCCTCAGCTCTGCGTCTTCTTCCTAATTCTAATGCAGCGGCTATGGAGATGGCTTTGGCTTCTCCAATTCCTTTGAATTGCATGAGTTGGGAAACCGACATTTTTCCTAACGTATTCAGATTGTTTTCGGAGGAAGCTAAAATGCGTTGGCACAATTGAACCGCGCTCTCATTTCTAGAACCAGAACCAATTAAAATAGCAAGTAATTCAGAATCAGATAAGGTGGATTTACCTTTTAGAAGAAATTTTTCACGTGGGCGATCGTCTTCGGCCCATTGATTGATTGGCGTGTACATAAAATTTTATTTTGGCATTTATGAAAACAAAGTAACTTAATTTTTTAAACTCCTCAAAATAAATAGCTTAAAAATTGCGTTTCAATCAATAACAAATAACAAACTATGAAACTATTTATTCCTCTACTTTTAATCTGCTTTTCTTTAGGATGTAAGAAATCTGAAACCATTGCTGAAAACATAACAGAATCAAAATCTACAACTCAACTAATTGAAAACCCAACTGATTTCTATGAGAAATTATCCAATGCGGCGATTTCGATAATTGATCCTGAAGTAGTTTACACACCGGCTTATGTTGGGATAAAATATCCAAATGGTGATGTTCCTGCGAAAACAGGCGTTTGTACTGATGTGGTGATTCGTGCGTATCGAAAATTAGGAATTGATTTGCAAAAGGAAGTACATGAAGACATGAAAGCTAACTTTTCTATATATCCGAATTTAGAAAAATGGGGTTTAAAAACTACCGATAAAAACATCGATCACCGAAGAGTTCCTAATTTAGAAGTTTTCTTTTCGCGAAAAGGAGAAAGTTTACCCATTATACAAAATCCAAAAGATTACAAAACCGGTGATTTAGTCACTTGGATGATTGGCGATAAATTACCTCATATTGGCATTGTAACACATCTAAAATCAGAAAATGGTAATCCTATGATTGTACACAACGTAGGAAGAGGACAAGTTTTAGAAGATTGTTTGTTGAGTTGGAAAATTGTGGGGCATTTTAGGTATAATAAATGATTTGAAAATTATTCAATTTGAAGATTTGAAAATTCAATAACATTTTCAAATCTTCAAATTCTCAAATTAATTTATCAACCCTTTCACCTCATCAAAATTCAAACCTCCATAATTTCCTGAGCTCATTAACAATAAAGCCGAGTTTTCTAAATTTTGGCTGAATAAAAAGTCTTTGAATTCAGCTGGATTGGTATAAATGATTAAATCTTCTCTTTGGAAGGATTGTGCGATTTGGTCATAAGTTACTTCTTCCAAACGTTTGATTTTTACAGCATCTGGTGAATAGAAAACTACAGCAACATCTGCTGCGTCTAAAGCGCCTTGGTATTCTTTTAAGAACTCGGCATTTAAACTGCTGTAGGTGTGCAATTCTAAACAAGCTACTACTTTTCTCTCTGGATATTGAGCTTTCACAGCTTTTGTGGTAGCTGAAACTTTACTTGGCGAATGTGCAAAATCTTTATACGCGACTTTATTAGCACTTTCTGCAATTTTTTCTAATCGTTTGGATGCACCTTTGAAACTGGCAATGGCTTCGTAAAATTCGGCTTCGTCTACTCCCATGCATTGGCAAATCCATTTTGCTCCGGCTAAATTGCTTAGATTGTGTGCTCCGAAAACTTCAATTGGCATTGGACCTTCTGGCGTTTCTAATAACGTAGTTCCATTTTCAACCGTGTAACTTGGTGTTTCGTAGGCAATTTTTCGGATTGGATTTTCGGTTTCTTCGGCTACTGCTTTTACGGCTTCGTCTTCTTCGTTGTAGACTAAAATTCCGCCACGTGTGATTTGGTTAGCGAAAATTCTGAATTGTTCTACATAATTATCAAACGTTGGAAACACATTGATATGATCCCAAGCAATTCCAGACAATAATGCAATATTCGGTTGGTACAAATGGAATTTTGGTCGCAAATCAATTGGAGAAGTCAAATATTCATCACCTTCTAACACAATAAAATCATTGTCTTCGGTTAAATGCACCATCGTATCGAAACCTTCTAATTGGGCTCCTACCATGTAATCTACTTCGATATTGTGATAATGCATCACGTGTAAAATCATCGAAGTAATCGTCGTTTTTCCGTGCGAACCACCAATCACCACTCGGGTTTTGTTTTTCGATTGTTCGTATAAAAATTCGGGATACGAATATATTTTCAAACCTAATTCTTGTGCTTTCAACAATTCTGGATTATCCGCTTTTGCGTGCATTCCTAAAATAATTGCTTCGATATCGGTTGTGATTTTTTCAGGAAACCAACCTTCTTGAGCTGGCAATAATCCTTTTTTCTCTAAACGAGATTTTGAAGGTTCGAAAATAGCGTCATCGCTACCCGTTACATGATATCCTTTATTGTGTAAAGCTAATGCTAAATTGTGCATGGCTGCTCCGCCGATGGCTATGAAATGTGTTCTCATTTTTATAGTTTATGAGTTTAAAAGTTTATACGTTTAAGAGTTAGACACATTGCCTTTTAAACTATTAAACCTATAACCTTTTAACCTATTTTTCAAATTGTTCTTTTAACTTATTTGCTTTTGTTTTGTCTTTTAGTTTATTCAAATATAAGTCATATAATTTATCGAAAGTGGTTTTTGAATTACCAATTTCGTGTGCTTTTTTATAATGGATTTCTGCTTTCACATAACGACTAAAATACACATCGATATACCCTTTTGCTAAATAACCGTCTACTTTTGAAAGCGCCATTAATTCATCGGCATATTTTTGGGCTTTTTTTTCGCTTCCACCAATGATTCCTGGCAATTCGATATATAACATCACTAATGCCCAACGTGTTTCTATATGCTTACTATCTAATTTTGCAGCAGTTAAAAATGATTCTTCTACTTCATCAATCATTCCTAAAGCTTTGAATTTATTAGATTCTTTGGCTTTCATTCCCAGTGCGCCGCCATATTTGTACCAATAATTTGCGTTTTTAGGATAACTAACTTTTAGTTTTTTATAATTAGTTATTGCAGTATTCCAATCTTTTTGATGTCCAGCAATATCGCCAAGATATTCAATGATTTTGGTGTGATTGGGTTGCAATTTTAAATATTCGGAAAATAGTTTTTCAGCTTCGTTGTATTTTTTTTGTGCATACAATTTCTCCGCCTTTTCAAACGTTGATTGTGAAAAGACTGAAAACGTAAGCAATAGAAAAAAGATTTGAATAAATTTCATTTTTCAAAAATAGTGAAATGATTTTAGTTAATTTTACTTACAAATAATTTAATTTTTAATTCGTCCCAACCTTTTTATGTTTTTTTCACTCTATAGATAAAAACCAACCTTTATGCGAAAAATATTATTACTAGTATTGTTAATTAATTCGTTCCAATTATTTGCTCAATACGAGGACAAATGGAAAGAAGTATACCAATATGAATTGGATGGAAAAATAAAATCTGCTCAAGAAAAAGTTCAAGAAATTTACAAAAAAGCAAAGCGAAAAAATGATGAAGTACAAATCATCAAATGCTTTTTTTATTTATCAAAATTTGAACAAGTATTTGATGAGAAAGCACAGACCACAATCTTACATAATATTAAAAAAGAAATTAATGACGCTAAACCAGTTTCAAAAGCAATATTACAATATATCTACATCAATATTTTAGAACAATATGTTGCTAGAAATAGCTATGTAATTAGAAGGAGAACAGAATTAGAAAATCAAAAAAATACAGACTTTTTAACTTGGACTTCTAGAAATTTTGAAAGTGAAATTGAAAAATATTACAATCAACTTTTAGTAAACGAAAAAGAGTTGAGAAAAACTTCTTTGGAAGAATTCAAAGATATTTTTGATATTTCTCCAAGTGTTGATGACAAAAATTACAGCATTTATGATTTCCTAACTCAGAAAAGCTGTATGTATTACAAATCCAAAATCAGTTCGTGGAGACAAAAAGGCTCCAATAATTTTGAATCTGATTTGAATCATTTTTATGAAATCCCTCCCTTATTCATTACTTATGATTTTAAAAAATTGGAAGATGTAAACCTTAAAAAGTTAATTTCAATTCTCCAAAAAAACGAAAAATACTACTTTACTATCAAAAATTTTGAAAAAGCTGATTTTGCTTATTATGAAAGACTAAAATTTATCAAAGAAACATTTTGGAATGAGGAAATATATTTGGGAAAAATTTCTTCATTAGAAAAAACGACCCTAAGTTTATTTTTAAAACAGTTTTTGAGAGTTGACAGAGCCAAATATTATCAATCTAAAACATACAAAAACGGAAAAATCAATTCCCACAACAATGCTTTGTCTTTAATTGATACAATATTAAATGCAAAAATTAATGTTAATGCGCTAGCTGAAGCTGAAAAAATCAAAATTGAAATTACTAGCAAAAATTTAAGTATTCAATTACCAAAAATAATTTATCCATTACAAAATAATAGAGCATTTGTAAATTTCAAAAATGTTGATACTATTTCAATTCTATATTATAAATTACCTCAAAATTTAAGTAATTTAATTGATAAAGATTTTTATTATGACTCAAGAGAAAATCTTAATAAAGACTCTATTGTAAATGCCTTTACTATTAAAAACAAACCGTTAATATCGCAAAGAATTATTTTACCAAACAAAAAAGATTATTTTGACTACACTACAGAAGTATTACTTGAAAAATTAGCTGTTGGAAATTATTTAATTTATGTAGAAACGAATAACAACTCATCTATAAAAAACAAAGCATTTACGTATGATAAAATTTCAGTTACGAATATGTATGTAATTGAAGATGATGAAGATAATAGAGATGCATTTTATATTTATGATCGAAAGATTGGAAAACCACTGAAAAATGTAAGCATTACTAATGAAGATCAAACCATAAAAACAGATGAAAGTGGAAATGCTTACTTTAAACACAAACAAAGAATATTTGATAAAAAATACGATAATACAATTTTATTTTCTTTTAAAGGAGATTCGCTTTACTATAACTATAAAAGAGATTTCTTACCTTCAAATGTAAATGAAAATTCGAATGATGATTATGTTAATTGGGAAGCTAAAACTATAGTTTATTTTGACCGAGCTATTTACAGACCAGGACAAAAAATGTTTTACAAAGGTGTAGTTATACAAAAAAAAGACAATGTTAAAAGTGTTGTTCCATTTTTAACAATACATATGAATATAAATGACGCCAACAATAATACTTTAAAAGAATTTGATGTTCAAACAAATGAATTTGGAAGTTTTTCAGGTGAATTCGACATTCCAAAAAACATCTTAACTGGAGAATTCAGCATAGAAATTGAAGAGCCTGATAATTATGAACAAGATTCAAAATATTATAATAAAAAAGAAGAAGAACATGAATTTTGGGACAACGTTGATTTTGAAAGTCACACCGAATTTAAGTTTAAAGTAGAAGAATACAAACGCCCAACATTTGAAGTGAAA
Source organism: Flavobacteriaceae bacterium (assembly GCA_003963025.1). Lineage (GTDB taxonomy): Bacteria > Bacteroidota > Bacteroidia > Flavobacteriales > Flavobacteriaceae > Flavobacterium. The sequence goes on from RXJZ01000206.1 coordinate 8,111, forward strand.
TTTGATGAAATAAAAGAAAATTACACTATTGGTGACACTATTAAAATTAAAGGAAATGCAAAAGCACTAGCAGGAAATAATATTACCAATGCAAAAATTAAATATTCCATTTCAAAAAATTGCTACAGTAAAACTAAAAGCATTCCGTTTGATGAAAATTACATCAATTCAGAAACTACTACAGATGAAAATGGAAATTTCACAATCCAATTTGTTGCTTCTGATTCGATAATCCGAAATGAAGAAATTGAAACATTAAATTTTGGTATTAATGTAACCGTAACTGATATTCAAGGAGAGACTAGAACAGCCTCTCAAAATATAGTTGTAGGCAAAGAAATGTTGAAAATGTATTTGAATGTTAATTCAGAATTAATTTCGGAAGAAAACAATAAACTAACTATTTCTGCAAACACTTTAAACAATTATCCAATTGATGCCAATGGAACAATAAAAATATATGAACTTAAAAAGAAAAATTTCTTAAAAAGACGATTGTATTCAATTCCAGAAATACAAACAATAAGTAAAGAAGAGTTTCAACAATTATTTCCATATGAGCCTTATGATAAATCAGATGAAGAAGTTCAAGAAATATTAATAAAAACCATTTCTTTTGAAACAAAAAAATCTAAAGAAATAGCATTGGATTTTTTAAAAAATTATAAAAATTCAAGATTTAAAATTGTTGCAGAAGCTTACGATATTAAAAACAATTTGATTACAAACAAAAGAGATGTTACTGTAAAATCAAAAGAATATCCTTATTCTGAAAACGAAATTTTTACTTTCAAAGACATTACAACTCCTAATTCAAAATTTTACACTATTGAACTTCAATCTATTATTCCTGACCTATATATAACTTCTCGGTTTTATACGGATGAAGATCTAATAAAGGAAGTAAAGACAATTCAATTAAAAAACGGAAAAGCTATTTTTACTTTTAACAAAGATGCAAAATATTTGAATCGTTTAATATTCCATTTCTCAACTATATGGGAAAATGAAGGGTATTCAAAATCTTTCAATATTAATAAAAAAGAAACCGATAATAAGTTAAATATTGAAATTGAAAGTTTACGAAACAAAATAGAACCAGGAAGTACCGAAAATTGGTCATTTAAAATTACCAATCCAAAACTACAGGCCGAAATTTTAGCTAGCATGTATGATAGTTCTTTGGATCAATTTGACAAAGATTATTGGAATAGTTTTCATTTTCAAGAAAGTTTCTCTAATCCAAGAATACCTAATATTTCAAATTATTATAACAAGATATCCCTTTATATAGAAAACATAAAAACAAAAAGAAATCACTTTGCCATTTATAAAAGAGAACCCGAATTGTATTGGTTTGGATTTAATTTTAATGACCCAAAAAACAACTATACTTATAAAAATTATCAGAGAAGAATAAGCAATACGATTGAAATTCCTAAAAATTCTAAATTAATATTCGGAATCGTACAAGATGAATTGGGACCAATTGCTGGAGCAAATGTATACATCAAAGGAACCAACAGAGGCACTACAACCGATTTTGATGGTGAGTTTTATATTGAAGCTGCTAGAGGAGAAGAGTTAGTTGTCTCTTATACAGGTAAAAAAACAATTACAATATCTGCAGACCAAAACAAAAACTTAGAAATAGAAATAAATTTAACAGATGATTTGATTAATGGTAATGAAGTTGTTGTTACTGCTTTAGGCATCAAAAAGGAAGAAAAAGTTGTAACATATGCAGCTCAAATTACCAATTCAAACATATTTTCAGAGTATGAAGAATCTGACTTAGTTAATGCTCTTTCAGGCAAAATATCTGGTGTTCAAGTTACTAATTCTTCTGGAAGTGTTGGGTCAAGTACTCGAATTGTATTACGGGGAGCATCATCAATTACAGGAGACAGTCAAACTTTATATGTAATTGATGGAATTGTTTACGATAGTTTAAACTATAACAACACAAATTCTAATGCAATTTCTTTTAATCCAGATGATATTGAGTCTATTTCGGTTTTAAAAGATTCTACAGCATCCGCTTTATATGGAATTAGAGGGAAAAATGGTGTAATTATAATTACCACTAAAAATGCTTTAAAGGAATTAGCCCAAGTTAAAACAAGAAGTAATTTTAACGAAACGGCTTTCTTTTATCCTCATATTAAAACAGATAGTAATGGGAAATTTTCTTTCCAATTTACCACTCCTGAATCCTTAACCAAATGGAAATTGCGCTTATTAGGACACAATAAAAATTCAGAATCGGGCTATTTTGAATCGAGTATTATTTCGCAAAAAGATGTTATGATTCAAACTAATATGCCACGATTTGTTCGCGAAAAAGATGAAATTACGTTAACAGCAAAAGTAGTCAATTTAACTCATGAAGTAAAATCTGGCAATGCTATGTTATTGCTTTTTGATGCAACCACTATGCAACCGATTGATGCAATTGCAAAAAACAATTCCAATGTAAAAGCATTCAATTGCAAATCAAAAGAAAGTATTCCTGTTAGTTGGACAATTTCAATCCCGGAAGGTGTTCAAGGATTACAATATAAAATTGTAGCCAAATCAGGTAATTTTTCTGATGGTGAAGAAAATATTTTACCCGTAATGAGTAATAAAGTCTTACTTACAGAAAGTATTCCGATTTGGGTTAAAGGAAATTCTAAAAAAGAATATGTGTTTGACAACCTTAAAAACAACAATTCTACAACTCTAAAAAATCATTTATTTACTTTAGAATATACTTCAAACCCAACATGGCTTGCACTTCAATCGTTACCTTATTTAATGGAATACGAACATGAATGTGCTGAACAAACTTTTTCAAGATATTATGGCAATTTTATTGCAACTGAAATTATTTCAAGTAATACCAAAATAGCAGACTTATTTGAATCTTGGAAAAACAATCCGAAAGCGGTTTCAAAGCTTACTCAAAATGAAGAATTAAAGTCTATCGTTTTAAATGAAACGCCATGGTTAATAGATGCCGAAAATGAAGAACTAAAAAACAAACGTTTGGCGCTTTTAATGGATTTGAACACCATGAAAGAATCGCAAAACAAAACCATTAAGAAAATAGAAGAAAAACAATTAACTTCAGGAGGATTTGCATGGTTTGATGGGGGAGAAGAAAATATTTTTATCACCCAACATATTGTTTCTGGATTTGGGCATTTAAGCAAACTATTTCCAGAGAAAAAATCGGAATTTAAAAATATAACATCAAAAGCAATTCCTTATTTGGATAGTAAATATATTAGTCAAAGTACACTTAAAGATAATCGTATTAATTATTACGCATACTCTAACTTACATTATTTATATGCTAGAAGTTTTTATTTAGAAGAATTTCCAATTTCTAAAAAAATAGATTCTATCATCAATATTCAAAAAACAGAATTCAAAGCCAATTGGTTAAACTATTCATTATACCAAAAAGGGCTGTTAGCTTTAACCATGAATCGATTTGGTGATAAAAAATTCGCAGAGAAAATCATTTCAAATTTAAAAGAAACAGTAGCTCGAAATGATGATTTTGGTATGTATTGGATTGAAAATAAAAATGGCTATTATTGGTACCAATCGGCTATAGAAACACAAGCTTTATTAATTGAAGCTTTTTCTGAAATAGAAAAAGATAATAAATTGGTTGACGAATTGAAAGTTTGGCTATTAAAACAAAAACAATTAAAACATTGGCCTACAACAAAAGCCACAACCGAAGCCATTTATGCGCTATTATTACAAGGAACCGACTGGACAAGCATAAAAGACAATACCAAATTTAAAATCGGAAACGAAAAAGTATTATCAAAAAAATTATCAGAAAAAGATAAAGATGCCAATACGGGTTACATAAAAATAAATTGGAAATCTGATGAAATTTCAAAAGAAATGGGACAAATATCCATTGAAAACAAATCGGACGTAGCTGGTTTTGGTGGCTTATATTGGCAATATTTTGAAGATTTAGATGCTATAAAATCAGATAGTACTTCAACTCTTTCAATTACAAAGAACCTTTATAAAAAGGTCAAAACTTCAGACGGAGAAAAACTTATCGATCTAAATTCTGAAAATGTAAAAATTGGTGATTTAATTACAATTCGAATCATAATAAAAACCGAAAATGATTTAGAATTTGTTCATTTGAAAGATTTAAGAGCTGCGTGTTTTGAACCTGTTGATGTAATTTCGAAATACGAATGGAAAAATGGTATTAGTTATTACCGAAGTACAAAAGATGTTGCAACTCATTTCTTTTTTGATAAAATTAAAACTGGAACTTACGTTTTTGAGTATGATGTACGAGTAAACAATTCAGGAAATTTTAATGACGGAATTGCAACATTACAAAGCATGTACGCTCCGGAATTCTCAAGTCATTCAACAAATACGAAACTTAGCATTCAAAAGTAAGCCATAAAAAAACGTCCCGATAAAATCGGGACGTTTCTATTTATATTGATTTGGAAATTACTTCACAATTGTCATTTCGTCAACAATATGTTTAGCTCCTGAGAAATTCTCAATTACCCATAACACGTAACGAATATCAACGTTGATTGTTCTTTGTAATTTTTTATCAAAGATAACGTCACCCGCCATAGCTTCGATGTTTCCGTCGAAAGCTAAACCGATTAACTCACCTTTTCCATTTAATACTGGCGAACCTGAATTTCCACCTGTAATATCGTTGTCAGTTAAGAAACAAACGTGTAAAGAACCGTCTTTATCTGCATAACGACCAAATTCTTTTTTAGCATTCATTTCTAATACTCTTTCTGGTAAATCAAATTCTAAATCCCCTTTTTTGTACTTTTTAACCTGACCCGCTAATGTAGTGTAGTTGTTAATTGTAGCATCATTACGTTTGTCAGTTGGTAAAGAACGAACTTTTCCATACGTTAAACGTAAAGTTGAATTGGCATCTGGATATTTGATTTCTCCAATTTTAGATTCTCTTAAACCTTCCACTAATAAACGGAAAGAAGCACCAAAATCATTTTGAGATTTGA
>RXJZ01000016.1 GCA_003963025.1 Flavobacteriaceae bacterium
ACAAATCATCGTTTGTGACGGTAACTTCCACGGAAGAACGACAACAATCATTTCTTTCTCAAACGACGAAAACGCACGTAAAAACTTCGGACCTTATACTGCTGGATTTATTAGTATTCCTTATGATGACATTGATGCTTTAGAAAAAGCAGTAAATTCATCAAAAAACATTGCAGGATTCTTAGTAGAGCCAATTCAAGGGGAAGCCGGAGTTTATACACCTTCTGACGATTTTATCAAAAAAGCAAAAGCAATTTGTGAAGCAAATAACGTTTTATTCATCGCAGACGAAGTACAAACTGGTATCGCTAGAACAGGTTCGTTATTAGCGGTTTGTGGAAATTGTTCTTGTGAATCAAAATGTGAAAAACAAGAAACGTTTACCCAACCCGATATTTTGATTTTAGGAAAAGCATTATCAGGTGGAGCTTATCCAGTTTCTGCGGTTTTGGCAAATGATAGCATTATGAATGTGATTAAGCCAGGTCAACACGGTTCTACATTCGGAGGAAATCCAGTAGCGGCTGCGGTGGCTATGGCAGCTTTAGAAGTAGTTTCGGAAGAAAGTTTGTCTCAAAACGCAAGAAAATTAGGAAAAATCTTCCGTGAAGAATTAGGTAAATTTATCGAAACTTCAAACATTGCTACTTTAGTAAGAGGTAAAGGACTATTAAACGCAGTTGTTATCAACGATACAGAAGAAAGCGACACCGCTTGGAACATTTGTGTGCGTTTAGCTGAAAACGGTTTATTAGCAAAACCAACTCATGGAAACATTATTCGTTTTGCGCCACCTTTAGTTATTAACGAAGAGCAATTGAGAGATTGTGTTTCAATTATCATCACAACTTTAAAAGAGTTTGAAAAATAAATAATTGCTTAGTAAACATAAATCCCGATGAAAGTCGGGATTTTTTATTTTTTATTTTAAATTTGATTAAATTTTACAAGTAATGAAATATTGTTGTTTCCTATTAGGCATGTTGTTATTCCAAATATCATTTGGACAAGAACAAGCCGTTTTTTATTTTGATAATAATAAGTTTGAATTGAACAAAACCGAAGCTGCTAAACTTCAAAAATGGATAGCAGGCAATACAACTTCAAAAATTCTTTCCATAACAGGTTCTACAGACGAAGTGGGAAACTCAGGGTACAACGATACGTTATCGCAAAAACGGGTAAGTCATATCTTCAATCAAATCAAAGGAAAAGTCAACATAAGACTCGATTTCAAAAGTATTTCTCTTGGCGAAAAAGGCGCTACTTCAACCAATAAAGCTGAAAATAGAAAAGCCATCATTCACTATTTATCAGAAAAAGATTTAGATAAAGAAAATGAAGTTTTAGGAATTAAAGTTGCAGTACCTGAAGTTGTTATACCTGAAGATGCACCATTAGAGGAGAAAGTAAGATTGGCAAAAGTTGGAACAAAAATTATATTAAAAAATATTAATTTCTATCAAAATACTTTTGCAACTATGCCAGAATCGCAAGGAACATTGTATGATTTACTTTTTATAATGCAAAACAATCCCGATTTAAGAATTGAAATTCAAGGGCATATTTGTTGTATTGATAAAGATTACCGTAATTTGTCGTTAGATAGAGCAAAACAAATTAAACGTTTTCTCGTTTATAATGGTATACAAGAGTATCGTGTTAAGACAAAAGGATTTGGTGTTTCACAACCTATTTACCCAATTCCAGAGGCAACACCAGAACAAGCTGCAGCAAATAGAAGAGTTGAAATTGAAATTTTAAGTAAGAAATAATGAGAAACGTATTAATTGTTTTAATGGTTTTTATCACAGCTTTTTCAATAAGTTGTAATGATTCATGTGATGAAGGAAATAAGCCAACACCTGCGTCTTTTTTTGTTGAAATTGTGGAGGAAACATCAGGTGAAAATGTGTTTGAAAACACAACCTATACGGCACAGCAAATTACAATTGAGGATTTAGACGAAGTTGCAATTCCTTATAGATTTATTCAAAATTCGAACATTATTCAAATTTTTCCATCAGTTGTAAATGCTACAGGAAATTCGTTTTTAATCAAATTAAACAACGAAACAACAATGCAAACAAACGAAATTAATGTCAATTATGATGTTTCGTCTAGCGTAGGAGAATGTTTCACAACCTATAAAATTGAGAATATTTTGTTTCCAAATAATACTTCAGAATTAGTTGAAGCTGTACATGTTGTAAAAATTTAACAAATTCTAAATTCATACTTCTAAATTCTAAATTTTAGAACTATCTTTGCGCCACCACAACAACAACACACTACATACATGAGTTCTGATACGAGCAAACGCTACAATTTAAGAGGAGTTTCGGCCTCTAAAGAAGATGTGCACCAAGCTATCAAAAACATCGACAAAGGCTTATTTCCACAAGCATTTTGTAAAATTATCCCAGATTATTTAACTAATGACGCCCAATATTGCATCATTATGCACGCTGATGGCGCAGGAACCAAATCTTCCTTAGCCTACATGTATTGGAAAGAAACTGGCGATATTTCGGTTTGGAAAGGAATTGCTCAAGATGCTTTAATCATGAATATTGATGATTTATTATGCGTGGGAGCAACCGATAATATTCTACTTTCATCCACAATCGGAAGAAACAAAAATCTAATTCCAGGCGAAGTCATTTCAGCCATCATCAATGGAACAGAAGAATTGATTTCCGAATTAAAAAATCACGGAGTTACTATTCATTCCACTGGAGGCGAAACTGCCGATGTAGGTGATTTAGTTCGAACTATCATAGTAGATTCAACCGTTACAGCTCGCATGAAACGCGCCGATGTGATTGATAATGCGAATATTCAAGCGGGTGATGTAATTGTAGGGCTAGCTTCTTTTGGTCAAGCTACTTACGAAAAAGAATACAATGGCGGAATGGGAAGCAACGGCTTAACTTCGGCTCGTCATGATGTTTTTGCCAAATATTTGGCTGAGAAATATCCAGAAAGTTTTGATGCTTCAGTTCCAAATGAATTAGTGTATTCAGGTCAAACTAAATTGACAGATACTGTTGAAAATAGTCCAATAGACGCTGGAAAATTAGTGCTTTCTCCAACGAGAACATACGCTCCAGTTATCAAAAAGATTTTATCAAAATACAATTCCAATCAAATTCACGGAATGGTGCATTGTTCTGGTGGTGCTCAAACAAAAGTGCTTCACTTCGTAGACAATATTCACGTGATTAAAGATAATTTATTTCCAGTGCCACCATTATTCCAATTAATTCAAGAGCAATCAAAAACGGATTGGAAAGAAATGTACCAAGTATTCAATTGTGGTCACCGCATGGAATTATACGTTCCTGCAGAAGTAGCACAAGACATCATTGAGATTTCAAAATCATTCAACATCGACGCACAAATCCTAGGAAGAGTAGAAAAATCAGATAGTAAGAAATTAACAATTACATCCGAGTACGGAACGTTTGAATATTAAAAGTAAAAAGTAGAAAGTAAAAAGTAAAAAGGGGATTATGAAAGAAAATGATTTATTAAAAAGAACCTTTAATTTTGGAATTTCTTGCTTAAAATTTTTAAGAAAATTAGAGTCAAATCCTGAAAATAATTTAATTAGATTTCAATTAGGTAAATCTTGTACTTCTGTAGGTGCTAATTATGAAGAATCTCAAGCAGGTTCTTCAAAAGCTGATTTTACAAATAAAGTGAAAATTGCTTTAAGAGAGGCAAGAGAAACTAATTATTGGTTGAGGGTTTTAAAAGAATTAAATGATAGTAATGACGTATCACTTGAATTATTAATTAAAGAGAGTCAGGAGTTAAAAAATATTTTAGGAGCAATAGTAGTAAAATCAAATAATAAATAACTTGAGGTTGAGTTTTTTGGATAACTTTTTCCTTTTAACTTTTTCCTTTGTACTTAAATAACACATGCAACACAACGTATTAATTTTAGATTTCGGTTCGCAATACACCCAATTAATTGCCCGAAGAGTAAGAGAATTAAATATTTTCTGCGAGATTTTTCCATTCGATAAAATTCCAGCAGATTTATCATCATACAAAGCCGTAATCTTAGGCGGAAGTCCATGTTCGGTTCGTTCTGAAGAAGCGCTTCACCCAGATTTATCTCAAATTAGAGGTAAATTACCTTTGTTAGCCGTTTGTTACGGAGCACAATATTTAGCGCATTTTTCTGGTGGAGAAGTAGCAGCTTCCAACACAAGAGAATACGGAAGAGCCAATTTATCGTACATCAAAGAAAACGAAGTATTTTTAGAAGGTGTTTCTGAAAATAGCCAAGTTTGGATGTCACATTCAGATTCCATCAAGAAACTTCCTACTAATGGGGTAATGATTGCTAGTACAAAAGACGTGGAGAACGCAGCTTATAAAATAGAAGGGGAAACGACTTATGCCATCCAATTTCACCCAGAAGTATACCATTCAACAGATGGAAAACAAATGTTGGAAAACTTCTTAGTAAAAATTGCAAAAGTGCCACAAAATTTCACACCAAACGCTTTCGTAGAGGAAGTAGTAGCCGAAATGAAAGCTAAAATCGGAAACGATAAAGTAGTTTTGGGACTTTCGGGTGGAGTAGATTCAACTGTAGCAGCGGTTTTATTAAACAAAGCAATTGGAGAAAACTTATATTGTATTTTCGTAAATAACGGATTATTACGTAAAAACGAATTCCAAAATGTACTAAATCAGTACAAAGGAATGGGCTTAAATGTAAAAGGAGTAGATGCTTCGGCACGCTTTTTGGGTGCTTTAGCAGGGTTAGATGATCCAGAAGCAAAACGTAAAGCTATCGGAAAAGCGTTCATTGAAGTTTTTGATGATGAAGCACACCAATTAACCGATGTAAAATGGTTAGGTCAAGGTACGATTTATCCTGATGTTATTGAATCGGTTTCGGCTACTGGCGGACCTTCGGCAACAATTAAATCGCATCATAACGTTGGTGGATTGCCTGATTTTATGAAATTGCAAGTAGTAGAACCTTTACGAATGTTATTCAAAGATGAGGTTCGTAGAGTAGGAAGAAGTTTAGGAATCGACGAAGAATTATTAGGTCGTCATCCATTCCCTGGACCAGGATTAGCAATTCGTATTTTAGGCGATATTACACCAGAAAAAGTAGCTATTTTACAAGAAGTAGATGCGGTTTTTATCAACGGATTAAAAGAACACGGTTTGTACGATAAAGTATGGCAAGCAGGAGCCATCTTGTTACCCGTAAATAGTGTAGGTGTAATGGGCGATGAGCGTACCTATGAAAAAGTAGTAGCGTTACGTGCAGTAGAATCAACCGACGGAATGACAGCGGATTGGGTACATTTACCGTATGAGTTTTTAATGAAGATTTCTAATGAAATTATAAATAACGTTAGAGGTGTAAATAGAGTGGTGTATGACATCAGTTCGAAACCGCCTGCAACGATAGAATGGGAATAAAATAAATTTTAATTCAATATATAAATTTCAATAGCAAGTATTTTTATTCTATTTTTACAATATAAATTGCTATTGAAATTTTTTTATTTTTAAATGGTTAAGAGTATTATGAAAAGAATAGTTTTTCTTATTTCTTTATTTCAAGTTTTTACTTTGCAGCTTCAGGCACAAATAAAGCACGTGGTTGCTAAAGGAGAAACGGTTTTTCAAATTGCTAAAAAATATGAAGTAACTCCATACGATATTTATCGTTTGAATCCAGATGCAAAGGAAGGTGTTAAAGAAAATGTAACTTTATTAATTCCAAAGCCATCCACAGGAAAAGCTATAATTCATGAAGTGGGAGAAAAAGAAACACTTTACGGAATTGCAAAAAAGTATAATGTAGCAGTTGCTGATTTAGAACAATGGAACAAGTCTACTTTAGCATTAGGTTTGAAGAAAGGACAGCAAATATTTGTTTCAAAACCTACGGTATCACAAGTAAAAACTTCAACCGTTTCTGAAAAAGAGGTTAAGCCAAAATGGGTTGTTAAACCAAGACAATCGAATTATGAAGTGCAACCCAAAGAAACACTCTACAGTTTGTGTAAAAAATTCGATATTAATCAAGAAGAATTAATTAAATTAAATCCCGATTTACAAGACGGTTTGAAAATTGGAATGATTTTAAAAGTACCATCTAACGGAACAGGAGCTTTTGTTTCAAGAACTAAAGATTCAGTTTTAGTAGCTAAAAATAAAGTGAATTTGATAGCTTCGGTAGATAAATCAAAACAAAAAAACATGGTGTTGTTATTACCTTTCAACATGGCTAAAATTGAAACGGATTCGGTTAAAACCAAAACAGAGCAATTAAAAACGAATAAATTCTTAAACCTTACTTTAGATTTTTACGCTGGTGCTCAAATGGCGATTGATTCCGCAAAAGTGCTGGGATTACCTGTAAATATTAAGGTTTACGATGTAGAAAGTACGAAATATTCATCCAATGTAGCTTCTATTATTTCAAAAAATAATTTTGAAAATGTTGATGTTGTAGTGGGACCATTTCAAAAATCAATTGTAGAAACAACGGCACAATTGTTAACAAAATATAATGTTCCCGTGATATCGCCTTTGTCAAAAGAACGCGGTTTACCAATGGATAATTTATATTACTCGATTCCCTCAGAAGATTTATTGAAAGCTTCGATGTTTAACTATTTCAAAGAGAAAAACGGAAATGTAGTAGCTATTATTAGTTCAAAGAAAACGAGTTCTAAAGAATATATTTCGGCTAATCATCCCGAGGTAAAACATGCTGCTTTTAATGATAAAGGTGCTTTAGATGTAGCACTTTTGAAAACGCAATTGGTTAAAGGACAAAAGAATTTTGTATTAATGGAAATTGAGAAAGCAAGTACCATTTTGAATATTACCAATATTTTAAAAGGATTACAAAAAGAATACGATATTCAGTTGGCTGTTTTCGAATTGTATGATGCATTGAATTTTGAGGAAATTCCAATGAAAAATTTAACCGATTTGAAATTGTTATTCCCATCTACAACTAAAGTATCAGAAACTCCAGAAGAGAAGATTTTTGAAAAACAATTCAAGAAAATCAACAACATTTATCCAAACGCTGCGGCTAAGAAAGGTTTTGATGTGACTTTTGATGCGATGTTGCGTATTTGCCAACCAGAAGGTTTTGTGAAATCAGCAGCAACAACCAAAACAGAATACATTGAAAACGCATTTGATTATAGTTCAAACAAAGGAATGATAACCAATAACGCAACGTATTTATTGTATTACGATAGCGATTTAACGATTAAACAAGCACAATAATGGCAACTTCAAAAGTGACCTACTTAGGTGATTTACGCACCTCTTCTATACATTTACAATCAGGTTCAGAAATTATTTCGGATGCACCGCTAGACAACAACGGAAAAGGAGAAGCTTTTTCTCCAACCGATACCGTAGCCAACGGATTAGCAAGTTGTATGTTTACTGTTATGGGAATCAAAGCTCGCGATTTAGACGTGGATTTTTCAGGTTCCACAGCAGAAGTAACCAAAATCATGGGAACTGAACCAAGAAGAATTACAGAAATTCACGTAACTTTCCATTTCTCCATCCATCCCGACGAAAAAACAAAAACCATCTTAGAAAGAACTGCAATGACTTGTCCTGTTTTTTATAGTCTACATCCAGATATTAAAAAAGAGATTGTTTTTAACTGGAAGTAAATAGATAAAAGAACAAAGATGAAAGAGAAAATAAAGCAGACCATTTTAAAAAGTCTTTCTTCTTTTCTCTTTTTTCTATCCTCTCAAACAAATGACCAACCACGAACTCCTCATCAAACTCGCACACACTAAAATGCCTTTTGGCAAATACGAGGGCTATTATTTAATTGACCTTCCGGAGTATTATGTGGTTTGGTATGCCAATAAAGGTTTCCCAAAAGGACAATTAGGCGAACAATTAAAATTGGTACACGAACTCAAGCTAAACGGCTTAGAAGAACTCGTTAGAAACATCCGCAGAAACTTTCCAAAAAAGTAATCTATTTTTTGCCACAGATTAAAGGATTCTCGCTGATTAATCCGTGTTAATCTGTGTAATCCGTGGCCATAAAACTTCGTTTTACTAAATATTTTATCTTTTCATTATTAGATAGAATATTGTTTACAATTTAATTACAAAAATGATACATCGACTAATTGGCACATTGACTAATTAGTGTTATCTTTGCACGATTTTATTATAGATAAAAGATATTTATCGCAACAACAACACAACAACAATACAATGAACCAAACTAAGTACATTTTTGTTACCGGAGGTGTGACTTCTTCTTTAGGAAAGGGAATCATCGCAGCTTCGTTAGCCAAATTATTGCAAGCCAGAGGATACCGAACGACCATTCAAAAGTTTGACCCATACATTAACGTAGACCCAGGAACATTAAATCCATACGAACACGGAGAATGTTATGTAACAGATGATGGAGCCGAAACGGATTTGGATTTAGGTCACTATGAGCGTTTTCTAAACGTTCCTACTTCTCAGGCGAATAACGTAACTACAGGAAGAGTGTATCTTTCGGTTATTGAAAAAGAGCGTAGAGGAGAATTTTTAGGAAAAACGGTTCAAGTGGTGCCTCATATCACAAACGAAATCAAGGAGCGCATGCAGCTGCTTGGAAAATCGGGTGATTATGATATTGTGATTACAGAGATTGGTGGAACAGTTGGAGATATTGAATCATTACCGTACATCGAGTCAGTTAGACAATTGATTTGGGAATTAGGTGAAAATAACGGAATCGTAATTCATTTAACGTTAGTGCCTTATTTGGCTGCTGCTGGTGAATTAAAAACGAAACCAACCCAACATTCAGTAAAAACCTTAATGGAAAGCGGAATCAAAGCTGATATTTTAGTGTGTCGTACAGAACACGAATTATCGCAAGATTTACGTCAGAAATTAGCGTTGTTCTGCAATGTGAAAAAAGAAGCGGTAATTCAATCGATTGATGCGTCTACTATTTATGAGGTTCCAAATTTAATGTTGGAAGAAGGATTGGATAGAGTTGCATTGAAAAAATTAGATTTGCCAGAAAAAAATACACCAGATTTAACCAACTGGAATGAGTTCTTATTTAGATTGAAAAATCCAAAGCACGAAGTAAACATCGGTTTGGTTGGAAAATATGTAGAATTACAAGATTCTTACAAATCAATTTTAGAGGCGTTTATTCATGCTGGAGCGGCAAACGAGACAAAAGTAAATGTCATTTCGATTCATTCGGAGTATTTAGATGCCAATTCGGCAGAAAATCAGTTGAAAGATTTAGATGGTATACTTGTTGCACCAGGTTTTGGCGGTCGTGGAATTGAAGGTAAAATCGACACCGTTCGTTATGCAAGAGAAAATAACATTCCGTTTTTTGGAATTTGTTTGGGAATGCAAATGGCAGTAATTGAATATTCACGTAACGTTTTAGGTTATGCGGATGCGAATTCAACCGAAATGAATGAAAACACCGCTCATCCAGTAATTAACTTAATGGAAGAGCAAAAAAATATTGAAAATAAAGGAGGAACTATGCGTTTGGGCGCATGGAAATGTAGCATAAAAGAAAACACGTTGGCACAAAAAATCTATGGTAAAACAGAGATTATGGAACGCCATCGTCACCGTTACGAATTCAATGGTGCGTATTTAAACGAATTAGAGAAAGCAGGATTAGTAGCTTCGGGAGTAAATCCAGATACGAAGTTGGTAGAAATTGTTGAAATTCCTACACATCCTTTCTTTATCGGCGTTCAATACCATCCTGAATATAAAAGTACAGTCGCTAATCCGCACCCACTTTTTGTGAGTTTTGTTGCGGCCGCTGTGCAACATAAGAATAAATAAGTTGTTAACTTAATACTCCCGATAACTATCGGGACTGAACACTAATAATTAGATGGAAGAAAAAAAATTAGACCTTAATTCGATTATCGGATTTGTATTGATTTCTGGAATTTTAATTTGGATGTTATATTCTAACGCTCCAACACCAGAAGAATTAAAGGAAAAAGAGAAAAAAGAGCAAGTTGAAAAACAAGCCAAAGAAGTTAAAACCGTAACTTCTACTGTTGCCGCAACACCAGTAGCAGATTCTACTAAAAATGCTGCAGCGCAAGCTAAATTAGGTTCGTTTGGATATTCTGCAACACTTCCATCAGCTACTGATGCTGTTACCGAAATTAAAAATGAAGTTTTATCGCTTAAAATTTCTAATAAAGGGGGATATATCGTTGATGCAACTGTATTAGGATTTGATCAATTTGAGAAAAATTCGAAAAAAGCGGTTCAAATTATTAAAGATAACAATGCTTCATTAGACATTGCTTTAAATACAACGGATAACAGAACCTTGCATACAAAAGACATGTATTTTGAACCTAAGTTAACTACTGAAGGTAAAAATCAAGTGTTAACTATGCAATTAAAAGCAGGTCCAGTTCAGTTTTTAGAATATCGCTATGTATTGAAGCCTAACGAATATATGTTAGACTTTGCTGTTCGTTCTCAAGGTTTAGAAAAAGTAGTAAATACTTCAAAACCTTTAGATTTAGAATGGCAATTAAAATCATACAGAAATGAGAAAAGTGTTTCTTATGAAAACAGATATACAGAGTTAGTTTTCGAATATGAAGATGGAAAAGACGATTATTTAAATGCTGCTAAAGATTCAGAAGATGAAGCAAAAGATGTTTCTTACATTGCTTTCAAACAACATTTATTTACTTCTATTTTATTAACAGATACGAAATTCAAAACGGCTAAATTCAAATCAGATAATTTAGTGGATGATGAAAAAGTTGACACCGTTTTTACTAAAAATTTTACAGCTCAAGTTCCTTTAGAATTTAAAAATGGCGCTTTAAACTATAATATGAATTGGTATTATGGTCCAGCAAAATATGAAATTTTAAATGGTTACGATAAAAATCTTGACGAAATCATGCCATTAGGTTGGGGAATTTTCGGATGGATTAACCGTTACATTTTTATCCCAGTTTTCGGATTTATTTCTGCTTTAGGAATTGGTTACGGAATTGCGATTGTTTTGTTTACGATTTTAGTTCGTATTGTAATGTCGCCAGTTACTTATAAATCCTACTTGTCACAAGCAAAAATGAAGGTTTTACGTCCTGAAATTGCTGAATTGAATGAAAAATTCAAAGACAATCCAATGAAGAAACAACAAGAAACAATGAAGTTGTATTCTAAAGCTGGCGTGAATCCTATGGCAGGATGTTTACCAGCTTTGATGCAAATGCCTATTTTCTATGCGTTGTTTCAGTTCTTTCCATCGATGTTCGATTTAAGACAAAAATCATTCTTATGGGCAGACGATTTGTCTTCTTATGATAGCATTTATCAATTGCCTTTCCATATTCCATTTTATGGAAGTCACGTGAGTTTGTTCCCAATTTTAGCTTCTATAGCAATTTTCTTCTACATGAAAATGACAACAGGTGACCAAGCGATGAGTACACCACCACAAGAAGGTATGCCAGATATGGGTAAAATCATGAAAATTATGATTTATATTTCCCCATTAATGATGTTGTTCTTCTTTAATAATTATGCGTCTGGATTGAGTTTGTATTACTTTATTTCTAACTTAATTACTATCGGTATTATGTTGGTTATTAAAAACTACATTGTGAAAGAAGACAAAATTCACGCTCAAATTCAGGAGAATAAAACCAAAGAGAAAAAGGAAAGTAAATTCCAAAGAAAAATGCGCGAAATGATGGAGCAAGCAGAAGCTCAAAAGGCCGCACAAAAGAAAAAATAATTTTATCTAAATATAAACCCTGTCTAAACGACAGGGTTTCTTTTTTACATGAGTAATGAAAATAGCGATTATCGGATTTGGTAATATGGGGCAAACCTATGCCAATAGTTTTATGAGTTCGGGATTTGTAGGAACTTCAGATGTTTTAATTTTGAACAAAACAAAAATCGAAGAAAAGAATAGTTTCGGAATTGATGCAACCAATTGTTACACAGAACCAAATCCCCAAATCTTCGAATCAGATATTTTAATTTTAGCTGTAAAACCGCAAGATTTCAAACAATTAGCGTCTGAAATAAAAGCGTTTTTAAATCCAGAACATGTTGTCTTATCGGTTATGGCTGGAATTTCAATTGATATGATGCAAAAGCAATTAGGAGTTACTAAAATTGTTCGTTCTATGCCAAATATTCCAACACAAATAGGTGAGGGAATGACCGTTTTTTGCGCTTCAAATGCTGTGGATAGAAAAGAACTGTTCATTGTTCAGAATTTAATTAACACTACAGGAAAATCGATTTATATCGAAAGAGAAGAAATGCTAAATGCAGCCACAGCCATATCAGGAAGCGGACCTGCTTATGTGTTTCATTTTATGCAAGCTATGATTGAGTCAGCTATTAAATTAGGTTTTTCAGCGTCTGAAGCTGATTTTCTGGTAAGTAAAACATTTTTAGGTTCGGTACAATTGCAAAATAGAAGTACATTGTCAAACGAAGCTTGGATTCAACGTGTCGCTTCAAAGGGTGGAACTACTGAGGCCGCTTTGACTGTTTTTAGTCAAAAGAAACTTAAAGAAAATATAATTGAAGGTATTGAAGCCGCAAATGCAAGAGCTGTTGAATTAGGAACATAAAAAAACGCTTTCCATAGGAAAGCGTTTTTGTTCATAGCAATTTTATTAATAGAAACGAATTAATTTATGTTTGGTAATAATACTTTATTTACAGCATGTATTACACCATTCGAAGCTTGTACGTCAGTTGCGACAATGTTAGTTGTTCTGTTTTGTTCATCTGTAATTACTGTTCCTGAAATTGTAAAAGTTCCAGTTTCAAAAGTAGTTATTGGACCTGATGGAATCGCATTAGATAAAACATTGGCACCAGGAACAACATGATAGGTTAATACAGCAGTTTTTTGTGTTGCATTCAATCCACTGTATAAATTTAGTGTTGCGGTATCAAATGCGCTATTTAATGGGGCAAAAACAGTGAATGGAGAACTTGCTGTTCCATTAAGAGTTCCAACTAACTCTTGTTGTGTTAATAATGTAGCTAAAGTACTGAAGTTTGGATTTGCAGTTGCATGTGTTACAATTGTAGGTAATCCAATTACTGCATCCACTACGTGAATAACGCCATTATTAGCAATAATATCAGTGGAAGTTACACTAGATACTCCGTTTAATCTAACACCTGAAGCAGTGTTAATAAACATGCTTAATGTATTTGTAGATGAAGCACTACCCTTAGCTAAAGTCTTGACATAACCAGTTGTGAGTCCAGATGATAAATTTCTTCCATTAACAACATGATTTAAAAGTACTTGTGTTAGGGTAGGAATAGGAACATCATCAAGTGATTCAAATCCATTAACATCTAAAAAATCTAAGAAAGCTTGATTGGTTGGTGCAAAAACGGTATATGAACCGCTCTGATCTAGTGTTTCAGATAGTCCAGCTCGGTTTAAAGCATCAACTAGAACTGATAAATTAGGATTTTCTGATGCAATATCAGTAATTGATTTTTTTTGAGATGAACTATCGTCATCTGAACAAGAAAACATTAACGTAGATGTAACAACTAGTAATGTTAATTTCATTAATTTTGCAAAGTTTTTCATAGGGATTTATTTTTTGTTTAACCAAAACTATAAAATTTTAAACAAACAAAAAAATAATAAATGCGATTTTACCTCACATTTAACGCTTATTTATTTTTTGTTTAATATGTATTTGGTCTAATATTTGATTTTCTCATTGTTTTACAGGTAATTAGTAATTAATTAATTAAACAAAATTTAAAAAATGAAGCAATTATTTTTTGTGTTTTTATTTTTAGGAAATTTGCTTGTTATTGCACAAGATAAAGTCAATCAACTAGACGATAAAGGAAATCGTCACGGATTATGGAGAGGTACACATAAAGAATCAAATCGAATTCGATATGAAGGAACTTTCAATCATGGAAAAGAAACGGGTATTTTTAAGTATTTTGATGATACAAAAGCCGGAACTGTAATTGCAACAAGAGATTTTTCTAAAGGAGATGGTTCTTGCTATGCTGTTTTTTATGATCAAAAGAGTAATAAAGTAAGTGAAGGGAAATTAGTAAACAAACTTCCTGAAGACGAATGGAAATACTATCATTTTGAGTCGAAACAATTGATGTCTCATGAATTTTATAATAATGGTAAGTTAGATGGTGTCCGAAAAGTATTCTATAAAGATGGAACTGTTGCGGAAGAAACCAATTATAAATTAGGAAGTAAAGAAGGAATTTCTAAGACATATTCAGAGAAAGGGCAATTGATTGATTCGCATGTTTATAAAAATAATTTGTTTGATGGACCAGCATCTTATCATGATGGTTTGGGCAATAAAATGTATGAGGGCAATTATGTGAACGGAAAACGTGTTGGAATGTGGAAGTTTTTCGAAAACAATAAAGTAATCAAGCAAGTTAAAGCAGCTAAATTTAGTCAAGAGTTAATTAAGTACGAACAAAGAAATACTAAAGAAGTTTCAAAAACACTTGAAGATTTAAAAAAAGAAAAAGGAGGACAGGAATAAATGAAAAGAGTAGTAGTAGGACTTTCGGGTGGTGTAGATTCGAGTGTTGCCGCTTATTTGTTAAAAGAACAAGGGTATGAAGTTATTGGGTTATTCATGAAGAATTGGCATGATGATTCGGTAACAATTTCTAATGAATGTCCGTGGTTGGAAGATAGTAATGATGCACTTTTAGTAGCTGAAAAACTTGGAATACCTTTTCAAACAGTTGATTTATCGGACCAATACAAAGAGAAAATCGTTGATTATATGTTTAACGAATACGAAAAAGGTAGAACTCCAAATCCTGACGTATTGTGTAACCGTGAAATCAAATTCGATGTTTTTATGAAAATAGCCATGTCACTAGGTGCAGACTATGTGGCTACAGGACACTATTGTAGAAAAGGAACTGTTGAAAAAGAGGGAAAAGAAATTTACCAATTGTTAGCAGGTAAAGATGGAAATAAAGACCAATCGTATTTTTTGTGTCAATTATCGCAAGACCAACTTTCGAAAGCTTTATTCCCAATAGGTGAATTGACAAAACCTGAAGTTCGTGAAATTGCAGCAAAATTAGATTTAATTACAGCTGAAAAGAAAGACTCGCAAGGACTTTGTTTCATCGGAAAAGTGCGTTTACCCGAATTTTTGCAACAAAAATTACAACCTAAAGAAGGAATTATTGTAGAAATTCCTGCAGAAGCAGCTATATATAATCAAGAAAAGCCTCAATTAAATTCGGAAGAAGAAGCTTTTGCTTACGAATCAAGACGAATTGACTATTTGAAAGTTCCGGGTAAAGTTGTTGGAAAACACCAAGGCGCTCATTATTTTACTAAAGGACAACGTAAAGGGCTGAATGTGGGAGGAACAAAAGAGCCATTATTCATCATTGAAACCGATGTTGAAAAAAATATTGTTTACACAGGTCAAGGAAATCAACACCCAGGTTTATTTAAAAAAGCCTTGTTTATTGCAAACGATGAAGTTCATTGGATAAGAGAAGATTTGGCTTTACAAGAAGGTGATAAAATGGAAGTGATGGCAAGAATTCGTTACCGTCAACCTCTGCAAAAAGCAACTTTACATCAATTTAAAGAGGGAATGTATGTAGTTTTCGAAAATCCACAATCTGCTATAACAGAAGGGCAATTTGTAGCTTGGCATCAAGGTGAAGAGATTTTGGGAAGTGGTGTAATTGCTTAAAACAATTGTAGTTTCTTCAATAAAAATGAGTAAATTTGATTTAATAAACCCATGTTATAT
>RXJZ01000271.1:0-2058 GCA_003963025.1 Flavobacteriaceae bacterium
TTTTTCCAAGTAATCTTCTAACGAATATTTGATAATTCCGTTTTGATTTACTTCCGTAACTGGAACCACATTAATTGGATCTTTCACTTCCATTTGACGGGTTTCTGGAGTTAATTCGAAAATTATTGTATTTTCTTGAACTATAGTTTCCTCTTTAGTAGCAAATAAATCTAATGAAAAACTAATTTCCTCTTTTGCTACTACAAACTCAGGATCTTTTACTTCAATTTCTCTGATTTGAGGTGTAATAATTTCGAATGTTGGCGCTACATTTGGAGTAATTACCTCAAATTGAACGTCAATATTTTTTATTAATTCAGATGTAGGCACTAAATCCATTGCTGGAGCAACTGGAGTATGAATTTCAAACTTTGGCTCCTCTACTTCTTCTTCTAAAGTAAAAATGATTTTTTGTTCTACCACTTCGTCACAAATAGGATTGATTATATCCGCTTTAATTTCTTCTACTTTTGGAGTTTCAAAAATTGGGTTATTAACCGTAATATTTGAAGCAGCTTTATTCATTAATTCGTGAACAATTTTTTGCTCATCTTCTAATGAATGAATAATTTTCTTTGGTTCTGTATTTACGATTTCAGCTTGTTGCTCAATGTTAAAACCTGTAGCGATAACTGTTACCGAAATGGCTTCACCTAAAGCTTCTTCTTCACCAACTCCCATGATGATATTTGCATTGTAACCCGCTTCAGACTGAATGAAATCATTGATTTCTCCGATTTCATCGATTGTAATTTCGTTCGCTTCATCTGTTCCAGAAACGATTAACAACAATACATTTTTAGCACCTGTAATTTTGTTATCGTTCAATAATGGAGAATCTAAAGCACTCATAATCGCCTGTTTTGCTCTTTCAGGTCCAGACGCAGTTGCAGAACCCATGATAGCAGTACCGCTATTTGACAATACTGTCTTAGCATCTTTAAGGTCGATATTTTGTGTATAGTGATGTGTAATTACTTCAGCAATTCCTCTTGATGCAGTTGCTAATACTTCATCTGCTTTAGAAAAACCAGCTTTGAAACCTAAGTTTCCATACACTTCACGTAATTTATTATTGTTGATAACAACTAAAGAATCTACTTGTTTACGTAAACGTTCTACTCCAGCTAACGCTTGCTCAGAGCGAACTTTTCCTTCAAATTGGAAAGGAATTGTAACAATACCTACTGTTAAAATGTCGCGCTCTTTTGCTAATTGCGCAATTACAGGAGCTGCACCTGTTCCAGTTCCTCCACCCATTCCTGCGGTGATGAAAACCATCTTGGTGTTGCTGTCCAACATTTTTTCAATTTCGGCAATACTTTCAATAGCAGACTGTTGACCTACTTCAGGATTAGCACCGGCTCCTAAACCTTCTGTTAAGCTAACACCTAACTGAATTTTATTTGGCACAGGACTATTTTGTAATGCCTGAGAATCAGTATTACAAACTACAAAATCAACACCTTTAATACCTTGTTTAAACATGTGATTAATGGCATTGCTACCTCCACCACCAACACCAATCACTTTGATTACGTTAGATTGGTTTTTTGGTAAATCGAATGAAATGTTTCCAAATTCTGACATAGTATCTCCTTTTATTCTGCGTTATCTAAAAATTCTTTAATCTTATCAATGTATTTATCAAAAAACGAACGTTTGATTTTATCATCAGTTGTTTCGTGTTTGATAGGTTGAGTTGCTTTTGGCTCCTCTTTTTCTTCCTCAGCAATTGGCTCTTCCACCACTACTTGAGAGCGAACCACCACTGGTTCTTCTTTTTTCATTTCTACAAACGGAGTAGCACTTTTAGTATTATTTCTAATACTGTTCATTACTAATCCAACCGCTGTAGCATATAAAGGACTTGACAATTCTTCGTCTGAATCTCCTGCTAAATGCTCGTTTGGATAACCAATTCTAGTATCCATTCCAGTAATGTATTCAACCAATTGTTTGATGTGTTGCAATTGCGCTCCACCTCCTGTTAATACAATACCTGCAATTAGTTTTTTCTTAGGATCTTCGTGTCCGTACAATTTAATTTCAGCATAT
>RXJZ01000271.1:2108-3984 GCA_003963025.1 Flavobacteriaceae bacterium
TTTATTTTCTCCTGGCCAAGCTGAACCAAAACGAGTCTTTAATAACTCGGCTTGTTTTTCGATGATTGAACATCCTTCTTTAATATCTTCCGTAATAACGTTTCCTCCGAAAGGAATAACAGCTGTATGACGAATGATTCCATCTTTAAAAATGGCTAAATCTGTTGTTCCACCACCTATATCAATCAAAGCAACTCCTGCTTCTTTTTCTTCCTGACTCAATACTGCATCAGCCGAAGCTAATGGTTCTAATGTTAATCCAGACAATTCTAATCCGGCACTTTTGATACATCTTCCTAAATTGCGAATCGATGCCGCTTGCCCCACCACTACGTGAAAACTAGATTCTAATCTTCCACCGTACATTCCGATAGGCTCTTTAATTTCGGCTTGACCGTCGATTTTAAATTCTTGTGGCAACACGTGAATAATTTCTTCACCTGGCAACATCGCTAATTTGTGCACTTGCCCAATAAGCGTATCAATATCAGCATCACCAATTACTTCTTCTGCATTTGGGCGACTGATATAATCACTATGTTGAATACTACGGATGTGTTGTCCTGCAATACCCACCACAACATCATTAATTTTATAACCTGAATCGTTTTCAGCATCGGTAACCGCTTGCTGAATTGATTGAATGGTTTGTGTAATATTATTTACAACACCTCTATGAACACCTAAACTTTTTGATTTTCCTACTCCGAGAATCTCAAGCTTACCGTATTCATTCTTCTTTCCTATCATTGCTACAATCTTAGTTGTACCAATGTCTAATCCTACTGCAATGTTGTCTTTGTTCATAACTTCATTTATTTCTTACAAACCACTTGTTGAATAAACATCAAGTTTACTTCTTTATAATTTTTTATCAATGTATCTTTAATAGCTTGATGGTAAAAAGCTTTGTAATTCTTTAGCTTTCTTTCCTCATTTTTTGGTTTCCCAAATACTATCTTATAATCATAACTTCTGTTGGTTAATACCACATTTCCAGAAGGCATAATCTTAGCCGCCGTAATGTTTTTGCTTAAGAAATCATCATTTTTGATTTCGTTAAACAACTTCAAATATGACTTACAATTTTCTTCACTTATTGCGCCGACAACCAGCGGAACACGTGCCGAAAAATTTTCCGATAATGATATTTTATCTCCTTTTGAATCAAGATAGTAACTATCAACATCAGTAATAACTCTTACGATAGGGGTCTTTTGAGTAATACGCATATTTAGAAATCCGTCTGCTGTTGAAAAAATTTGTGCTTTTTCAATCATCTCGTGATCATCGAGAACAGTTTCTAAAGTATTCAAATCTACTTTATCTTTTTGTATTGATGAAGTACCTCCTAAATTTTGTATTAACAAGTTATTAACCATTTCATGTGTTAAAAACATATTCTCATTCGACTCAAATTTGATGTCTATCTTACTGATTTTACGCTGACTATTTCTTTTTGACGAAAAAGAGTACAAGAAAATCATAGTAAAAATGATTAACACCAAGCGAATAGTATGCCAATTAATTCTTCTCATGAAGCGCTTTTTTTAGGTCTTTTACTAACTCACCAATATCACCCGCACCAATCGTTACACCTTCCATTGGCAACTCACGAGCCGGATAAATTTCCAATAATAAAATCTCATCGAATTGACTTAAACTTTCTGCAAAACCATCTACAAAATCTTTAGTTCTACTAAATAAATGAGGTTGAAAAGCAGCAATGATTTTTTTACCCGGATACAATTCACGAACCGCCTGATGCACTGCGTTAATCTCGGTTGGATGATGTGCGTAATCATCAATATAAACTAATTTTTCTTCTCTAATTTGAAACGAAAAACGTCTTCTTACTCCTTTAAAACTTGCTAAA
>RXJZ01000040.1 GCA_003963025.1 Flavobacteriaceae bacterium
ATTGATTAACGGAACAACAGTTCACATCATTACAGCTAATTCTCCAGAAGAAATTGATTACACCGCTTACGGAATTGAAGATGCATTAGTAATCGATAATACAGGAGCTTTCACTACAGAAGAAGCATTAAAACGTCATTTATCTTCAAAAGGAGCTGATAAAGTTTTATTAACGGCACCTGGAAAAGGAGTTCCAAATATCGTTTACGGTGTAAATCATGAAGATTACAACCCAGATGAAGTAAATATTTTCTCAGCTGCTTCTTGTACAACGAATGCGATTACTCCCGTTTTAAAAGCAGTTGAAGATACTTTAGGTGTGGTAAAAGGACACTTAGAAACCATTCACGCTTATACGAATGACCAAAACTTAGTGGATAACATGCACAAAAAATACCGTAGAGGTCGTGCTGCTGCTTTAAACATGGTTATTACTGAAACTGGCGCTGGAAGTGCTGTTGCAAAAGCATTACCTGCATTAGCTGGAAAATTAACTTCAAATGCAATTCGTGTACCAGTTCCAAACGGTTCATTAGTAGTATTGAACTTAGAAGTTGGAAAAAACACTTCTATTGAAGAAGTAAACAACATTATGAAAAAATACGCTTTAGAAGGTGATCTTGTAGAGCAAATCAAATACTCTTTAAACAACGAGTTAGTATCTTCAGATATCGTAGGAACTTCTGCTCCTGCTATTTTTGACAGTAACGCAACTATTGTTTCTGGAGACGGAAAAAACATTGTAATGTACGTTTGGTACGATAACGAATACGGTTACAGCCACCAAGTTATTCGTTTAGCGAAATACATTGCTAAAGTTAGAAGATACAGCTACTATTAGTAGATAGTTTAAAAACAAAAAAAGCTCCTATTGAAAAATAGGAGCTTTTTTTATGAATTATAATCTAATTTTCTTTCGCCGCTAAATAACGTTCTGCATCTAAAGCTGCCATACAACCCGTTCCCGCAGCTGTAATTGCTTGACGATATACATGATCTGCAGCATCACCTGCTACAAAAACACCTGGAACATTTGTTTTTGAACTTCCTGGAACATTTACGATATAACCAGTTTCGTCTAACGTAATATAGTCTGCAAAAATATCTGTATTTGGTTTGTGACCAATAGCTACGAAAAATCCGGTTGCTGGAATTTCAACAACTTCTCCTGTAGCTCTGTTTTTAGCTTTAACTCCTGTTACTACTTGTCCGTCGCCTAAAACTTCTTCTGTTTCAGTATGCATTAAAATTTCGATGTTTTCTGTTTTTTGTACACGTTCTGCCATAATTTTAGAAGCTCTAAATTTATCACTACGAACCAACATCGTTACTTTTTTACATAATTTAGATAAGTAATGTGCTTCTTCACAAGCACTATCTCCTGCTCCAACGATTACTACTTCTTGATTTCTATAGAAAAATCCATCACAAACCGCACAAGCTGAAACACCACCACCTAATTTTAAATAATGTTGTTCCGATTCTAATCCTAAATATTTAGCTGAAGCTCCAGTAGAAATAATTACCGTTTCTGCGTGGATTTCAATCGTATCATTAATCCAAACCTTATGAATAGCTCCAGAGAAATCTACTTTTGTAGCCCAACCATCACGAATATCAGAACCAAAACGTTTTGCTTGCTCTTGCAACTGCACCATCATTTCTGGTCCGGTTACACCTTCTGGATATCCTGGAAAATTTTCTACTTCATTCGTTGTCGTTAACTGACCCCCTGGTTGTTGCCCTTGATATAAAACTGGATTCATATTAGCTCTAGCCGCATAAATTGCTGCAGTATAACCTGCTGGACCAGAACCTATAATTAAACATTTTACTTTTTCGATTGTATCTGACATAACTTTATTCTTTTAAGAGTAGCAAATGTAAGTTTTTAATTAAAATTATTTCTTAAAATTGAATTAGTTTTAATTATGAATGTATAATTTTTGACAATAAAAAAACCTTCCTGAAGTTTCAAGAAGGTTTTGTCGGGGTGGCAGGATTCGAACCTGCGGCCTCCTGCTCCCAAAGCAGGCGCGATAACCGGGCTACGCTACACCCCGAATTTGTGAGTGCAAATATAGAACTAATTTCTCTTGTTCCAAATAAATCCATTCTTTTTTTAAAATAAATTTTCAGTCTTTTTCAAACTATATTTTTTTAGCACTTATTCGTTAAACTTTCTAACCAAAAACAAAAAACACTTAGAATATTATTTCTATTTTTGCTAAAATTAAACAAGACAACCTTTTATATGCTAATTATTGGAATTGCCGGAGGTACCGGAAGTGGAAAAACAACAGTTGTTCATCAGATTATGAATGAGTTACCTGCTACTGAAGTTGGTATCATTTCTCAGGACTCCTATTACAAGGAAACGCATCATTTAAGTTATGAAGAGCGTACTAAAATCAATTTCGATCATCCAAGAGCGATTGACTTTGAATTGTTAGTAGCCCATCTTAAAGATTTAAAAGCTGGAAAAACCATTGAACAACCGGTTTATTCATTCGTAACTCACGACAGAACTGACGACAAAGTCATCACACATCCAAGAAAAGTAATGATTGTTGAAGGTATCTTAATTCTAACCAATCCCGAATTAAGAGACATGTTTGACATTAAAGTATACGTTCATGCCGATTCTGACGAGCGTTTGATTCGTCGTTTAAAACGCGACATTGCAGAACGTGGTCGTGATATGGAAGAAGTTTTGAATCGTTATCAAACTACTTTAAAACCAATGCACGAGCAATTCATAGAGCCCACAAAAGCATTTGCTGATATTATTATTCCAAATGACAAATACAATACGGTTGCTATCGACGTAGTGCGCGCCGTAATTAATCAAAGAATCGCATAATGAACAAAATCAAGAATTTAATTGCCAAATATCCGTTTTTAGCGTTCGTAATGAATCGCTACGTTTTGGTGTTAATTCTTTTTTCTGTTTGGATGCTTTTTTTCGACAATTACTCTTATTTAGAACACCGCGTTTTGGATAAGGAAATTCAAGAAATTGAAGATAATATTCAGTACTATAAAACTGAAATTAAAAAAGACAGCATAAAAATCAAAGAATTGAAAAATGATGATCGTGTAGAAAAATACGCTCGTGAGAAATATTACATGAAACGCGATAACGAAGACATCTACATCATCGAATTTGAAGACGAAAAGAAAGCGGCTGCCGAAAAAACAACTAGTAACAATTAAATAGATAATTCGTGGCTAACAACAATTTATTTTCCGATTTTGAAGCCGTTTCTTCTAAACAATGGAAGCAACAAATTCAATACGAACTAAAAGGTGCTGATTACAACGAAACCTTAGTTTGGGAAAGTCCCGAAGGAATTAAAGTAAAACCGTTTTATCACAATGATGAAACTGAGCTGAATTTGAATGCCATCACTCCTTCGAAACCTTTTGCAATTGTCCAAAATATTTTTGTTCACGATGTAAAAAAATCGAATGCTCGTGCGTTAGAAACATTACAAAGAGGAGCAGAAAGTATTCGTTTTACTTTAGAAAATGATGCAGTTTCAATTGAAGAATTAATGCAAAATCTTCCGTTAGAAAATGTGATTTATTATTTCAATTCACCTTTTCTTTCTTTAGAATTTTCGAATAAAATCAATGATTTCACTACAAAAAGTAAAGCTAACATCTTTATTCAAAATGATCCAATCGG
>RXJZ01000202.1 GCA_003963025.1 Flavobacteriaceae bacterium
TTTAGATTCTAAAGATTCCTCCAATAGATACGATTCTTTGTAAGAACCAAAAGTGTTGTTCTGCTGAATCAGCTGTGCTTCTAGTAGTTCTTATATCATTCATGTCTATATATCCTCCTTTTAATTCAGTTTGGATAAAGAAATGTTTGTAGAATGTAAAGTTAAGTCCAACTTTAGCTGATACACCATATCCTGCAACATGAAATTCATCATAGCGGTCTTTTCCCAATAGTTTTGTATTGGTTTTAGGATAAAGAAGACCTGCTCCAACCCCTTCTGTTACGTTAATTTGAAATTTATCAGTATTAGGTAGATGCAATAATGAGGAAATATCATCAACTCTTGAAATCTCAGTATTTAAATAATTCAGACCATCAGTGTGTTCAAAAGTTAAAAAATCTTCATCTAATGTAAGTTGTCCTCCACTTGGATTTTCGTTGTAAGAACCTGCATTAGGATAATATCCAGTATAGTTTACTCTTCTGTCGTTATACATTACATATTTCATGTGGTCAACTCCAATAGAGATATTGTAATGGTTGGAAATAAAGTACCCAATTCTTAAATTGGTTTGAGGAATGGTCATTCTTGCTGGGTTGAAATAATCGCAATGCCATCCTTTTGGTTTATCGTGAGCCCCCACATTGTGAATTGTAAAGTCGTAATCAGCTCCTTTAAAACGAATGTCAGATCTTGAATAAGATTCTCTATTACCTCCCCAGAAGATATAGAATTTCCCTTTGTTATTGCTCGTGTATTTTTCAGGATTTTCTACTGTTTCTTGCGAAAAGGTGTACTGTGAAAAAACACAAAAAGTTAGTACAGCCATTAAAAATGGATGTTTCATTTGAAGTTATAAAAAATTAAAATTGATTAACGGTTTTTCGGATAGCTACTAATTTTGTCATTAAGCCTTCAAAGTAATCCAGGTGTAACATATTAGCGCCATCACTTTTGGCATTTGCGGGATCAAAATGGGTTTCAATAAAAATTCCATCGACACCAACTGCAATTCCTGCTTTAGCAATGGTTTCAATCATATCAGGTCGGCCTCCTGTAACACCAGTTGTTTGATTAGGTTGTTGAAGTGAGTGGGTTACATCTAATACAGTTGAAGCATATTGTTGCATGGTTGGAATTCCCCTAAAATCTACAATCATATCTTGGTAACCAAACATGGTTCCTCTGTCTGTAACCATTACATTTTGGTTGTGACTATCCAATACTTTTTGAACTGCATGTTTCATGCTTTCCGGACTCATAAATTGCCCTTTTTTCAAGTTTACAGTTTTACCCGTGTTTGCAGCTGCTACTACTAAATCTGTTTGACGAACTAAGAAAGCCGGTATTTGTAAAATATCAACATATTCAGCGGCCATTACTGCATCTTCATTAGTATGGATATCGGTAACCGTAGGTACACCAAATTCTTTTGAAACTTTTTGAAGAATTTTTAAGGCTTTTTCATCGCCTATTCCAGTAAAACTATCTACTCTAGAGCGGTTTGCTTTTTTAAAAGACCCTTTAAATACATAAGGAATTTGTAATTTATCAGTAACAGAAACAATTTTTTCTGCAATACGTAAAGCCATTTCTTCACCTTCTATAGCACAAGGTCCAGCTAATAAAAAGAAGTTACCACTTTCAGTGTGTTTTATTTGAGGAATGTTTGTTAAATTCATTTTGTGTTGATTTTGAAGGTGCAAAGATAAAAATAAAAACCTTTTCTTTAGCTAAAGAAAAGGTTACAAATGTTACATATAATAAAAATGTTTTTATTTATCAATTTCTTGTATTTGTTTTATAGTAAAACCTTTAGGACATAGTATTTTTCCTTTTTCATAGATATTAAAGTACAATATGATAGTTTTAGAACTACCTTCAAAAGACACTTCATAAATACCAATAGTACCTGCACCCATTAAACTGTTTTTAGAAGGAAACGGACAGCAGGTGTCAATTTTTTTATATGTAATTTTTTCTCCTTTTGGACCACTTAAGCCATTGAAAAAATAGGCTACATTAATGTCTTCTTGTTTTTCATGAATAAAACCAATGTTTATCGGATAATCTTTATCATAACCGTATTTTGTATCAGTTGCATATTCTGTAATAGCATACGCTTTATTTTTTATGGCTGGACGTATTGCGGTTTTGTCGATATTTTTTAATGTAGATTCAGTACTTACGCAACTGCTAAGTAGTGCTAAGGAGCATAGTGATAGTAAAATTTTCATTATCAAACAGATTTAGTTCTAATTAAGTATGCAACAATCGCGCCAATTACAACACCTGAAGAAATGCCACCTGATATACTTTGCCAAATATAAGATGTAAGGTTAAAATAATTTTCGGCTTGTTCTTGCGTCATTCTTTGATTTTCTACCGATAATTTAATGAGTTTTTCAAAATACAATGGCGAAATAATTTCATGTGTTATAAATTGTGCTAATGGGGAAAAAACAGCCACAATAAATGAAATTATTATTGCAGAGATAAAACCTTGTCGCCAATTCATATTATTTTGATAATAATTTTTCTTTTTGTCTAAAAGTGCTAATAGATAAATCAAAAATGAAGGGATAAAGAATAGCAAGGTAAAAGCCATTTGCCATTTAATTTTTTCGTTATGAAATCCTAATTGTTTTTCTAAAGTCATCCAAGCTAAGAAAAGGATGTTAGCAATAATTGACCATTTGAATTCAATTGAAAATTTTTTCATTATAATGGATTTTATTTAATAGTTCAAATTTAGTATAAATTGCTTTAAAAGTTATAAATCCCAATTTGAATTTCTATTTTTGTGCAAAATTGAATTGCGATGAACTATATTTTTGGAACTTGGCATTGGGCCATTTCAGGTTTTTTGATTGGATTAACCATGTTAATTTTAACTTATTTTGGTAAATCGTTTGGAATGTCTTCTAATTTGCGCACCATGTGTTCTATGGCAGGAGCTGGAAAATTTAGCGATTTTTTTAAATTGGATTGGCGCGAACAAAAATGGAGCTTAGCTGTTGTTTTAGGTGCTTTTGTGGGTGGATTTATCGCTTTTTACTTTTTATCAGATGGAAGTGGTGTTAATATAAATCCAGAAACTATTACGCAATTGCAAACACTTGGAATTGATGCTCCAAATGGTAAATTAATGCCTGATGCTATTTTTAGCGTTGAAACATTACAATCTCCAAAAGGATTTGCAATTTTATTGCTTGGAGGTTTATTAATTGGTTTCGGAACGCGATATGCTGGTGGTTGTACATCAGGTCATGCTATATCGGGGTTAAGCAATTTACAATTACCATCATTAGTAGCTGTTATTGGTTTCTTTATTGGAGGATTAGCCATGGCACATTATATTTTACCTCTAATCTTTAAAACGGCTTAATTATGAAATTAGCAAGATTTTTTCTTACTGGAATATTCTTCGGAATTGTTTTAACCAAAGCAGAAGCGGTTTCTTGGTATCGCATTTATGAAATGTTTTATTTTCAATCGTTTCATATGTATGGCATTATTGGAACAGCATTATTTACAGGTATTGTAGGATTACAAATTATAAAGAAATATAAGGTTAAAGATTACAATGGATTACCAATTAACATAATTGAAAAAGAACGTGGTTTTTGGCGTTACATTATTGGGGGGACTTTATTTGGATTAGGATGGGCTCTTGTAGGATGTTGTCCTGGACCAATATTTATACTTTTAAGTACAGGAACTTACGCTATTGCTGTAGTTTTAATAGGAGCTCTTTTAGGAACCTATATTTATGGTTTGGTAAAAGACAAATTACCTCATTAAAGTTAAGTTAAAGTAAGTGATATTGTAGTGTGTTGGTTGTATATTTTGTAAATTTGTGTCATTAAAAATAATGAGTTATGCAAACAACAATTCCTATACAAAATTTAAAATGTGGCGGTTGTGCTAATACAATTTCCAAAGGAATTTCATCAATCGAAACGATACAAAATGTTGCTGTAAATGTTGAAGAAAGTTCGGTAACATTTGATTATGGAACGGATGAAAAGTTACATGAAGTTAAAGAAAAATTAAAATCATTAGGATATCCCGAAGATGGAGAAGCTAATAGTTTAACAGCAAAAGCAAAATCATATGTGAGTTGTGCTATTGGAAAGATGAGTTAATAAAAAGTCCCGATTAAATCGGGACTTTTTTTATATCAATTCAGCACTTAAACCTGCATCTAATAGAGCAGAGCATTGTGGTTTTAATTCTTCCAGAGAACCTGTTTTAACCGTACATTTTCCTTTGTAATGAACTAAAATTGCACATTGTTCTGCTTGTAAATCATCATGATTGCATACTCGAACTAAAGTGTCAATTACATGATCAAATGTATTTACATCGTCATTATGTAATACAATTTCATGATTCAAACCAATAGCTTCTTCAACTAAAATTTCTTCTTTGATTTTTTCTATTGTACTCATTTTCTTTTTCTTATCGGTTGCGTAACAAATTTATAATATTAATTCTAAAATCCAAAATTCTATTTTTTAAATTTTAAAGCTACCCAATTGTTGCGTTCAAATTGCTTAACATAAGTTAAACCTTTAGAGCTACAACTTTCCGAAATCACAGGAATATCTTCAGTATAGAATCCACTTAAGAATAAAATTCCGTTTTCGTTTAAACAAGCTACATATTGTTGCATATCGTTTAATAAAATATTACGGTTGATGTTAGCAATAATCACATCATATTTTTTACCCAATAATAAAGAAGCATCTCCCTCGTAAACCGAAATATGTTTGCAATTATTACGCTCTGCATTTTCAATTGAGTTTAAGTAACACCAATTGTCAATATCAATTGCGTCAATGGGTTGTGCGCCTTTCATCTCAGCTAAAATGGCTAAAATGGCAGTTCCACATCCCATATCTAAGGTTTTCTTTCCTACTAAATCCGTTTCTAACAAATGTTGAATCATCATGTGAGTGGTTTCATGATGACCTGTTCCAAAACTCATTTTAGGTTCGATTACGATGTCAAATTCAGCATTCGTTTTTTCATGAAAAGGAGCTCTTACGTGGCATTTTCCATCTACATCAATAGGTTCGAAATTTTTCTCCCATTCTTCGTTCCAGTTCACTTGCTCAATTTCTTCAAATGTATAGTCAATTTTAAATTCTGGATTCTCTAGAATTTGAATATCCTCCAATATATTTTCACTCCATAAATCTTTTTGAACAAAAGCAGAAACTCCAGTTTCTGTTTCAATGAAGCTTTCAAAGGCTTTTTCTCCTAATTCAGCAATTAAAATTTCACTTCCAAGTTCTAATGGAGTAATTGTGAAATGATATCCAATGTATATATTTGACATAACGTTAATTTTTTGCAAAGGTAATATTTACTTAACATACTTAACCTTGTTTTGATGTTAAGTTTGCACAAAATAAACAACAACATAACAAATGAAAAAATTAATTACATTTTTACTTTTAGTAACTACAGCATTTTCAAGTGCTCAGGACATAAAAGTATCTACAAAAGACAATGATTTAAAGTTGGAAGCACTTCCATATTACAGCTATGGAAAAGGATTAGGAATTACATCGCCTGATAGTTTATTTCAATTGAATATTCGTTTTAGAATGCAAAATCGTGTAACGTTTATTCAAGATGAAGGTGAAGATGCAGCTTATTCTGGAGAAATTAGACGTTTGCGTTTGCGTTTTGATGGTTATGTTGGAAATCCACACTTTTTATATGTAATTCAGTTGTCATTTGCACCGGGTGATGTGGGCGAAATTCAAGATGGTGAAAACATCAATATTATTCGAGATGCAGCCGTTTTTTATCGCCCAAATAAACATTGGAGTTTTCTTTTTGGTCAAACCAAATTACCAGGAAATCGTCAACGTGTCAATTCATCAGGAGCTTTACAGTTAACCGATAGAAGTATTAACAATGCTCGTTTTACTATAGACCGTGATTTTGGTTTTCAGGCTTATTACTTGAATGAAAACAAAGATAAATTCTCATACAATGTAAAAACAGCAGTAACTACTGGTGAAGGAAGAAACTGGACAAAATCTGCCGATGACGGAGTGGCTTTGACTGGAAAATTAGAATTAATGCCTTTTGGTTCGTTTAAAAAAGATGGAACCAATTTTGAAGGTGATGTGGCTCGTGAAGAACAGCCAAGATTATTATTGTCAGGAGCTTTTCATCAAAATAATTTAGCTAGAAGAACACAAGGGCAACTTGGAAATGATTTATTCGAACAAAAAACTATGAAATCGGTTTTGTTAGATGCGATGTTGAAATATAACGGTTGGGCTTTTATGTCGAGTTATATGTCAAGAACTGTAAAAGATCCAATCGCTTTTAATCCAGATGATATTACGGAATTTAATTATGTTCCTGTGGGAAGCGGAATGGATTATCAATTGAGTTATGTTTTCCCAACGAACTACGAAATTATTGGTCGTTTTTCTACACAAAATATGCATGATGATATCAAAGCATTAACACCAGATTCTAAGCAATATTCATTAGGTGTCACCAAATATTTATGGGAACATGCTTTCAAATTACAAGGTGAAGTTACGTTGAGCGATTTGAATTATTTCGACGGAACTAACAAACAAAATTGGTATGTTCGTTTCCAAGTAGAAATCGGAATCTAATTTCAAAAAATACAATTTTAAAAACCACAAGTCAGTAATTGATTTGTGGTTTTTTGTTTTCTTAATTTCGGAATTCTAATTTCTAAATTCTAATTTTTAAAATGCTTACCTTTGCACCATATTTATTTCATTTATGTTACATATAGGAGAGTTCAATACGTTAAAAATACTTAGAGATACTAAAGTAGGTTTATTTTTAGGAAGCGAAGACACGCAAGAAGATGATGTTTTATTGCCAAATAAATATGTACCAAAAGAATTTACTATTGGCGATGATTTAACCGTATTCGTGTATTTAGATCACGAAGAACGTCCTGTTGCAACTACTTTGAAACCGTATATCAAGTTGAACGAATTTGCGCATTTAAAAGTAAATTACATCAACAAATTCGGAGCTTTTTTAGATTGGGGATTAGAGAAAGATTTGTTTGTTCCATTCAAAGAACAAGCACGTCCAATGGAAGAAGGCAAACGTTATTTGGTGTATATGTTTTTAGATGATAAAACCAATCGTTTGGTAGCTTCTAGTAAAACCAATCAGTTTCTAAGCAATGATAATTTGGAGTTACAACGTAATGAAGAAGTAGATATTTTAATTTCACACATTACCGAAGGCGGAATCAATTGCATCATCAATCAAAAGCACAAAGGTTTAGCGTATAAAAACGAAGTGTATGATGATGTAAAACCCGGAATGAAAACAAAAGGGTATATCAAAAACATTCGTCCTGATGGTAAAATTGATGTGATGTTGCGAAAAGTAGGAGTAGAGGCAATCGAACCATCATCACAAATAATTTTAGACGAATTAAAAGCGAATCGTGGTTTCTTACGATTAACGGATAATTCGCATCCAGAAGACATTAAAACGGTATTGAAAATGAGTAAAAAGAATTTCAAAAAAGCCGTTGGAAATTTATATAAACAAAAACTTATCGAAATCAAAGAAGACGGGATTTATTTGGTTTAGTATGGCAACAAAGAATAAAATATATCTTTTACTTAGTATTGTTGTTTTAGTAATGACATTCGTTGCTATTTTCCAAAATTTTGAAACCATTCATTTTATCGGTTTTGAAACAGAAATTATCTGGATTCCGATTTGGATAGGTGTTGTAATTTTACCTCTTTTAAATCTTTATGAAATTGCAGTAAATACTGAGGGTTATAACAAGTATTATTGGTTCGCGCTTATAATCAATTTAATTTCTATTTTCTTTATTTTGAGATATTTCGAAATAGAGTTGCTTTCCTAAATTTTTCATAATTAGTGTTTTAATTTAATGTTATATTACTACATTTGTATATACAAACATTAATTTATGAATCGTAAGAATTTCATAACTTTACTTTCAGGAGGAATCGCTATGGCTAGTATACAACCGTTCTATGATTGGACAAAAGGATTAGGAGAAGAGGACCAAAAAATGCCCGTTTTATTCATCGGACACGGTTCGCCAATGAATGCTATTGAAGATAATATATTTTCAAAACGTTGGCAACAAATGGGGAAAGAAATCCCAACACCCAAAGCAGTTGTAGTAGTTTCGGCGCATTGGTTAACTAAAGGAACTCTAGTAACCGCAATGCCAAATCCAAAAACAATTCACGATTTTGGAGGTTTTCCACAAGCGTTATTTGAGGTACAATATCCAGCGCCTGGAAGTCCTGAATTGGCAACTGAAATTCAAAAATTAATTACCAATCCGGCAGTGGAATTAGACCACGATTGGGGATTAGATCATGGCACTTGGTCGGTAGTAAAACACATGTATCCTGATGCGGATATTCCAGTTTTGCAATTGAGTATTGATTATTACAAGCCAGCGGCTTATCATTATGAATTAGCAAAACAATTATTAGCACTTCGTAAAAAAGGGGTTTTAATTATCGGAAGTGGCAATATGGTGCACAATTTACGTATGGTAGCTTGGGACAAACTTAGCGAACCTGAATACGGATTTGATTGGGCTTTAGAAATGAATGACATCTTTAAAAATAAAATCTCAAACGGTTTTCATAAAGAGTTAATTCAATATGAAAAGCTTCATAAAGCAGCTACTTTAGCCATTCCAACACCCGATCATTATTATCCTTTGTTATACATTTTAGCACTTCAAACGGATAATGATAAAGTGGAATTCTTTAACGATAAAGCGGTTGGAGGTTCGTTAACGATGACTTCGGTAAAAATAGGCTAATTATTCGCCTTCTTCTGCATTAAATTTAAACGGATAATCGCCAAATTTAGGTGCTAAACGTTTCGTTTGATACGTTTTACGAGTAAATTTGTTTGAAATAGCAATGATAGTTACAGAATCTTTATGAAGTGTAACTAAAGAAGAGGTGTTTCCATGCCACCAACCGTTGTGAAAGAAGTATTGTTGCCCCGTTTCAAATTCTAACATTCGAATACCTAAACCGTAGTTTTTAGTTCCTTTTCTTTCGTAGCTGTAGCCTTTGTACATTTCGGCTTTCATTTCAGCACTAAGGAATTTATCAGAATATAGTGCCAAATCAAATTTCAATAAATCACGTGGAGTAGAATAGATGTTTTTATCGCCATACACTTGGTCCAAAAATTCAAAAGCCAAACGTAAATAATTGTTTTTGTAGGATTGACTCACTTCGTCTTTCTTATTTAAATCGTCAAAAACAAAAGTGTTTTTCATTCCTAGTGGATCAAAAATCATTTCTTGAAGCACTTTTGGATACGTTTTGTTAGTTACTTTTTCGATAATTAAAGCTAACAAAGCATAATTCGTATTGCAATAACCAAAACGGGTTCCTGGTTTAGATTCCAATCCAATATTTTTGGTAGCTAACAACGTTAATACATCTTGATTGGTTAGCGTTTTCTTTTTATCCCAAACACCTTTATCGTCAGTGAAATAAGCATAATTTCTCAAACCACTTCGGTGATTTAAAAGCATTCTTACAGTGGTTTCTTTATGTGGAAATTCTGGTAGAATAGATTGAACAGGTTCATCCAATTCTAATTTGTTATCATCTACTAATTTTAAAACAGTTACTGCTGTAATCACTTTACTAACGGACGCGATGTGTAAAGGAGTATCTTGTTTTATAGAATCGCCTTTTTCTTTGTAGGCATAGCCACTGTAATTTTCATACAAGATTTCTCCATTTTTAGCTACCAAAAACGAACCGCTGAAATCTTTTGCATTGAATTTTTTATCGTAAAAGGCCTCCATTTCATTTCCCATTCTTTTTTTGTAAATGGTGGTCAAAGGAGTAAAGTTTACGGCATATTCAGAAACATTACCTTCTTTATCTTTTAAGGTAGATTCTTTGTTTTCGTCGGGTTTATTTTGGCAATTAAAAAGTAGTAAACTTAAACTTACAAGTACTATTTTATTCAACATAAGGCGTATTCTTAAACGTAATATTTGGATTTAGGCGTTGCAATGTAGCAATAAATTCTTGTTGTTTTTCAGGAGAAATGTAAATATCATCAAATTTGTTATAGGTAATAATTAATCCAATATGACTCAATGCTGGTTTCCAGATAGTTGGCACAAAAATTCCTTTGTGATATTCAATTTTATTGATTTTAGTTACATCAATTTTACCTTTAAAAGGACCCGATTTCCAATGTAAATCCGTATTCTCAATCTTGTAAAAAGTACTTTTGTAGGTCCAAATTAGTAACAAAATCAAAAGAAGATGAATACTACTAATCACAAAGAGGGCAGTATAGTTGTCATCAAATAGAGCAGGAATTGTTAGTAAAAGTAGCAATATAATGCTACCTAAATAAACATATTTATTCAAATTACTTACTGCCGATTTGAAAATCATATTACAACCCTAATTTCTTTTTAGTTTCTTTAGAAATTCCATCTTTATGTACCATAACTGAAATCGCTTTTAATTTCATGTAAGGAACACTCATATACACATATCCACCATTTGCAACTCTCTTTTCGTCGGTTCCCCAAGAGTTTTTTACTTTGTAATAGACATTTCCTTTTTGATCTTTTACTTTACCCACAATGTGCATTAAATGGTCGTCAGTTGTCGTAAGATTTTCAAATTCTTGTTGACGGAATTCAGGTGTGATTTTCTTTTCAACAACAATTTCAGCCAAACCCGTTTTAGTATCTTCTTCTTTTTCTGGAATAAAAGCAACGCCATATTTTCCTGAAAAGGTAGGTTCTGAAACATCACAATCTAAAGAAAGCGAGTAACCATTAGCCAAAGCGTTGTCAATATTAGCAATAAATTCATCTAACGGTAAATTATACATGCTTCCGTTTGAAAAGTTATCTGGAATATTCAAAATGAACGGTTTGTAATTCGCTTCATGCGTAAACGAAGTCAAAGTCACATAATTTTCTGGGTTGATTTTAGCAAATTCAGCAAATGATTTCGGCGTATAATTTTTGCCTTCGTATTCAAATTTGGTTGGAATACTTCCTAAATAAATATCTAAAACGGCACTAATCGCTTGTTTCCAATTTGGAGATAATTTCTTTGCCGGATTTTCTACATACGTTTTCAACATCGCTTCTAAAACCGCAACCATTTCCGCATGATTGTGTTTGTTGGCATCGTCACTTAATCCATCATAAATGCTATTTGGAACCAATCCGTATTTTGCTACGCTGTTGATTACATCGTGCGCCAGAGCACCTTCGCTAAAATTAGCCTTCCCTTGGCGTAGAACATAATTTTCTGCTTTTAACGGATACGTAGTTCTTGCTTGATACATTTCAGAAAGATCTATTTTCTTACCTGTTAAGCGAATAATTTCCGATTCTAAAAACGACGAAGTAGAGAAACTCCAACACGTTCCCGTGATATCTTGAGAGATGACAGGCAAACATTCTACATCATTAACTTTCTGAAATTCATAGTTTTGAGCCGAAGCTGTAAAAAAGGATGCGCTTACTAGTAATCCAATATATAATTTTTTCATATGACTTATTGATTTGAACTTGCAATATAATGCAAAAAATGAATTATTTTTACGGAAATTTACATTTTATAAAATCGACTTAAATATTTGAAAAAATGAGCAAAATCGAATGGAAAACCGTTAGAGAATTTGAAGATATCACTTATAAAAAATGCAATGGTGTTGCGAGAATTGCTTTCAACCGTCCAGATGTAAGAAATGCATTTCGTCCTAAAACCACTAAAGAATTAATAGAAGCCTTTTACGATGCGCAAGAAGATACTTCTATTGGAGTGGTATTGCTTTCGGCTGAAGGACCAAGTTCTAAAGATGGGATTTGGAGTTTTTGTAGTGGTGGCGACCAAAAAGCACGCGGACATCAAGGTTACGTAGGAGAGGATGGTTACCACAGATTAAACATTTTAGAAGTACAACGTATGATTCGTTTCATGCCTAAAGCGGTGATTTGTGTAGTTCCGGGATGGGCTGTTGGTGGTGGACATTCGCTTCATGTAGTTTGTGATTTAACGTTGGCGAGTAAAGAACACGCGATTTTCAAACAAACTGATGCTGACGTTACGAGTTTCGATGGAGGCTATGGTTCGGCTTACTTAGCTAAAATGGTGGGACAAAAGAAAGCGAGAGAGATTTTCTTCTTAGGTAGAAATTACTCCGCTCAAGACGCTTTTGAAATGGGAATGGTAAATGCAGTGATTCCGCATGCTGAGTTAGAAGATACGGCTTACGAATGGGCACAAGAAATTCTAGCCAAATCACCAACCTCAATTAAAATGTTAAAATTCGCTATGAATTTAACCGATGATGGAATGGTAGGCCAACAAGTTTTTGCTGGTGAAGCTACTCGTTTAGCGTATATGACAGACGAGGCTAAAGAAGGAAGAGATGCGTTCTTAGAAAAACGTAAACCAAATTTCGAAAAGAAATATTTACCTTAATAAGGTGATGGATGAAAGGTGATGGGTGATTGATTTTGTCATTCCGAGCTTGCTAGGAATCTCCTACGAAGTAGGCTAACCCTTGAGCGAAGCAAAAGCAATTGTCCTTGAACTTGTCCTTGAACTTGAACTTAAATATTATAATTATTACATAATGAAAAATAATTTTTTAGCCTTATTTTTAATTTGTGCCAGCTTTTTATTTGCCCAAGAGGATACTAACAAACCGACTAAATTCCAAG
>RXJZ01000177.1 GCA_003963025.1 Flavobacteriaceae bacterium
TTAGTGCGGTTTTGAGTATTGTTAGAGGCATTTAATTCAACTTCTTAAATAAAAAAATCCCAAATTCCGAATCATTCTGAATTTGGGATTTTTACTTTTAAAAATTACTCGAAATGACGTTAAAGTTATTCTTTTGGCAAGAAAATTTCTGCCATCATACAACGCGCACTTCCACCACCACAAGCTTCAATTGTATCTAAACTTGAGCTAACAATAGTTACATGTTCTTCTAATTGTGCAATTTGCTTTTTAGTCAAACTTTGGTGAGCAGAGGCACTCATGATTAAATATCTTCTATCATCATTCCCTTTTACTTCTAACATATTCCCAGCGAAGTTATTCACTTGATCTTCCGTGATTAGAATCACTTCCTTTTCATCACCTTTCAAGCTATCTAAGACCATTTTGCGTTCTTTTTTATCGTCGATACAATCGGCACAAATAACCGCAAATGTTTCGCCCACGCACATAATTACGTTCGTGTGATAAATATGTTTTCTTTCACCGTTTACCGTTTGAAAAGCTTCAAAAATCACGGGAGTAAATTCAAAATCTTCACAAAATTCGATGAATAATTCTTCGTCTGCTCTTGGAGATAAAGCACAATACGCTTTTCCGTTGGCTCTATCTAAAACGATACTTCCTGTTCCTTCTAAGAAAATATCATCATCTTCAGCTGAAGTGTAATCCATAATCTCATTGATTACAAATCCTTTTTCTTCTAAAGTATCTAAAACATCTTCTCTTCTTTCTAAACGACGGTTTTCGGCAAACATTGGATATAAAACTACATCACCATTTTCATGGAACGAAATCCAGTTGTTTGGAAAAATACTATCAGGCGTATCAGGACTTAATGTATCTTCAACCACCACCACATTTAATCCAATCATTCTTAACTTTTGAACGAAAGTATCAAATTCTTCTTGTGCTTTTGCGTTAACCGAAGTTGGTGTTAAATTATCCAATACTTTTTGGTAATAATTATTCACCGCTGTTTGTTCGTTCATACGGAATGCCACCGGACGAATCATCAATATGGAGTTAGTTGTTTGGTTCATGTTTTTCTTCTTTATTTTTTTCTGATAAATCGTATTTTTTGATTACGACATTATTTTTATTTGGATTCTTAGTATTCTTTACAACATATACTATTGCACTAACTACAATTATTGGAAAAACTACATAAAAATAGATTGCAGTAAGCATAGCCTAATCTCTAATCAAAGGTAAAGTTGAACATCGTAACAAACCTTCTTGTTTTGCAATTTCTGCGTATGGAATTTCTTCTACTGTAAATCCGTTTTCGCGTAACCAATTGTTTAATCTGGTGAAGTTTTTTTCAGAAACTACTACATCAGGAGCAATGGAAAATACGTTCGAATTCATGTGATACATTTCTTCTCTTTCGATGTGAAATAGATTTTCTTTTCTGAATAAATTCACTAAAAACATATAATCGGCTTCTTCACGGAAACCACTTTTGTATATAATTCCTTTGTTAGTTCCCACAGGTTGAAAACAACAATCTAAATGCAATGCATTATCACGAGGCTCAATTTTCGATTTTACTAAGTCGAATGCTTTCACAATTTTATTTGGAAATAATTCTTTTATATAATTTACACCTTGCATGTTGGTTCTTGCTGTGATGTAATCTTTGTAATCCGAACCTTTGTAAGTTCCAATAAAGATGTACTCATTCCAAGGCATTACATCGCCACCTTCAATATGTACTTCTTCTGGAGGACGTACTACTTTCTTAGGGTCAATTTGATCGATTACGTATTGAATTGCATCTAATTCACGTTCTCTGTCTGGTAAAATATTGGCTTTTATAAAAATGTCATCGATTACAAATCCGATGTCTCTGGCGAAAATTTGGTTATAATTTTCAATAATTTGAGGTCTAAAGACTTTTACGTCATATTTCTGGAAGACTTTATTAAATGCTTCCATTTCTTTTACCATATCTGCTTCTACAGGATAGGTTCCAGCTTTAATATGCTCTAATGATTTAGGATCATAGGCTTCTTCGATAGTAGGTGTTGGACCGTTACTTTCAGCGGTTCCTAACACCACAGCCCTTAATCGGGAAGTTTCGTTCTTTACATTTAATTGTAACATAGCTTTCGGCTTTTGGCAAATATAGAAAAAGGAAACGAGAATATTAATCAGTAAACTGTTATAAATTCGCTTCAAAAAGATTCTTTTTAGATATAAATGATTAAATTTGAGAAACTATAAAAAACAAATTATCATGGGATTATCAAATTTTTTCAGTTCTCTTTTTGGGAAAGCAAAGGAGAAAGCGGAAATTGCAAAAGAAAACTTAAGTGAAGTTGCAGAAAATGTAGCCGAAAAAGCTGCTGATGTAGCGGAAGACGTAAAAGAAACGGTTGAAAATGTAGCCGAAAAAGTTTCAGACAAATTAGAAGAAATGGGCGTACCTGAAAAAGTAAATGAACTAGTTGATGTCGCTAAAGAAAAAACAGCAGAAGCAGCAGGTTGGGTGGAAGAAAAAGCGCACAACTTAAAAGAATCATTAGAACACAAAAAAGAAGAAGTTGAAACAGCAACTACTGAAGTTGAAACAGCTTCTGAAACAAATGAAGAAACGAAACCAGCAGAATAAAAAAAACCACTCATTTGAGTGGTTTTTTTTATAAATATTATCTATCTTTTACTTCTTTAAAAGGACGTAACGGATATCCTGTGTAAACTTGTCTTGGACGACCAATTGGTTCTTTATTTACTCTCATTTCTTTCCATTGTGCAATCCAACCTGGTAGACGACCAATAGCAAATAAAACCGTAAACATTTCAACTGGAATACCCATAGCACGGTAGATAATTCCTGAATAGAAATCTACGTTTGGATATAAGTTTCTTGATTTAAAATATTCGTCTTCTAACGCTACTTTTTCTAATTGTTTTGCGATATCTAATAATGGATCGTCAACTCCTAAAGCTGTTAATACATCATCAGCTGCTTTTTTAATGATGGTTGCTCTTGGGTCAAAGTTTTTGTAAACACGGTGTCCGAATCCCATTAAACGGAACGGATCGTCTTTATCTTTTGCTTTTAAAACGAATTTAGCAACATCAC
>RXJZ01000178.1 GCA_003963025.1 Flavobacteriaceae bacterium
AAATGGAAGTGAAAGATCCAATTAATGTGGTTCCAGTTACGGAAGTAAATCAAAACGGAATTATCAAATATTCGTTAGAAGATTACTTGGAAAAAGAAGAAGAATTAGTAGCTTCAAAGCCTATTGAAGTTGTTAGCGAGCCATTAGATGAGGAGTTAAACTTCACCATGAAAACAAGCGTTCAAAAGTTTGAAGATGCAGCTCAATTAGATAACGTATCTCCATTAGAGATGTCAATCGAAGAAACATTAAAATTCAGAGCCGAAGAACGTAAAAGAAAAATGAAAGAATTCAATCATAAATTCAACAACAATGCACA
The DNA here is from genome assembly GCA_003963025.1 of Flavobacteriaceae bacterium. Classification (GTDB taxonomy): domain Bacteria; phylum Bacteroidota; class Bacteroidia; order Flavobacteriales; family Flavobacteriaceae; genus Flavobacterium. Next base: position 320 of record RXJZ01000178.1, read on the forward strand.
AATTGATGAATTTGAAAGAGTTCCAGCATACAAAAGAATGGGGTTAGATGTTGCATCACAACCTAACAACAACAGCAATCAGTCTAGAATGTCACTAGGAATCGATAGTAACGATGATATTCAACTTCGTTCAAACAATTCGTTCCTTCACGATAATGTAGATTAATCTATTACAAACTAACCTACCCATTAAAACCCGAAGAGCAATTTTCGGGTTTTTTTATTACTTTTGCAATACATTTAAAAAACAAAAATTCACAAACAATAAACATAAATATATGAGTTTAGAAGCAAAAATCATGGACCACATGAAGGAAGCCATGAAAGCAAAAGATAGTGTAGCTTTAGAAGCGCTAAGAGCTATTAAATCTGCAATTATTTTAGCTAAAACAGAAGCTGGAGCAGGAGATGGTTTGTCAGAAGATCAAGAAATCAAAATGTTACAACGTTTAGTTAAAATGCGTAAGGATAGTGCTGAAATTTTCACAACGCAAAACCGTCCTGATTTAGCCGAACCAGAATTAGCGCAAATTGCTGTAATAGAGAAGTTTTTACCAGCTCAGTTATCAGAAGCTGAAGTAGAAGCAATCATTGCTAAAATCATTGCTGAAACTGGTGCTTCAGGAATTGCTTCTATGGGTAAAGTTATGGGCTTAGCCACTGCTCAAATTGGAGGACAAGCAGAAGGAAAAGTAATTTCTGGAATTGTAAAGAAATTATTAGTTTAAGTAAGAAGATAGAATGAAGATGAAAGAGTAAAGATAGGTGTCTTTATTTTTTCATCTTTGCTCTATTCTCTTAAAAATCGGCTTCGTAGCTCAACTGGATAGAGCACTGGATTTCGGCTCCAGCGGTTGGGGGTTCGACTCCCTTCGAGGTCACATAATTAAAACACCAACATAGCTTGGTGTTTTTTTATTTCATATAAACATTATTTTTTACGTTATTTGTAAGATAGTCTCAAACAAATGAATCCTCCACCTGTAGAACACGAATTATTTTTAGCTGATTACATTGGAATGTTTATAGTGGTAGCGCCTTTTACAGCAATTTTTTTTACATTTGCATTCTATGTAGCTGAAATTGTGTACTTACGCAATTTTAAAAAACCTTTAGTAGTTTTTGCTAACGTGAATTTTTTAAAAGTAACAGAAAATCAAAGGCATATTTTAGCATCCAATTTTCATTTTTATAATCGTTTAAAGCCAAAATATAAACGTTATTTTGAACATCGTGTAGCCAAGTTTATTCAACACTATAATTTTGAAGGAAGAGATATTCAGGTTACTGAAGAAATGAAAGTAACCATATCTGCATCTTACGCAATGTTGACTTTTGGCATGCGAGAATACTTGAATCCTTTATTTAAGAGAATTATTATTTATCCTGACATCTATTATTCGTCTCAAAATGATAATTACCATAAAGGCGAATTCAATCCGAGAATGGAGTCTGTAGTTTTTTCATGGAAACATTTCAAAGAAGGGATTGATATTACAAACGATAATTTAAACTTAGGTTTGCATGAATTTACACATGCATTTCATATTTATGCCTTAAAAAGTGATAAAGCAACTTTTGTATTATTTAATGAATCACTTCAAAATTTATTCCGAGTAGTTTCAAAACCAGAAGTCAAACAACGTTTAGTTGAATCAGGATTTTTACGTGATTATGCCTACGAAAATCAGTTTGAATTTGTAGCTGTTTTATTGGAGTATTTCTTCGAATCTCCCGAGGAGTTTAAGTTTAAATTTCCTTCTATCTTTTTGAAAGTGAAACAGATGATTAATTTTAATGAAGCTTGTTTTATTGCTGATTAGATAATAATGTCTGATATAAATCATGTTTTAGTCTTTCAATATTGAGTAACTTTATGTCAATAAATACTCAAGCTCATGAAACAAAAGGTTCCTGTGTCAACTATTATGACAAAAAATGTAGTTAAATTAAATCTGTCAGATGATTTAACTAAGGCTGAAATGCTATTTAAAAAGCATCACATACGACACATTCCTGTTGTTTACAGTAGCAAAATTGTAGGGATGTTGAGTTATACCGATTTGTTGCGAATTTCCTTTGCCGACGCCATTGATGACGACGAAGATGTGATAGATACAACAGTTTATAACATGTTTACGGTGGAGCAAGTTATGGCAAAGAAATTAGTTTCTATTTCTCCCGATACTACAATTAAAGAAGCTGCAGAAATTTTAGCCAAAAAAGAGTTTCATGCACTTCCAGTTTGCGAAGGTGAATTATTAGTAGGAATAGTAACTACCACAGATTTAATAAAATACTTAATCGATCAATATTAAATGAAAAAGCCTAACATTTTAAAGTGTTAGGCTTTTTTTAATTATTTCGTAATCTGTTTTAAATCGTCAATAGTTGCAATAGGATCTTGAGCACCAAAAACGTAACTGCCTGCTACTAAAACATTAGCTCCAGCATCAGCTAATTGTTTGGCATTTTTGTTGGTAACACCTCCGTCAATTTCAATTAGTGTTGTAGCGTTTTTTCTGTTGATTAACGCTTTTAGTTTTTCAACTTTTGAATAGGTGTTTTCGATAAAAGATTGTCCTCCAAAACCAGGATTCACGCTCATGATGCAAACTAAATCAATATCCTGAATAATATCTTCCAATAAATCTACATTTGTGTGAGGATTTAATGCAACTCCAGCTTTCATTCCTTCTGCTTTAATAGCTTGAAGTGTTCGGTGTAAATGCGTGCAAGCTTCGTAATGAACCGTTAAAACATCAGCACCTAATTTTTTGAATGTTGCAATGTATCTGTCAGGATCAACAATCATCAAATGAACATCAATTGTTTTTTTTGCATGTTTATTGATGGCATCTAAAACAGGCATTCCAAAAGAAATATTAGGG
>RXJZ01000121.1 GCA_003963025.1 Flavobacteriaceae bacterium
ACGAAGAAACATGATTGGCAATAGCAACATCATAATCTAAAGTTAGTTTTTGATCTCTGTTTAATAAATCAGAAGTTTTGATATTGCTTACCGTACAATTTTTATCTTTGGAATTCAAATACCATTTTAAAGCATCTTCTTTTTTATCATTTTTTATAGAATTGTAACTGTATAAAAATGATGCTCTACTTTCACCAAGATATTCCATTTTTACCTTCCCTTTTAAAGTTTCGTTTTCGATTACATAAGTAATTATACTTTTTTCAATGTTTGAAGAGGCATTGAGAACAGGAATTTTATCTAAAATAAATTTATCTCCATCTTCAATTAATGCTTCTTTCCCTTGAATTCTTTGTGCATATTCTCCAAATGAATTGTATTTTTCTGTTCCGTCTAAAAAGTACCTTTTACCATTTTTAATTAAGGCACAAATCATGTGGTTGTCTACAGATAGAGAAGGGGTGCTGTAATCATAAACAATGTGATTAGTTCCAATCCAACACAATCTAGCGTCAAATCCAGCTAATTTCAGCATTTGCTTTGTTAGGTTGGCCATTCCTTTACAATCCCCATATCTTTTTTGAAAAACATTTTGAGAATCATCTGGTTTAAATCCTGCAATTCCGTCTTCAAAAGCTATGTATCTGATGTTATCCTGAACCCAATAGTAGATGTTTTTTATTTTTTCATCATCGTTTTTTGCATTGGCAGTTAATTCCTTTACTTTTTCGGCGAAAATTGTAGTATCATCTTTCATTGAATCTACAAGTGATTTGTACCATTTATATAAATCGGAAGTGGTACTAAAAAGTGTTTTCTTTTCGTTTTTAACCGAAAATGATTTTGCTACAAATAAGATGTGCGGATATAAAAAGCTTGGACCAGGGCTATAGTTTTCTTTTGGATTACCATTTAAATTTTCAATGGTGTAAGTGTAAATTGTAGTTTCAGCATTTTGTGTTACTACTTTTTTTATAGCAAAACCATCAAAGTTGAATTCTTTAATTTCTAAATCTAGCCATTTAGGAATTTCAATAATTACCTTTTTTTCAATCACTGGAAATTCATCGCTAAAATAAATACTTGTAAAGTATTTACTGTCTTTGATTTTCTTTTCCATTTGATACTTATAAGTATAGCCCTGAACAGGAAAATCTACTTGCATGAATTTTACTCGTGCATCATTATAAAATAAGTCATTACTTTTATAAAATTCATCATTTACATAAAAGTTAGCTTGTTTGTCGGTCTTATATTTTAAAGAAAAATTTTCAATGGTAGATTGGCTATCATAAAACTCATATTTCTGAATATCCGCTCTATGATTAATATTCATTAATTGTTCTTTTACGCTGTAATTAACTTCAACAAGATCGTTTGTTTTGCTAATGTTAAAAGTGACTTTCTCAGTACTGCTTAAAATTGCAATATCAAATTTGTCATACTTTTCTCTAATAGATTTTGCTGTTTTTATTTCTTCAGGAGATGGATCTGCATTTTTTTGAGCAACAGCCGAAATACAAAAGAAAAGGATAAATAGTAATGGAGAAATTTTCATGTTGAAATAATTTGCAATAATATAAAAAAATAGTTTACATATAAAAATAAAAACTGCCTTTAGTAAAGACAGTTTTTAAATTTATCAAAATTGAAGATTATTTTTTTATAAAGTTCTCGGAATATTTATTTCCGTCAGTAGTTTCAATCAAAAGAATATAAAATCCTTCTGCTAGATCAGTAATCGAAAATCTAGATTCATTAAGTGTAACATTTTTAACTACTTTCCCTAAAGTAGATATAATAGATACATTTTTAATTTCTAAATTTTCAATATTTGTTAATGTTATATTGTCTGAACTTGGATTAGGATATAGCATTATTTTTTTGTCTTCGTTATTTACTAAACTTAAAGGACTAGAACCCTCAATTACAGATAGTGTTTCATTAATATTTGGATTGTTTATTACATCTACAACTCCAGAAGGCCAATTGATAACAATTTGAGAAATTGTAGTATGGGTGCCAATTCCAAAATGTGCATTCAAAGAACTCATGTATTTAAAGCCTTCTCCACTTCTGATATCTCTAATTTGTTTGCCAAAAGGGCCATAAATTTCAACTCTAGCTCCAATTCCATTGCGGTTGCTTTGGATTCCTTGCAATGTAACCTTAACCCAATTATTTCCATTTGGTATTGCGTATCTAACGGTAGTTCCGTTTAAGATATCTAAAAAACCATCATTGTTTAAGTCTCCAATTGCACCAACACTAATTGCTGTATAATTTGTAGCTTCAAAAACATTATTTCCTTTGTTGAACATGATTTTGTTACCACCACCTAATACGTCTACTTTTCCATCATTATCAAAATCGTAAGCCACGTTATCAATGTTAGTTGAAGTATTAGTGTCCCAACCAGAACCAGCAGTAATATTAGTAAAAGCAGCTGTAGAAGTATCTAAATTATTTCTAAAGAATTTATGTGTACCAGCACTTGCTGTTATTATTACATCCATGTCGTCGTCATTGTCAAAATCGGCTACAGCAGATGACCATGTTTGGATTGGTGTTACATTAATTCCTGCTATTGCTGAAATGTCTGTAAATACTCCATTACCATCGTTTCTGTGTAATTCACATGGTGGACCTGAACATTTTGAAATAAACATGTCTAAATCACCATCATTATCAAAATCTGTCCATAAGGAAGCATAATTACCGCCACTAGGAGTAATTCCTAATGAGTATGCACCAGAAGTACCCGATTGATAATATCCCATATTACCATTCCCATCATTCATATAGTACACATTTGGAGCCACATCATGGCAAGAAAATGCATCAAGATGACCATCATTATTGATGTCAACAAAATTTGTTCTTTGACAGAAAATATACTCTGAAGGATTAACATTAGTGTAAGCTGTGCCATTACTATTAGACTTCCAGAAGGTTAAACCACTACCACTACCTAAAACCAAATCATTGTAACCATCTCTATTATAATCTCCTGCCGCCATACTCCATGAAGGCATATCACTAGTTCCTGAAATCGGGAAATCGGTAACAGTAAATGTTCCTGCTGTAGCTCCTTGAAAGTGAATTCTTAAATTGTTAGCGCTAATTCCTACAATGTCATCTTTAAAATCACCATTCATATCAACTACACAAATGTTATAACTGCTGTTAATAGTACCAATGGTTTGATTATTGTATGAAACAGGAACTATAATTGGAGATTCTGTTAGAATAAAACTAAATCCATCAGTACTCCATTTATTATCCCAAACTATATAATACGTTACACCTGCTGTAACTTCAAATGTTTTAACAGAAAGATTTGAATTTGTATTTCCCGAATTACATGCAATAACGCCAGAATTATCATCACTAGCTATACACGTTAAACCAGTTGGGCAATTTCCACTGTAAACACTAAAGTTTGTGTCTTTACAAATATTAACCATTAAATCAGAAGATACGGTTACATTTGCATTAATTGTTGGCGTGTATGAGTACCATTTAGACAAGCTAGATGAAGAACAAGCGGTAGTGATATTAGTTTGATCTATTACATTTACAACTGTTGTTCCTGCTGTAATAGGAGTTGCAGCAGCACATGGATTATATCCTGCTGGGATTTCACTGATTTGAAAATTAAAACCAGCTGTAGACCATCGATTATCCCATACAATATAATAAGTTGTGCCTGCTATCGCATTAAAAGTTAGTCGAGACAAATACGAAGAGCCAGAAGAACAAGTTACGTTACCTGAGTCATCATCACCACCAATACAAGTTAGTGATGCACATGTTCCTGAGTAAATACGTAATCTAGTATCTAAACAAATGTTTTCATTTAAGTCAGATGTTACTGTTACAGTATAGTTTTGTGATGGAGTATAGGCATACCATTCAGCAGCGGATGCAGAAGTATTAGTTAAATTGCAACTAATTGCAGGTAGCTCTGTTCCATTGATAGTACCAACTGTATAGGTTCCTGCATTAGTAATAGGAACCGCTGTAGCACAATTATCTTGAGCAAAACTGGTTACGCTAAATAAGATAAGAAAGAATAAAAAGTAATTTTTTTTCATATTTATAAGTTGTGTTTTAATTATCGACAATCATCTAAAGAATTTATCCACTCTTCAATTATAGCAACACCCTCGGTGTGAATCAAAGTTCTTCCATGAAGAGGCATTCTAAAAGCTTCATTTGTAGTGTTTACTCTGTGAAATAACATAGACTTATCAGTTCTTCTTGGAGTAATTAATTTATCTAATTCAGGATCAAAATCTTGCATGTCTTGTGTAGGTACGCAAACCCCCATATTCGTCAATCCATTTGAAGAACCTGTATCACTAAATGATAATCGTAATGGTCGATAGTCACAATGCCCTTTTTCTTTATGACAATGTGCACAGTTAATATCAAAATAGGATCTCACTCTCGCACTAATAGGCTTTGATGTATCATTATAATCCACAACAGTATTTATTTCCGATGGTAAAGTGCTGTTTTCTAAATAACCCTTTTCCATCCAATATGTCAATTGATTTTTAGTTGTAGTTCCATAGTTGTAATTAAAATTTAAGTTTTGAGGTTTAATTCCTATGGGTGTGTAAACAGTTACTTCTTGATTGTTTATTACTTCTTTTTCTTTATGACAAACAATACATTGAACTTCAGATGGGACTCTGTAATTTACCGACTTAGTTACATTATTCTCATCAATCCAATTTATATCTTGATAACTTCCAGCTAAATCTAAGTAGGCTTCTGTTTGTTCATCATTCCAAACATATTCAGCAAAAATCCAACCAGTAGATTTTTTAATCATGATCCTTGTTTCGATTATTTTCCTTGTATTTGAAGGTAATACGTTGTCATAATAAAATGTTTTAATTATTGCAGCACCTTCAGGTAAATTAATTATTTGATCATCTCCTTGATAAGTACCTTGAGTTCCTTTTGGCATCCAAACAAATCTTTTTTTATGTGCATAATCACTGAAAAGAATACTGGCTGGTTCATAAGGAATAACGTCAAGTGAAGGTATTTGATTTTTCAAATCTCCTTCAAAGAATTTGTAATCAGATAGTTTCGGATAAGGAACTTGTGTTAAGTCAACAGTTACGGGTGAAACCGGTGCATAGCTATCATCATTATCTTCTGAACAAGCATAAATAAGGATGGAAATACTAATAATAAAAGCGTAAATCGAGTATTTTTTTATCATTAAGTTAAGATTTGTTTGATTTGTTTGAAACAAATATAACTTTTTTTTTAAAATACAATTTATTTTGCAAATAAATTTTTAAAATAAATTATCAGAAATTACAACATTGTATTTTTTTAAATTATCAATTGCTTTTTTTGATTTGTAATCGAAATTAGTTTCAATTTCCTTAATTCTTTTTTTATTTTCGATACGATTTATGCTATCATAAAATCTACGAACTTCTTCTAAATTGGATAAAATAAGTTTTGGAACTTGTACATTTTGACCTTTTTCATCTTTAGCTACCATAGTAAAATAGCTTGAATTGCAATGTTTTTTAATTCCAGTTTGAATATGTTCCGATGTTACCCGAATTCCCACTACTATAGAGGTATTTCCAACATAATTTACAGATGCTTTTAAAGTAACCAATTCACCAACATCTACCGGATTTAAAAAATCTACCGTATCTACAGAAGCAGTAACGCAATAGCAACCGGAATACTTTGAAGCACATGCAAATGCTATTTGGTCCATTAATTTAAGTAAATACCCTCCATGAATTTTTCCACTAAAATTAGAGTGAGAAGGTAACATCAATTCGCTCAAGGTTATTTTTGAAGCCTCAACAGTATTTGCTATAGTCATATTTATTCGATTTCTTCAGTTGGTTCAGTATCCGAATTGGCTCTTTTCAATACAGCTTCTGGAAGTGCTTTTTTTGCTTTTGCTCCCATTTTTTTAAGTTTTTCAACGCTAGTAATTAAGTTTCCTTTACCGTCAATTAACTTATTCATGGCGTTACCATATTCGGCTTTGGCTTCGTCCATTTTCTTCCCAATTTTAATCAAATCGGAAACAAAACCTTCAAATTTATCATATAAAGCACCAGCCTGACGCGCAATTTCAATCGCATTTTCTTGTTGCTTTTGGTTCGTCCACATGCTGTCAATTGTACGTAAAGTTGCTAAAAGGGTAGAAGGTGTTACAATCACAATATTCTTCTCGAAAGATTTGTTGTATAAACTTGTGTCTTCATTTAAAGCCACTGCAAAAGCAGATTCAATTGGAATAAACAACAAGACAAAATCCGGACTCTCCATGTGGTACAAATCGTGGTAATTTTTGCTACTCAATTGCTCCACATGACGATTTATCGAAACAATATGTTCTTTTAAATGTTGATTTTTTACTTCCGAATCTTCTTCGTTGATATAACGTTCGTAAGCGGTTAAGGTTACTTTCGAATCGATAATCATTTTCTTGCCATCAGGAAGATTGATGATAACATCGGGGAACACACGATTACCGTCTTCTGTAACGTGACTTTGTTGCACAAAATATTCTCTGTCTTTCTCTAATCCCGATTTTTCTAACACGCGTTCCAACACTAATTCACCCCAATTTCCTTGCATTTTGCTGTCGCCTTTTAACGCTTTGGTTAAATTGATGGTTTCCTTACTCATTTGTTCGTTCATTTCGCGAAGTCCCAATATTTGTTGGCGTAATGCGGCATGATAATCGATACTTTCTTTATGTGTATCTTCGACTTTCTTTTCAAAAAGTTGGATTTTATCTTGTAATGGTGACAAAATATTTTTTAAATTCTCCTTATTTTGCTCGGTGAATTTAACCGTTTTTTCTTCTAGAATTTTATTAGCTAGATTTTCAAATTCTTTGGTGAATTTTTCCTGAAGTTGCTCTACTTCTTGCTTTTGTTCTTTATTTCGTTCCAATAAATTGTCGAAATCATTTTCTTTTTTAGCTAAATGAATGGCTAAAGATTCCTTTTCTTTTTGCAGATTTTCTTTTTCGGATGAAAGTTGGGTAAGTGATTTTTCAAATTGATTGCGCTCGGTTTGAAATTGCGCTTTCAATTGTTCCATTTGACCTAAAAGACCATTAATTCGTTCTTCTAAACTTGATTTTTCGGATTGTGATTTGGCGGTAAAAAGTAACTTTCCAATGAAAATTCCAATGGCAAGTGCAACAATAAATGTAACTAAAATAAGCATAGATTCTGGCATAAAATGAATTGTAAAATGTAAAAATACGGAATAAATTGAAACCCCAAATTTTAAAAATGTATTTTTGTTTCAAATTTTTACAGATGCATCATCATTTCCTTATTCACAAACCTTACGGATATTTATCGCAGTTTATTTACCAATTAAAACGCAAGAAAAAGTTGTTGGGCGAATTATACGATTTTCCCGAAAACACTATGGCAATTGGTCGTTTAGACGAAGATTCAGAAGGATTACTTTTGTTGACGACAGACGGCATGATGAGCGAAATTGTCCGAAGTAAAAAAGTCGAAAAAGAATATTATGCTCAAGTCGATGGAATTATTACCGAAGAAGCCGTTGAACAATTAAAAAAAGGAGTCGAAATCGGTTTACATGGAAAAAAATACAAAACCAAAAAATGTAAAGCTTTTAAATTAGAATCTGAACCAAATTTAGGCGAACGCGGAAAAAAGATTCGAGATGAACGTCACGGACCAACTTCTTGGGTTTCGATAACATTAACCGAAGGAAAATTTCGTCAAGTACGAAAAATGACATCTGCTGTTGGTTTTCCAACATTGCGATTGGTTCGTGTGCGTGTCGGAAACATTCATTTGAATGATTTAAAAGCGGGTGAAGTTACCGAAGTGAGTGGTTTTGATATATAAAAAAAACAGCTATTTCTGATGAAATAACTGTTTTTCTATTTTTGAAATACTATAACGATTATTTAAAAATCTCCATAAAAAACGTTTTCATCGCTTCCCAACTTCTTTTATCAGCTAATTCGTTGTAAGCAGCGCCTTTGCTGTTATCGTTTCCTGCATCTTTGTGTGTAAAAGCGTGAACTGAATTTGCGTAATAATTCATTTGCCAATCAGCTTTGGTTTCGCGCATTTCGTTTTGAAAAGCTTCAATTTCTTTTACAGGAACATAAGGATCATCGGCTCCATGTAACACTAAAACTTTCGCTTTAATTTCATTCGTTGGACTATTTGCTGCTTTTCCTAAACCACCATGAAAAGAAACTACTCCTTTTACATTTAAGTTACCACGAGCCGCTTCAATTGCACCTGTTCCACCAAAACAATAACCAATTACTGCAATTTGGTTTTTATCAGCACCAGCTTTTACTAATTGGTCAATCGCCAATTGAATTCTTTTTTGGTATTCTGCAGGATTGTTTTTGTAGAAACCTGCATTTTTTCCAGCTTCACCTGTGTTTTTTGGATTGTTTCCAACGCCATAAATATCCGCTACAAAAGCATGATAGCCTAATTTAGATAAAGCTTCCGCTGATTCTTTAGCATGAGCGTCAACACCCATCCAAGCTGGAAGAACGATAACACCTGCTTTTTTAGGATTTGCTTTTTGTGTTTTAGCGAAAAATCCTTCTAATTTTTGATTACCATCTGCGTAATCTACTTTTACTAATTGTCCGAAGCTATTCATAGTAGCTAAGAGTAAGATAATGTAAACGTACTTCATAACTTTTTTTAGTAAAATTATGAAAATTGAAAATTTGAAGCGTTAAACAAAAGGTAAAATTGGGATAAATTATTTGATTTTGAACTTGCCAATCGAAGCATCAAAAGTCAAATGTTCAGTATCAAACAACGAGTTAAAAATCCCAGTTTGAATTAAATTACAAGGTTGGTCTTGTACAATTTGATTTGGTGTAAACACAATCATTTCATCTGTCATTTGAATCGCTAAATCGATGTCATGCGTAGAGTAGAGAATGGTTTTCTCAGTTTCGTGGGTGAGTTTTTGCAACAGTTTCAATAAAGTCGCTTTGTGAACCAAGTCTAAATGGGTCGTAGGTTCATCCAGAATGATAATCGAAGTATCTTGAGCCAAAGCACGAGCAATTAAAGCAATTTGTAATTGGCCATCACTAATTTCGTCATGTTTTTTGTGAACCAAATGTTGGATTTCTGTTAAGACAATCGCTTCTTCAATTTTAGTTTTGTCCTCTTCGGATAAAGTACCTAACCAATTGGTATAAGGTTGTCTTCCTAAAGCAATGATTTCGTAAACAGTTAAGTTACTTGGTGGTAATTTTTCGGTTAGAACGATGCTTAATTCTTGTGCTAAATCAAGTGGTTTATAACATTGAAGCGATTTATTTAGTAAAGTTATTTCACCTGATAATGGTGGAATAATTCCAGTAATTGTTTTTAATAAAGTAGATTTTCCGATTCCGTTTTCACCAATTAATGCGATTAATTTGCCTTTTTCTAAACTAAGATTGATGTTTTGAGCAATAGTAATCGTTTCCGATTTGGATTTGTAGCCAATCGAAAGGTTTGAGGTTTGTATGGTGAAATTTTGTTCGCTCATGGTTAAAATCGTTTCTTCTTAACTAACAACCAAATTACTACTGGTGCTCCAATTACTGATGTTATCGCGTTAATTGGTAAAGTAATATCATTTCCTGGAACTTGTGCAATCGTATCGCAACAAAGCATCACAATGGCGCCAAGTAACAGCGTACCCCAAAACAACACAAAATGATTACTGGTTTGAAACAACAATTTCGCCATATGCGGAACTGCCAATCCTATAAAAGCAATCGGGCCAGCAAAAGCAGTGATACTTCCAGCTAAAATACTGGTGGCGATAATAATTAAAAACCGCGTTTTTTTATAATTAATTCCGATACTTTGAGCATATTTTTCTCCTAATAATAAAGCGTTCAAAGGTTTTATAACCATAAAACTAATGCCAATTCCGATGATAACAAAAACGGATAAAAGCGAAATTTCATCCCAAGATAAATTCGAAATGCTTCCCATCGACCAAAAGGTGAATTTCTGTAATTTTTCAGCCGAAGTAAAGTAGGATAGAACCGAAACGATGGCACTTGTAAAACTTCCAAACATTAATCCAACAATCAGAATTGCCATCGTGTCTTTTAGTTTTTTCGATACCAATAAAACGGCCATAAAAACCAATAAACTTCCTAAACTCGAAGCTAGAATCAATCCGTAATTCGATAAAAAGAAGGATGAGATGAAGGTGGGTAAAAATCCGGTTCCTAAAATAACAAACGCCACTCCCAAACTCGCACCCGAACTCAATCCTAAAACATAAGGTCCAGCCAACGGATTTCTGAACAAAGTTTGCATTAACAATCCACTCATCGAAAGTCCGATTCCCACTAAAATGGCAGTGATGGCTTTAGGAAAACGGAAATTCCATAGAATTATCTCCCAACTTTCCTTACTCATTTCTTGCGATAAAAGTCCGTTAACTACTTCTTTCAAAGGAATAGAAACTGAACCCAAACTAATATTCACCAAAAACAAAAACACCATTGCGACAAGCAAAAGGATAAAAAGAAGATTCTGTTTTTTGGTTAATGGCATGAATTGAAATTTTGGCTAAATTACGTTTTTAGAATCTATTTTTGGAACACAGATTAAAGAAATGTGAGAAATTTAAAGAAATCTAATTCGTGTTAATTCGTGAAATTTGTGTTTACTTCAACTTCTCGAAAAAGAACAATTCATAATTGGGTAACATTTCGGGATGTAAAATTTTTACGATGTCTTTTAAAACTAAATCAGGACGATTTTGTGCTAATTCGTAATAAATAACACCGCCTGTTTTTCCTTTTTTAGTACTAAACGAATACACGTTTTTATTTTTTACCGCTTTGAAGTGAATGTAATTGGGATTACTCTCTAAAATTTGTTTGATAGAACCAAATTGACCAGGACCAATCCAAAAATCAGCATCTTTGGCTTTGTCTAAAACACTTTCGAAAGATAAAGCTAAACTTCCTGTTCCTTTGGAATCTTTCCATAGGTAATTTCCGTTGGCTTCTTTTAAGAAATAGGCTGCCCAACTATCGCCTTGTGGCAAAAACCATTGGTCTTCGTAGATAGCGCCGGCAAAAATTGTGGGTTGGGTTTTGGCATTTTTCGCTAAACTTAATACATCATTATATTCTTTTTCAATCGAGTTAAAAATCTCAGTTGCTTTTTCATCTAAATCATATAATGCTCCAAAAAACTTAATCCATTCGGCTTTTCCCAAAGGCGTTTTTTCGGTCCAATCGCCATTGAAAATGATTTTCTGACCATTCTTTTCTAAGTTTTTGTAAGTTTTTAAATCGCCATCCACACTAAAACCAACAATTACATCAGGTTGAATGTCTAAAATGACTTCGGTATTCAATCCTTGATTAGAGCCTAAATCGCGCACTTTTCCAGCATCGATTAAATCTCTTGTTTTTTCTGATGAAATATATTGTGTGGTTGGAAAACCAATTAAAGTATTTTCAACTCCTAATGATTCTAATGCTGGAATATGTGTTGTTGAAGTAACAATTATTTTTTTAATAGGTACTTCAATCGCAGTAAATTGTTGCAAACTATCAGGAATTTGAACGCCTTTTTTGTGAAGCACATAGGTGTAATTATCTTTAGCTTCCGGATACGCATTAGAAACTTTTACCACCGATAATCCATCATATTTCTCAATAGAAAATCCTTCCGCATGTTGAATGCTATTTTCTACAGAAGTAGTAAGATTTGCTGAGTTTTTCGATTCTTTACATTGGATAAATCCTAAAAATAAAAAGACTAAGAAGAAATAATGGCGCATGAAATTGTTTTTTGCAAAAGTAGTACTTTACATTCAAAAACAGATTATATGTAACAAATGATGCCAAACGATTTATCAAAAACCACTAAATTTGCCATAAAAAAACATGAGAACAGATTCTAATGCTTTCCTTTATGCAGTAGCAACCATTATTTTAGCACACTTTGTAATTGGCTTTATTTGGTTGTGGCGTAAGATGAATAAGAAGAAGTAGATTATTGTTTCATTGAAGAATGTTTTTTAAAAATTGCATTCTATTAAAATTAATGTAAATTTGCACCCGAATTTTGGTTGTTGTTTCTGAATTTTTCAAAACAACATTAAAAGGGAATTAGGTGAAAAACCTAAGCTGTACCCGCAACTGTAAGCTATTAAGCTTGTTGTTATCTTCAATGCCATTGTTTGCTTAGGCGAACGAGAAGGCCAACAACAAGACGCAAGCCAGGAGACCTGCCACATTCGTTGAGTAACAAACTTTCGGGAAAAAAAGTTTGAGTATGGGTAAATTCTGTGCTTTTCTCCCAGATTTATTAAAATTTTTATTAACCCTAAAATGAACAAAAAGTTTATTGGCTTAAGTGTATTTACACTTGCTACTGCTTTTGCGTATGCTCAAGAATCAGATACGCTAAAAGTGACTAATTTAAAAGAAGTTGTCGTTTCCGACACTAAATTTGCGCAAAGCAAAGAAAAATCAGGTAAAATTATTGAAGTAATTACCGCTCAAGATTTAGAAGCCAAAAAAGGTCAAAATTTAGCAAATGTTTTGAGTCAAGTTGCCGGAGTGGAAATCAACGGAAATCAATCGTTTAATGGTAAGAATTTAGGCTATTACATTCGTGGTGGTCGTAACCGACAAATAGCGATTTACATTGATGGTGTTCCAGTAACGGATGCATCGGGAATTAATATTGAATACGATTTACGCTTGATTCCAGTAGAACAAATTGAGAAAATTGAAGTAATGAAAGGCGCTTCGAGTACGCTATACGGAACTGGAGCTGCAACTGGAGTTATCAATATTACGTTAAAGAAATCAACTAAAAAGGAAATTTCAGGTAATGCGTACATCAATATGGGAACGCAAAATACTTCAAATACTTCAAAAACGAGTGCTCAAGATTTTAATCAAGGATTATCGGTAAATGGAACAATCAATAAAGTTTCGTACATGACCACTTTGAATAGCACCGAAACAAAAGGAATGTCGGAAGCGGCAGGAGAAAATTTTGAAGAAGATACGTTTTCAAGAGTCAATGTGTTGCAGAAAATTGGTTTCAAGGCGAATGATAAATTGAGTTTTGAATTTTTCGGAAATTATGACCGTATCAAAAATACGTTTGATAATTCTTTTGATGGTTTTATTGCCAATTCTGACGATTTGAATAACAATAGTTTTTCGGAACAATTCAGAATTGGATTCTTACCAAAATACAAATACAATAAAGGAGAATTTGCTATTAACGCAGGAGCTTCAACAATTGATAGAACAATAAATATCTCAAATTCTTGGTCGGGTACGGTTGATGCTTATAACTACACGGGAAGAACGGCTTCAATTGATGCTTTCAATAAATACAATTTCAGTAAACAAGTATATTTGGTTTTAGGTGCGCAATATCAGTATTTCGATATGACACAAAAAGACGCTTACACTGATGTGGCAAGAGAAGGAGCGAAGTTTAATTTATTAGATCCGTATGCTACCTTGGTTTTTAATTCTGATTTTGGTTTGAACATCAACGCAGGAGCTCGTTTCAACACCCATAGCGAATACGGAAATCAAGTAGTGTATAATTTCAATCCGAGTTATTCATTTGAAAATTTACCTTTGAAAGTGTTAGCTTCGTATAGTACGGCTTTCATCACGCCAAGTTTATATCAATTATACGGACCTTACGGGAATTTAGACTTAACACCAGAAGAAAATGCTACGGCAGAATTTGGTTTTGAAACGCAATTGTTGAATAAAAAATTAACCATTAACGCAGTTGGTTTTTATAGAGAAGAAGAAAATACGTTCGGATTTTTCTATGACTCATCTACTTTTGAATCTTTTTACATCAATAATAAAGGTATCAATAATGCAAAAGGTGTGGAAGCTAGTATTCGCTATGCCTTATCAGAACGATTCAATATTGGCGGAAATTATACTTTCACGGAAGTTGAAAAACAGTTAAATCGATTGATTCCAAAACACAAAGGAAATGTCGATTTGAATTATAAATTCAAAAGAGGAACTTTCGGAATCAATTATCAATATGTAGATCAAAGAAGTGATGCTTTTTACGATTCGAATATTTGGGCAACGCAAGCTGTTAATTTAGCTGCTTATCAGTTGGTTAATTCGAATATTTCATATGAATTATTACCAAAGCGTTTGCATATTTTCGGAACTGTAACTAATATACTTAATGAAGATTTCCAAGAAGTAATTGGTTATAATACAAGAGGAAGAAATTATAAATTAGGTTTAAATTTCATGTTTTAACTAAAGTTTAATTATTTGATTTTAAAAGGTTTTGGTAAATATTTATCAAAACCTTTTTTCTTTTTGTAACAAAATTAAATTACATTCGTCTTCATTATAAACCAACCCATTACTATGAACCAAAACGAGTTTGTGAAAATAATTACTCCTTTCAAGGATAAGTTATTTCGTTTAGCGAAGCGAATGCTCGTAAGTAACGAGGAAGCAGAAGATGCTACTCAGGAAGTGTTGGTAAGGTTGTGGAATAAAAATAGTGCTTTAGAGCAGTACAATAGTGTAGAAGCTTTAGCGATGACGATGACCAAAAATTATTGTTTGGATCAACTCAAAAGCAAAAGAGCTACAAATTTACAAATTGTGCATAATAATTATCAAGACAAGCAAGCGAGTGTTGAAACACAAATAGAGCATCAAAATACGTTGCAATGGGCCGAAAAGTTAATGAACGATTTACCTGAACAACAACGATTGATATTACAACTAAGAGAAATTGAAGAATATGAATTTTCGGAAATTGCTCAAGTATTAGAAATGAATGAAACAGCGGTTCGAGTAGCTTTATCAAGAGCACGAAAAACCTTAAGAGAACAAATAGAAAAAACACATAATTATGGAACTCAAGTTAGTTGAACAATTATTGGAAAAATACTTTCAAGGAGCAACTACAATAGCAGAAGAAAAACAATTAAAGGCCTATTTTTCTTCTAACGATGTGGCGCCGCATTTGGCAAAATATCAAGCGCTATTTGGTTACTTTGAAACACAAAAAGGAATGCAATTTGAGCAAAAACTTCCATTACAACCTAGAAAACAACGTAATGTAAAATGGATAGGTATTGCAGCAAGTTTTGTTGTACTTTTTGGATTGGCCACCTTCTATTATTATCCATCCGAACCTAAGAAAGAAGATTTAGGAACGTATGATAATCCAGAAGAAGCTTTTATTGCTACACAAAAAGCTTTGTTAATGGTTTCAGAACAAGTAAACGTTGGCATGGAAAGTGTAGCTTATTTAAATGAATACGAAAAAACAAAAAAAACAATTTTTAAATAATAAGAAAAATGAAAAATTTAGTAGTAGTTATAGCGTTTTTAATGGCATCAACAGTATCTTTTGCACAAGGAGCTTTTGATAAATTTGAAGATAAAGAAGAAATAACATCGGTTATTGTAAATAAGAAGATGTTTGAAAT
>RXJZ01000017.1 GCA_003963025.1 Flavobacteriaceae bacterium
AAGGTGAAATTACCTCTCAAAATCACGGTTTTGCTATCGTGAGAGAAGAATTAGACAAGCACCCAGATTTTGAATTGACACATGAACATTTGAATGACGGAACTGTAGCTGGAATGCGAATGAAATCGAAAAACTGTTTCTCGGTTCAATACCATCCAGAAGCAAGCCCTGGACCACACGATTCAAGTTATTTATTTGACCAATTTATCGAAAACATCAAATCTTCAAGCAACTAAAACGTTATCGTTTATAAGTTTTTTGAGTTTTTCAATATCATTGTAGTTTAAATTATAAATTTGTTATTATTCACAAGATAGTAACTTAAAAAAATATAAAATGAGTATAATTATCAAAGTTCACGCTAGACAAATTTTAGATTCGCGTGGAAATCCAACAATCGAAGTTGATGTAGTTACAGATAACGGAATTTTAGGAAGAGCAGCCGTTCCAAGTGGCGCTTCGACTGGCGAACATGAAGCAGTAGAGCTTCGTGATGGAGGTAAAGCTTACATAGGTAAAGGGGTGTTAAAAGCTGTTGAAAATGTAAATACAAAAATTGCGGAAGCGGTTGTAGGAATGTCGGTTTTTGAACAAAATTTAATCGACAAAATGATGATTGAATTAGACGGAACAGCAAATAAATCAAACTTAGGGGCTAATGCTATTTTAGGAGTTTCTTTAGCGGTGGCTAAAGCTGCTGCTAATGAATTAGGAATGCCTTTATATCGTTATGTTGGTGGGGTTTCAGCAAATACATTACCAGTTCCAATGATGAACATTATCAACGGAGGTTCGCATTCTGATGCTCCAATTGCATTTCAAGAATTTATGATTATGCCTGTAAAGGCTAAAGATTTCACTCATGCAATGCAAATGGGAACTGAGATTTTTCACAACTTAAAAAAAGTTTTACACGATAGAAATTTATCTACAGCAGTAGGTGATGAAGGAGGATTTGCTCCAAATTTAGCTGGAGGAACTGAAGATGCACTAGATTCTATTAAATTAGCAGTTACAAATGCTGGTTATACTTTTGGAGATGATGTAATGATTGCTTTAGACTGTGCGGCTTCTGAATTTTATGTAAACGGAAAATATGATTACACTAAATTTGAAGGTGAAACAGGAAAAATCAGAACTTCTGAAGAACAAGCTTCTTACTTAGCAGAATTAACAGAAAAATATCCAATTATTTCTATCGAAGATGGAATGTACGAAGACGATTGGGAAGGTTGGAAATTATTAACAGAGAAAATTGGTGATAAAGTACAATTAGTGGGTGATGATTTATTCGTAACGAATGTTGAAAGATTATCTCGCGGAATTAGTCAATCTATTGCGAATTCTATTTTGATTAAAGTAAATCAAATTGGTACTTTAACTGAAACGATTGCAGCCGTAAACATGGCACATAATGCAGGATATACTTCTGTAATGTCGCACCGTTCTGGAGAAACAGAGGATAACACGATTGCAGATTTAGCAGTAGCTTTAAACTGTGGACAAATCAAAACAGGTTCGGCTTCTCGTTCAGATCGTATGGCAAAATACAATCAATTATTACGCATTGAAGAAGAATTAGCAGATGTGGCTTATTTTCCTGGTGTAAATGCATTCAAAGTGAAGAAATAATTATTTTTAAATATCATTTAGAACCTGTTGTAAATTGTTTATAGCAGGTTTTTTTTATGTATATTATTTAACCATAAATTATGATTATTTTCTTTAACGTTTGCGTAATATTTGTTAAATTCGCAAATTACTTAAATATTTATCAAAAAAACACATTATAATAATATGTCAAAAACTGCAATATTAGAGCTTGATGGCAAAAAGTATGAGTTCCCTGTAATCGTTGGGACTGAGAATGAGGTTGCTATCGACATAGACAAGTTGCGAAGTGCATCTGGTGCTATTACTATTGATCCAGGGTATAAAAACTCAGGTTCATGTACAAGTGAAATTACTTTTTTAGATGGTGAAGAAGGAATTTTACGTTACAGAGGATATGCAATTGAAGATTTAGCTGACAAAGCTAACTTCTTAGAAGTTTCTTATTTGTTAATTTTCGGAGAGTTGCCTTCAGCTGATCAATTAACAAAATTTGAAAACGATATCCGTAAATATACTTTGGTTAATGAAGAAATGAAAAACATCATCGATGGTTTTCCAAAAACAGCTCATCCAATGGGTGTTTTAGCTTCTTTAACTAGTGCTTTAACTGCCTTCAATCCTAAGTCTGTGAACCCTCACAACGAAAAAGAAATGTATGAGGCAGTTTGTAAAACTATGGGTAAATTCTTAGTGATTGCTACATGGACTTACAGAAAAACAATGGGATATCCATTAAATTATTATGATAATACAAAAGGTTATGTTGAAAATTTCATGCGTTTAATGTTTGAATTACCAACAGGTCCTTACAAAGCAGATGTAAAAGTTGTTCAAGCGTTAGATAAATTATTCATTTTACATGCAGACCACGAACAAAACTGTTCAACTTCTACAGTAAGAATTGTAGGTTCTTCTCACGCAGGTTTATTTGCTTCAATTTCTGCTGGAGTTTCTGCACTTTGGGGGCCGCTTCATGGTGGTGCTAATCAAGCAGTTTTAGAAATGTTACAAGAAATCCATGATAATGGTGGTGATGTTGCTAAATTCGTTTTAAAAGCAAAAGATAAAGACGATCCGTTCCGTTTAATGGGATTCGGACACCGTGTTT
>RXJZ01000144.1 GCA_003963025.1 Flavobacteriaceae bacterium
TGGTTCGGCTGGAGGTTGGACAAAAGCCAGCACAGGATATACTTTTAAAAATGCTTCTAAAAAATCAAAAGCTTTAGTTCAATTTCTAAAATCCGAATCTGACTTTACGAAATTTCATAAAAAGGATAAATTCTGGTTTTATGATTTATTGTTGTTGGACATTTTAAGTTCAAAAAACGAATTAGGTTCCAAAATATTCTCATCCATGTTTAAAGCAGGTGATTCAAGTGTAATTTTCAAATTTTTAGATGAAGAAACTTCTATTTCAGAAGATTTACAAGTCATTTGGAGATGTCCTAAAATGATTTTTGTGGAAGCATTGTTTGGGAGAATGTTCAAATAAGAGTAAACTATAAAATCATAACAAATCTTTATGAATTGCAATTCTTTAACATGCAAAAAACTTTGTAACTTTGCATTCGTTAATTTATAACAATAATATATTATGTATCCAGAAGAAATGGTAAACCCAATGCGTGCTGAATTAACAGACGCAGGTTTCAAAAATTTATATACAGCAGATGATGTAAAAAACGCTATCAAAGCGGAAGGAACTACATTAGTAGTAATTAATTCAGTGTGTGGTTGTGCTGCTAGAAATGCACGTCCAGGAGCAAAAATGAGTTTAGATGGAGGTAAAAAACCAGCTAACTTAATCACTGTTTTTGCAGGAGTAGACAGAGAAGCAGTTGATGCAGCTAGGGCAGAAATGTTTCCTTTCCCTCCATCATCACCATGTATGGCTTTATTTAAAGATGGTGAATTGGTTCATATGTTAGAGCGTCATCACATTGAAGGTCGCCCAGCAGAATTGATTGCTGAAAACTTAAAAGACGCTTACAACGAATTTTGCTAAATAACGCAACCTTTTCATAATTTTTATATCTAACAAAGAAAAGATTATGAAGACAATTATTCGTTTTTTGCTTTTAGCAATGTTACTTCAAAGTTTTCAGTGTAATGAAGAAGAAACTGTAACTTCAGTTACACCCCAACAATTGGTTCAAAAAAAGCAAGAAATTCTTGATTATATCAATAGTTTTTCTTGTGCAGAAGCTTCTGGTTGTAATTCAATTGCATTTGGTGCTAAGCCATGTGGTGGTCCGAGAGAATTTTTGGTTTACCCAAATACGGTTAATCAAGCTACACTTGAAAATTTAGTAAATGAATATTACGAAATGGACAATGCATACAACTTGCAAACAGGTGCCGTATCAGATTGTATGGTAGTAGGTCCGCCAAGAACTATTGATTGCGTAAATGGCGTTTGTACAATCATTGACTAAAAAATAATTTTACTATGCTAGCATATAGAAAGACCACCGAATATGGTGGTTTTTTTATTTAATAACTTATTTTTGCACAAATGGTTTTCAAATGGAAAAAATACTATCATATCCACTTTCAATTGTTTATTATATTTTATTTATACTTTGGTTGTTGATTTTTCATCCAATTCAATGGGTATGTTTTAATATTTTTGGATATAATGCACATAGATTAAGTGTGGCTTATTTGAACTGGTTCTTAGTTAGAACAGCGCATGTATTAGGAACTACGTACCATATTAAAGGAATGGAAAATGTTCCAGAGCATAAGCCTCTAATTATTGTAGCTAATCATCAAAGCTTACATGATATTACTACTATCATTTGGTTTTTACGAAAAGTACACCCTAAATTCATAAGTAAAATCGAATTAGGTAAAGGAATTCCAAGTGTTTCTTATAATTTAAAACATGGAGGTTCTGCTCTAATTGACAGAAAAGATCCAAAACAAGCCCTGCCCGAAATTAAAAAAGTAGCCGAATTAATTAATAATAATAGTTACTCCGTTGTCATATTTCCAGAAGGAACGCGTAGCAAAACAGGAACACCTAAACCTTTTGCAGTAAATGGTTTAAAAATGCTATACAAGTTTGCACCAGATGCTTATTTCTTACCTATAACTATAAATAATTCGTGGAAAATAACAAAATTTGGAATTTTCCCTCTTGGTTTGGGTTCTAGATTAGAATTCATTATTCATGAACCACTAAAAATTTCAGAATACCCGTTTGAAGAAATTTTAGAGAAAACCGAAAAAACAATTACAAAACATATCAAAATAAATTAAAATGTCGATACAAAATGTCCGTTTAGAAGTGATGCAATTTTTAGAAAAGAAAATTGACCACTTTATGGAAGAATTCTTAATTCCTGTTGAAAAAATTTGGCAACCAACAGATTTATTACCCGATTCTTCAAAAGAAAATTTTTTAGAAGAAGCTAGAGAACTTAGAGAAATTGCAAAAGATTTACCCTATGATTTTTGGGTTGTATTAGTAGGAGATACTATTACAGAAGAAGCGTTACCCACTTATGAAACTTGGTTAATGGATGTAGAAGGTGTTAATCAAAAAGGAGAAAAAGGCGATAATGGCTGGGCAAAATGGTTACGCCATTGGACAGGTGAAGAAAATCGTCATGGAGATGTATTAAATAAATACTTATATCTTTCAGGAAGAGTAAATATGCGTGAAGTAGAAATCACAACACATCATTTAATTAACGATGGTTTTGACCCAGGAACGGATAGAGACCCATACAAAAACTTTGTTTTTACAAGTTTTCAAGAATTAGCAACTTATGTTTCTCACAATCGTGTGGCTCAAATGGCAAAGAAATTTGGTGATAAAAAACTACACAAAATGTGTAACTTAATTGCAGGAGATGAAATGCGTCATCACTTAGCTTACAGCGAATTTGTAAAACGTATTTTTGAAGTGGATCCAAGCGAAATGATGCTGTCATTTCAATACATGATGAAGAAAAAAATTACTATGCCTGCTCATCTAATTAGAGAATCAGGAGAAAGTATTGGAACTGCATTTGAAAAATTCTCAGAATCGGCTCAACGTTTAGGTGTTTATACGGCAATGGATTATGTAGATAT
>RXJZ01000074.1 GCA_003963025.1 Flavobacteriaceae bacterium
GCTCGAACCAATCCCGATAGCTATCGGGACTCTGATTAACAGTCAGATGCTCTAACCAACTGTTTAAAATGTGATAAAGTATTTTATCAATAAGATTTTAAACAAAAAAAGCACTTACTTATCGTAAGTGCTTTTTTTTAAGCTCCCCCTCTTGGGCTCGAACCAAGGACCCTCTGATTAACAGTCAGATGCTCTAACCAACTGAGCTAAGGAGGAAGGTATTTATCTTTTTAGCGAGTGCAAATATAAACTGATTTTTTGTTATCGCAAATTATTTTATTGAAAAAATTATAAAAGTTTATCTACCACTAATTGGTATATATCTTTTCCAAAAGTTAAAGCCATTAGCGTCAACAAGATAATCATTCCAGCGGTTTGAACATAACCTGCTGCTTTGTCTGATAATTTTTTCCCCGTAATCATTTCAACGATTGTAAATAATGCATGTCCGCCATCTAATCCTGGGATTGGTAATAAGTTCATAAAGGCTAATCCGATTGAGAATAAAGCGGTAAAATTCCAAATGAATTCCCAATCCCAGGTATCTGGTAAACGACGTGCAATTCCAATTGGACTTTGGACGTGTTTGTAAGCTTCTGTCTTTGGACGTAAAATTAATTTAAACTGTTTAACATTATAAACCAATAATGCCCAAGATTCTTTAACCGCCGCAGGAACTGCTTGACCAAATGACATTTTATTATTTACTTCGTAATCTGATTTATCTAGGGGTTTATTAAAGAACCCTAATTTCCCTTCTTTATCTACCTTGGCTTTTAAAGTTAATACTTCAGTGCCTCTTAAAATAGATAAGGAAATACTATCGTTTTTATGTTTAGAAATATTTTCTTTGTATTCATCATGATAATTGAAGAATGTTCCGTTTACTGCTTTTATTTTATCCCCTTTTTTTAATCCTGCAATTTCAGCTTGCGATTTTGGAACTACAGAATCTACTACTGATCCTAAAAAACGAGGCCCAACAAACTCTTTTCCTTCTTTACTAATGATTTCACCTTTCATTTCATCGGTTAAAATCACGTCTACTTTTTGACCATTACGTTCTACCTCAACTTTATCACCAAGTAAAACATCTAATGTCATACGATTAAAACTTGGCTGAAATTGACCATCTACCGAAAGAATTTTGTCGCCATTTCTAAATCCTGCTTTATGACCTACTTCACCAAATGCTAATCCGTTTTCTTGAATTTTTGCTGTCGAAATATATTTTTGCCCAACAGTTGCATACATAATGGTAAAAATCAACCAAGCCAAAATTACATTTACAATGATTCCTCCTAACATAATTATCAAACGTTGCCAAGCTGGTTTTGAACGGAATTCCCAAGGTTCTGCAGGAGCATTCATTTGCTCGGTATCCATACTTTCATCAATCATTCCTGAAAGTTTTACATAACCGCCTAATGGCAACCATCCGATTCCCCATTCTGTTTCACCAATTTTCTTTTTCACTAAAGAAAAACCAGCATCCATAAACAAGTAAAATTTTTCAACTCTTACTTTGAACATTTTGGCTGTGATGTAGTGCCCAAATTCGTGGAGAATTACTAGAACTGATAATATGAATAATATTTGTGCTACTTGAATCATTTTTATGCATTTATTTATACGACAAAAGTAAGGTTTTCACCTTACTTTTCATCATTATTTTATTTTAGGACTATTTTTTTATAAAATTTTTATGAATTGCACCTTCTGAAGTGGTGATTTTCATCACGTGTATCCCCGAACTTAAATTGTCAATTCTGAAATCTGTTGTTTGATGTGTTGCCAATAATTGACCCAATGTATTATATATTTCTATTTTTTCTAATTGAGTAGTCGTAGGCATCATAATGTGTAATTCGTCATTTGCGGGATTTGGATAAACTGAAATAGTTTGGTCTAAATCAAAAGATTCGTTTGACAAAGTGGCAACATTATTTTTAGAAATAATATGCTTGTTTGGATCAAATGTTACTCCAGCCACAACAAATGGAACCGAAACTACAAATTCTTGATTATTAACTGTGTTGTTTACAACTACATCATGATTTGCACCTCCAGCACTTGTTAGTCGAATTTCTAAAGGCATTTCAAAAAAAGAAACTGACGCATGCGATTGTGTTTGACTTACTGTAATTTTTGCCTGACCAGCTTCCCAATTCTGAGCCGTAATGGTATATGTAGGATAGCCTTGCATGTAAATCCAATCGTTAAAAAACTCTGTCAAACTTGAACCATATACATTTTCTAAATGTGATTTTAAATCTCCAGTCAACGCATACCCATAAGCTAGTGAAGAATCTGCTAAATAATTTTTTAGCGCTTGAAAAAATGCAGCATCACCTAATTTCCAACGCAACATATGAGTTACCATGGACCCTTTATCATATGTTAATCTAGACGAAAATATCCTATTTACATTAGTTAAATCAGAATCTTGAAGATATACATATCCAGCAGTTTGAGATGTAATAGAATTTATTTTATTAGTTTTCCAAGTCAAAAATAAAGGCGCTCCGTCTAAATTTTCAACTACTAATCCAGACATATATTCTGTAAGACCTTCATTCAACCAAATGTCTTTCCAAGAACCACATGTAATTTTATTACCAAACCATTGATGTGCCATTTCATGAGCTATTAAACTTCTTCCGAAACTACCCATAAAAGAAACCGTTGTATGCTCCATTCCGCCACCCCAACCAAATTGAGCATGTCCATATTTTTCATTTCGAAACGGATAAGGCTCCAATAAAGATTCATATAAATTTATAATTGTTGGAGTAGTTCCTAATTGTGTTGCAGAAGTTGCAGAAGCATAACTTTCAGGATATAAATAATTCACAATAGGAAAATAAGGACTTGCAACTGTTCCTAATCCTCCTTGCTGATTATAAATTTGATAGTTTGTAACGGCAATAGCAATTAAATAAGCTGGAATTGGATAATTATGATGAAAATGGGTCGTTTTATTTGCTCCAGATACGGTTTGAGAAACCTCTATCCCATTAGAAACACTAACATAAGTAGATGGAGCAGTAATATAAACATCTATTGCATTTACTTTATCATTCAAATCTTGTTTACAAGGCCACCAATCTCTTGCTCCGTAGGGTTCAGAAAGTGTAAAAATTACTGGAGTACCACTATGAGTTCCTCTAGTAAATGCCCCTTCTGCTTGAGGCGGAGAACCTGCATACGTAATTACAACTGTTGCAGAATTACCCGAAACTAAAGTTGTAGGTAAATTAATATTCAACTCGTAATTGCTTTGACTAAAAGTAAGGTTAGAACTATTCATTGTTACTGAACTCACTACTAAAGCAGTTGCCATATCAAAAGTCACAACACTCATATCACTTAATGCAGTAAAAGTTGTAGTAACTACTCCACTAATATATGGGGTGGTATTGTTAGGATCTACGCTAAATCGCAACTCATGATAACTAATGTCATAATTTTGGGTATTGGGGTTGGCTCTAAAATTTATGGTTGCTGAAGCAGACTTCATCTCTGCTTCTACCATTCTATCAAATTCAGAATTATCCGTTTGGGCAAAACCGATAACTCCAAATAAGAGTAATAAACTTAAAGTAATTTTTTTCATTTTTGTAGGTTATAAATTTTTTGGGGCAACTTTTATGTAACTTTACTTTACTAAAAACCAACAGAATTAAGCTTAAAATTATCAATTTACATAAAAATCAAGCGAATATACAACAATATCTTTATTTTGGTACAGCTTTTTGTAAGAATTTCATCAATTCATAAAAACAGGTAAGTGAAATTGTTTTTTATGTATTATCTAAATCCAATTCCTTAAATTTGCATCTTTAAAATCCTATATATTATGTTACAGATAGCGTACATTAGAGAAAACAAAGACGAAGTAGTAAAACGATTAGCTAAGAAAAACTTAGATGCTAAAAATGCCATTGAAGAAGTAATTGCATTAGACGAAAAAAGAAGAGCAACTCAAGTAGAATTAGACACTATCAAATCCGAGTCAAATAAGCTATCCAAAGACATTGGGGATTTAATGAAAAGTGGCGAAAAAGCAAAAGCTGAAATCTTAAAAGAAAAATCAGTTCAACTTCGTGAAAAAGACAAAGAATTGACCGAAGTGTTGAATACATATGCCACTAAATTACAAGAAGAATTATACAAATTACCTAATTTACCAGCTGACATAGTTCCTGAAGGGAAAACACCTGAAGAAAATTTAAATGTATATCAAGAAGGTGAAATTCCAAAATTGCACGAAGGCGCTTTACCTCACTGGGAATTAGCTAAAAAATACGATTTAATTGATTTTGAATTAGGCGTTAAAATCACAGGCGCAGGTTTCCCAGTTTACAAAGGAAAATGTGCCAAATTACAACGTGCTTTAATCACTTATTTCTTAGACAAAAATACCGATGCTGGTTACTTAGAATACCAAGTTCCTCATATGGTTAACGAAGCTTCAGGCTTTGGAACTGGTCAATTACCAGACAAAGAAGGACAAATGTACCATGTAGGTGTTGATGATTTATATTTAATTCCAACAGCTGAAGTTCCAGTAACCAATATCTTTAGAGATGTGTTATTAAACGAAAATGATTTACCCGTTCTTTGTACAGGTTATACGCCATGCTTCCGTCGTGAAGCAGGTTCGTATGGTGCTCACGTTCGTGGACTAAATCGTTTACACCAATTTGATAAAGTAGAAATCGTTCGTATTGAACACCCTGACAAATCTTACGAAGCTTTAGATGGCATGGTAGAACACGTAAAAGGAATTTTACAAGAACTAAAATTACCATATAGAATTCTAAGATTATGTGGTGGCGACATGAGTTTTGCTTCTGCCTTAACCTATGATTTTGAAGTGTATTCAACAGCGCAAGAGCGTTGGTTAGAAATTAGTTCAGTTTCTAATTTTGAAACCTTCCAAGCGAATCGTTTAAAATTACGTTTCAAAGACAAAGAAGGTAAAAACCAATTGGCACACACGTTAAACGGAAGTTCTTTAGCCTTACCAAGAGTATTAGCAGGAATTTTAGAGAACTACCAAACACCAGAAGGCATCGTAGTTCCTGAAGTTTTAAGAAAATATACAGGATTTGACATCATTAACTAAACGTTAATCTTTATAAAATAATGTACTAATTTGACGCTAAAAAGTGTTACTTTAGTACATTATTTGTTTTATTTATGTTGCAAAAATTAGCTTTTTTAATTTTGTTTTTGTCCTCGTTTTGGGTTTCAGCACAGAATGAGCAGTTGGCTATGGACTATTTTGAAAAAGGCGAATTTCAGAAAGCACTCTCTTTATTTGAGGAAATTTCGACCAAACAACCTTCAAATTATTTCTTCTTCCAAAGAGTAATTGAATGTTACCAACAATTGCAACAATATGACAAAGCGGAAAACGCCATTACCAAAAGAAAAGACAAATACAACCAACCTTTACTATTAGTTGAACTTGGTTACAATTACCAACTTCAAAAAAACAAGGATAAAGCGGATAAAAATTATGAATTAGCCATTCAAGAAATCGAAAAAGAACCAAATTACGCCTACCAAGTTGCTAATTCGTTTGAGAAAAAAGTACTGTTAGATTGGGCATTAAAAGCATATGAAACTGCGCAAAAGAAAAATCCTAGTCTAAATTTTGATTTTCAAACCGCTATGATTCAAGGGCAACTAGGTAATTTGGATGTTATGTTGAACAAACTATTAGATTATGGTTTTGCAACTCCTGATGGAACTCCAATGGTTCAAAACTATTTAACTCGTTTTTTAATGGATGATGCTGATGGTTCTTTTGCAGCTACTATTCGAAAAAACCTATTGCTTAGAACACAGAAATCGCAAGATGTATATTGGAATCAATTTTTGAGTTGGTTTTTTGTGCAACAAAAGGAATACGGAAAAGCATTTGTTCAAGAGAAAGCAGTTTACAAGAGAAATCCTGAAAGTTTTTACAATATTGTTACTTTGGGAATGATGGCAATGGAAGAAAAACAATTTGAAGACGCCAAACTTATTTTAGAATTTGTATTAGAAAATGCGCAAGATATAGAATTACAAATGAAAGCGCATCATTTTCTAATTTCTATGGAAATGGAATCGGCAAATTCAAAAGACTATCCTGCAATCGATTTAAAACTTCAAGAGTTGTTGAAAAAATATGGAATTAGTCCGTATTCAATTGATTTACAAATTCTTTCGGCTCATTTCAAAACGTTTTATCTAAATCAATCAAAATTAGGAATTGAATTGTTGCAAAACACCTTGAAACTTCCATTAAATATTAGAGAACAATCAAAAGTCAAAATGGAATTGGCGGATATTATGGTGTATGATGAAAAATTCAATCAAGCCATTTTGTATTACGCACAAGTAGAAGACAATTTGAAAAATGATGTTTTAGCACACGAAGCCAGTCTAAAATTAGCCAAAACCAACTTCTATAAAAAAGATTTCGATTGGACGTTACAACAAGTAAAAGTTTTGAAACAATCGCCAAGTTTGTTAATTGCAAATGATGCGATTGAAATGTTTTTGCTTATCCAAGACAACTCAGCGGAAGACAGTTTACGAGTAGCGCTTCAATCTTATGCGACTGCGGATTTAAAGTTGTATCAGAATAAAAAAGAAGAAGCGCTCCAACTCTTTTTAACCATTTTACAAAAACACAAAGGCGAAAGCATCGAAGAAGGAACCTTATTCAAAGTCGGGAAAATTTACGAAGAAAAAGACGATTTCAACAAAGCTTTGACATATTATCAAAATATTTTAGACAACCATAAAGATGGAATTTATAAGGATGAAGCTTTATTCTTTTCGGCAGAAATTTATAGCAAACATCTTTTAGATAATGAAAAAGCAAAAGCATTATACGAAAAAGTAGTGTTAGAACATCCCGATAGTTTGTATTATACTGAAAGTAGAAAACAATATAGAACATTGCGAGGTGATTCGACGATTTAGGATTTAACCACAAAGACACAAAGAAAGCACAAGGTACACTAAGATTTTTTGATTATTCCAATTTCTTAAATCTGTGTTCCAAAAATTGAAATTAAAATTTATATAGATTTAAAATGATTATATACAACGTAACCATAAACGTAGACGAAAGCATTCATTCCGCTTGGTTAAAGTGGATGCAGAACAAACATATTAACGATGTTTTAGCAACAGGTTTGTTTACCAATGCTAAACTAGTAAAAGTTTTAGTAGAAGAAGAAATGGGTGGAGTAACCTATGCCGTACAATATTTCACCGATTCTAGAGCCAAATTAGAAGATTATTATAAAAATCACGCGCCAAGATTACGCCAAGAAGGCTTACAACTTTTTGCAGACAAAATGTTAGCTTTTAGAACGGAATTAGAGGTGATGGAAGAATTCTACGGAGAAACAAATTAATTTATTCGGATGAAAAAAGAAGTATCAACGTCAGAAATTATAACCAAAGGATATCTTTGGGTAAATCTTCCCATCATAACTATAATTTGCGTTGGATTCTATTTCATTCATGAATATTTTAACCAAAGTTTCAATTTTTCCTTAATTGCAGGAACTGCGATTGGTTGGATATATTGGAGTTTTTCTGTAAAAAAATGGATAAAATGGGCTTTACTAAACAATGTTGATTCAGAAAAATTATACAAAATTGGAATAAGAAATCTATTGATTTGGTCAAGACATGATATAAAAAAAGTAGCTGATAAGCTAAATAAAGAATAATGGAAAAAGTAACCGCAAAAAAACACTTAGGACAACATTTCCTAAAAGACGAAAGCATCGCAAAGGATATTGCCGATACACTTTCACTAGAAGGCTATTCTAAAATTTTGGAAATTGGTCCAGGAATGGGTGTTTTAACCAAATATTTATTAGATAAACCAACCAAAACCTTTGTAATTGAAATCGATAAAGAATCGGTGGAATATTTGGGCGTTCATTATCCAAAATTGGAAAATCACATCATTTCGAAAGACTTTTTAAAATACAATTTAAACGAAGTTTTCAATGGCGAACCTTTTGCTGTTATTGGCAATTTTCCGTACAATATTTCGACTCAAATAGTATTCAAAACCTTAGAAATGCGCGATCAAATTCCAGAATTTGCTGGGATGTTTCAAAAAGAAGTAGCCGAAAGAATTTGCGAGAAAAAAGGAAGCAAAACCTACGGGATTTTATCGGTTTTAGCACAAGCATTTTATGAAGCAGAGTATTTATTTACAGTTCCTCCAAGTGTTTTTAATCCGCCACCAAAAGTAGACTCTGGTGTATTACGTTTAAAAAGAAAAGCGGATTATTCATTGCCTTGTGATGAAAAACTATTCTTTAATGTGGTAAAAACTGCTTTTCAACAAAGAAGAAAAACATTGCGAAATAGCTTAAAAACATTCAATTTTTCTGATAATTTAAAAGAAGATAGTATCTTTGACCTGCGTCCGGAACAACTTTCGGTAGAACAATTTATAGATATTACCCAAAAAATAGCAGCCGATGGAGTTTAAAATCAGCAGAGAGTTTCTAACTGAAATAGAACAACTTATAAGTGAAAACAAGTCGCAAGAATTACTTTTGCTTCTTGAAGATATTCACTTTGCTGATATTGCCGAAATCATGGAAGAACTCGATGATTACGGTGCTTCTTATATTTTCAATACCTTAGATTCTGAAAAAACAGCTGAAATTCTTCTAGAATTAGATGAAGAAGTTCGTGAAAAAATCTTGCGCAATTTATCTCCAAAAGAAATTGCTGAAGAGCTTGACGAATTAAGCACAGATGACGCAGCCGACATTATTGCCGAGTTACCGCAGCATAAAAAAGAGCAAGTAATTTCGGAATTAGAAGACGTTGAACACGCCAAAGACATTGTAGATTTGTTACGCTACGATGAAGACTCTGCCGGTGGTTTAATGGGGAAAGAGTTAGTAAAAGTTAACGAAAACTGGAATGTTTTAACTTGTGTAAAAGAAATGCGCGCACAAGCCGAAAATGTTTCAAGAGTGCATTCCATTTATGTGGTTGATGACGAAGAACGATTAAAAGGCCGTTTATCATTAAAAGATTTATTGACAACCTCAACAAAAACGCCTATTAGTGATGTTTACATCAAAAAAGTAGATTACGTAAAAGTAGACACAAAAGATGTTGAAGTTGCCCGAATTATGCAAAAATATGACTTGGAAGCCATTCCAGTTGTAGATGAATTAGGTCGTTTAGTTGGTCGCATTACCATTGACGATATTATCGATGTCATCAAAGAAGAAGCCGACAAAGATTACCAGTTAGCAGCGGGTATCTCGCAAGACGTTGAAGCCGACGATAGCGTTTTGGAACTTACAAAAGCGCGATTACCTTGGTTGGTTTTAGCTTTATTTGGTGGATTCATTTCAGTACATGTTTTAGGGATTTTCGAACCGGTAATGGACTTACATCGCGAATTATTTTTCTTTACGCCACTAATTGCCGCAATGGCAGGAAATGTGGGCGTTCAATCTTCTGCGATTATTGTACAAGGTTTGGCTAACAATACTATTATTGGTCCGATTGTGGAACGATTATTAAAAGAACTTTCTTTGAGTTTATTAAACGGAATTATCCTTTCTGTAATTTTATTAGCAGGTAGTTATTTCTTATTGGGCTACGAAATTCATGTGGGTTATACCGTTTCAATTGCTTTACTTTCGGTAATTATTATGGCGTCTTTAATTGGGACTTTTATCCCAATTATCTTAAACAAATATGGAGTTGACCCCGCGTTAGCAACAGGTCCATTCATCACTACAAGTAACGATATCTTAGGAATTTTAACCTATTTTACGATTGCTAAAATTATTTTGGGGATATAGTATAATCACATTCTTCTGGGATTGTAATATACTTATCTATTTTGATAAGTTTGTTTAATTGCTGTTTAAAAGTCATTTCTCCTTTAACGTTAATATTGTATAAAATCTTAATCACCCCATTAGGAATTTTCCCTTTGTTTTCTAACCATTCATTGTAAATTGTTGTATGATAAAAAAAAGGAGTGAAATCTGGAGAGCTTTTATCAGTAATGAAATGAGAAGTTATAATTTTTTTCTTTTTTTGATATTTTATATCCTTTAAACTTTTAATCGCATAATGATTATATAAAGTGTCATTTATTAATGTGTCATTATAAATTGCAAAATCATAATTTTCAGTTTGATATTTATAAGGATTTGAATACCTTCTTGCCGTATTACAGTCAAGATTAATAGTTTCAGCTTTAAAAAATAAATCTTTATTTAAATTAAATTTTGCGACAGAGTAGTCATATTGAATAAAGTATAAATTTACTCTTGTTGAATCTTTATTATAAGAAACAAACAATCCATAACTATTATCTTTCGAATTAACTAAATGCAGATTAGAACTCATTGTATCGTTTAGTTTAATCACATTATCATATAGCATTGCATAATCAAAATGATACTGTTTCTGTGAAAAACCAAAATTAACAACAAAGCAAATTAACAATAGAAAAAAACGTTTCATAATTCTATATTTTCTTACAAATTTATAAAATATTTATAAGCTTCCCAACCTTTTCCATTTTATTTCACTCTATACTAGAAACACTAAAGTTTATAGAGATGAAAAAAATATTAGTATTCGCATTATTTTGTTTTTCAGCAATCGCATTTGCTCAAAAACCTATTTTTACTTCCGCTAAAATTAAAAGCGCAACCGTTTATAGCAATTCAGCTGAGTTATTACAATCGGCTTCTGTTACACTTCCTTCAGGTACTAGTGAAATTGTTATTAAAAATGTGGCAGATTACGTTAATGAAAACACCATTCAAATTGGTGCTCCGGCTAATGTTACGGTTTTATCTGTACAACTTATGCGTGACTATAAAGATAGTTCTGAAAGTAATGAAAGCATTAAACTAACACCTATTCAGCTAAAATATAAAGACAGTATTCGGTATTTTGAAAATGAAATTAGTAAAATACAAATAGAAAAAAATGCAATTTCAAAAACAATGGAATTGCTAGATAAAAAAGAACTCGCGGGAACAACAAAACCCGAAATTACTATCTCAGAATTCACAAAACTAGTAGATTATTATAGAATTAAACGAAATGAATTTGGTCAATCAATTCACGTATTAAATGTTAAAGAAGAAAAATTTCAAGAAAAAATAGAAATACTTCGAGAAAAAATAGCATCAAAAAAAACAATTCAAAACACAAAACCGGTTTATAGCCTGGTGCTTCAAGTAATGAGTTCACAAGCTTCAAGCATTAATTTCGATATAAACTACATTACAAATGGAGCAAATTGGATTCCGTTTTATGATATGAGAGCCGACAACATCAACTCGCCAATCAATTTAATGTATAAAGCAAAAGTAAGCCAAAACACTGGCATTGATTGGAAAAATGTAAAACTAACCTTGTCAAGTGGTAATCCAAATCAAAACAATACGGCTCCTATTTTACAAGCTTGGTTTTTGAGATATGGTTATCCAAGAGCATATAATAATAGTAATGTAATTTTGAATTCCATTCAAGGTCAAGTATCTGGATTAGAATTAAAAAAAGAAAAAGCATATAATGATGAATCCTCTATTTCAAACTACACTACAATAAACGAAAACCAATTGAATATTTCTTTCGACATCGACATTCCGTATGACATTTTATCGAATGGAAAAGCACATACTGTAGCCCTAAAAGATTTGAAATTACCAGCAACTTACAAATATTACGCAGTTCCAAAAGTAGAAAAAGACGCCTTTTTATTGGCTGAAATTAGCGAATATTCGAAATTCAATTTATTATCTGGTGAAGCAAATATAATCTTCGAAGGAATGTACGTTGGTAAAACCATGATTAACCCAAATCAAACTTCAGACACGTTGAATTTAAGCTTGGGAAGAGACAAAAAAATTGCCATTAAACGTGAAAAAATCGCAGATAAATCGGGAACTAAATTCTTATCAGGTTTTAAAGAACAAACGTTTACATATGATATCACGGTAAAAAACAACAAAAAAGAAGCAATTGAAATGTTGTTAAAAGATCAATATCCTATTAGCACCGATAAAGAAATTACCATCGAATTATTAGACAACGGAAAAGCCAAAGTAAACGCAGAAACCGGAATTTTAACTTGGGATGTAAAACTTGGAGCTGGAGAAAC
>RXJZ01000262.1 GCA_003963025.1 Flavobacteriaceae bacterium
TTGTAATCGACAAAAATAACAATTCGAGACTATTCCACAACATTTATAAGCGACTATTAACAGAAATTTCTGCAAAAAAAAGTTACTTTTGCACAAAATTTTGAATAATGAGTTTTATAGAAGAAATAGCAAGAAGACGAACTTTTGGAATTATCTCGCATCCTGATGCCGGAAAAACGACTTTAACAGAGAAATTATTGTTGTTTGGAGGAGCTATTCAGGAAGCTGGTGCTGTAAAAAGTAATAAAATTAAAAAAGGAGCTACTTCCGATTTCATGGAGATTGAAAGACAAAGAGGAATTTCGGTAGCCACTTCTGTCTTGGCTTTCAATTATAAAGATAAAAAAATCAACATCTTAGATACGCCAGGTCACAAAGACTTTGCTGAAGATACTTTTAGAACGTTAACTGCCGTTGATAGTGTAATTGTTGTAATTGACGTTGCAAAAGGGGTTGAGGAACAAACTGAAAAATTGGTAGAAGTTTGTAGAATGCGAAACATTCCGATGATTGTTTTCATCAACAAATTAGACCGTGAAGGTAAAGATGCCTTCGATTTGATGGATGAAGTAGAGAAAAAACTAAAACTTCGCGTTACGCCATTGAGTTTTCCTATTGGAATGGGATACGATTTTCAAGGAATTTATAATATTTGGGAAAAGAACATCAACCTTTTTGAAGGTGATAGTCGTAAAAATATTGAAGAAACGATTGCTTTCAACGATATCAATAGTCCAGAATTAGAAGGAATTATTGGTGAAAAACCAGCAAACCGATTAAGAGAAGAATTGGAGTTAATCGATGAAGTGTATCCTCCTTTTAGCCGAGAAGAATATTTGGAAGGCGATTTACAACCCGTATTTTTTGGTTCGGCTTTGAATAATTTTGGAGTTCGTGAATTATTAGATTGTTTTATCGAAATTGCACCAACACCAAGAGCAAAAGAATCTGACACGAGATTAGTACAACCTGATGAAACTAAATTCAGTGGATTTGTATTCAAAATTCACGCGAATATGGATCCAAAACACCGAGACCGCTTAGCATTCGTTAAAATTGTATCGGGAACATTTGAAAAAAACAAACCTTATTTACATGTAAGACACGGAAAAAACATGAAATTCTCGAGTCCGAATGCATTTTTTGCGGAGAAAAAAGAGATTGTTGATATTTCCTATCCTGGCGATATTGTAGGTTTACATGATACTGGAAATTTTAAAATTGGTGATACATTAACAGAAGGAGAACAAATGAACTTCCA
The DNA here is from genome assembly GCA_003963025.1 of Flavobacteriaceae bacterium. Taxonomy (GTDB): domain Bacteria; phylum Bacteroidota; class Bacteroidia; order Flavobacteriales; family Flavobacteriaceae; genus Flavobacterium. Next base: position 1,262 of record RXJZ01000262.1, read on the forward strand.
AGGAATTCCAAGTTTTTCACCAGAGCATTTTAGATACATTAATAATGCAGACCCATTAAAATCGAAACAATTAGAAAAAGGAATTGACCAGTTAATGGACGAGGGTGTTGCCCAATTATTTACTCTAGAAATGAACGGAAGAAAAGTAATTGGAACGGTTGGTGCGCTTCAATACGAAGTTATCCAATACCGTTTAGAGCATGAATATGGTGCAAAATGTACGTATGAAACGTTCCCAGCCTTTAAAGCGTGTTGGGTAAAACCACAAGATCCTAAAAACACCGAGTTTGCCGAATTTAAACGTGTAAAACAAAAATTCTTAGGTCATGACAAATACGGGCAATTGGTATTCTTAGCCGATAGTGATTTCTCTATCCAAATGACACAACAGAAATATCCAACAGTAGAATTATTCTTTACTTCGGATTATCAGAAGAGATAAAAGAAAAGCCATTTCATTTGAAATGGCTTTTTTGTTTGATTGATTGTAACGAAATTAATTCCTACAAGTTAAGTACTTACATATTTCATCTTTATTTTTTAAAATAACAATTTCACTTTCTAAACTTTCTAACGTATAGAGTGGTAAATTGTTATCAGAACGATATTTCATTATTTGTTTTAAAAACACTTTAATTACTTCTTTCTCCTGAAATGTTATCCCATTTTGATTAAAATTAGTGATTCCTAAAATCCAAACATCTGTATATTCTTGTTTAGACTTGTAAAGATTTGATAATTCATTTGAAAAATTTAAAAACAAGTCTTTATTTGTCAAAATAATTAAAGTTGGCCTTGAAAGACTATAGCTTGAATTGACAAATTGATATGTTGAATATTCGACTCCATTATGTTTAAGAGAATAATCTGAAATTTGAATATTCACATTTTGTCCAAATAAAATTTGAAGATTAAACAATATTAAGATAAAAATAAATTGTGTCATTTAAATAGCTTTAATTTTTTAACTCTACATATTAACTAATTACTATTACCAAATATAAGAATTTTCACAAAAAAAGGCCTGAAAAATTTCAGGCCTCCAATTTTTTATTCTTGTAATTATCTATTTCTCTTCTGCTCTCTTGCTAACAAAGTATTTTTCAACAACATTGCAATGGTCATTGGTCCTACTCCACCTGGAACTGGAGTAATATAAGAGGCTTTTAAGAAATTTAGAACTCCTTATGCTGAAATAATAATTCCCCTTACAACAACGCACAAACCCTTTCATGTACCTTTATATACATATTACTGACATTTTATACTTTTTAAAAATTACCATGCGATGGGAATCGTGCCTTTACTTTACAATTATTAAAAATCATTAAATTTATTTTTAATACTATAAATTTTATTATAAAGTAAATCTAATTTTAAACAAAAATTGTCTAGGTCTTAAATTAAAATTTGTTTCAACATAACTAAAATCGTTAATGTTTATAGTTCTATAATTTGTTGTTTTATAAAGATTTAGTAATTGAAATTCAAAATCTATTTTATTTTTTGTTATTGTATATCTATAAATTAAATCTGTGAATATATTTTCTGTTCTTTCTGTAAATAAATTGTTATTAATATATTCTGATTTTATTGCAAAATATTGATTTTTAGTTGGATAAATATTTAAATTTAAAATATGACTTTGCTGTATTACTGTTGGGTTTGTTTGGTTTTGAGTTTTATTTTTTGAAAATATCCAGTTAGCTTGGTATTCAACATTTATTTTGTCTGTAATATCAATATCTATTTTATTCCCAAGGGTTAAATTTTGATTTTTTATATCTGTTAAACTGTTGTTTAGTAGTTGTTGGAAATCTTGAAGACCAAAGGTTGCATTTAATGTAATATTAGATTTTATTTGACTAAAATATTTACTAGCTCTGGTTGAAATGTTGTGATTATTTCTGTTATTGTATTGCTCGACTGCTTGTAATTCAGAAGCTCCATTTGACAAAATTTGTGTTTGGTAAATTAAATTATTTACACTTTTACTATTTACATACATTATATTCCAAAACAGCGTTTTAATTGGATTACGATAAGCAATACCAAAAGAGTAATTTTGACTATAATTTTGAGGTAATGGTGCATTTATGCGTTGTAAATTTCTATAATTTTGTAAAATATAAGCATAATGTATTTGATTTATTGTCCCAAATTGATTTGAGAAATTGATTGAAGAATTAATTTTCCAAAATGAATTTACATCATAGATTGCGGATAATCTTGGCTCAAAAGTTACCTTATTGAGTTTTTCTGATGACTGCAAAGGGCTGTCTTTGATTTGAAAGGTATGATGATTAATTGGTGTTATTAACTCAAATCGCCATTTATCTTTTTTATATTGAGTTGTGATATTTAAATAGAATTTAGAACGAAACCAATCTAAATTATTTGAAAATTCATTACCTAAATTAAAGTTTTCCGAAGTTAGAATTTCACTATTAAGTTGTTGATTTTCTATTTGAAAGCCAATTTTTGGTTCTACAGAAAATTTTTTCATTGCTTTTGTAAAACTGATAGAATTATTGGTATAAAAAGTATTTAAATCCACTTGCTGTGTAACTTCATCATATGGTTGGTTATTGTTAAGTATATACTCAAATTGACCAGGGTTTACATTTAATGTTTGTGGTGTTTTGTTTAGACACACATAAGAGTTTAAAGTTATCATTTGTTTACCCAAAGGAAAGATATTTTTTAACTGATTTGAAATTCTAAAAAACTCATTATTTAATTGTTGTTTTATTTGTTCATTATTTAATACAATATTACCACTTTGACTATCCCAAAATCCTTGAAACTCGAAGCTGTTTTTGAAATAATTTTTATCAGCATTTTTTTGCAGAGTAATATTTGTTTGTAATGAATTATAAAATAATTGATTATATTTTTCTTCTAATATAGCAATAGTATTAACAGGTGTAATAAACTCTGTATTAGTATAACCTCTTTGTTGTTGATAATCATTTAAGTATGATAAATTTACTCGCAGTTCGTAATTATTATTAAGTTTTTGCAAATAATTTCCAGATAGTAAATGAATATTATTATCTAACCATCTTTTTTCAGAAAAATTTGGGTTAGTTAATTGTTGAATGCTTAACCAATCTGTTTTTTCAGAATTGTTTTCAAATTGATTGATTAAATCTTCAACAGTTAATTTTTTGAGTTGAGAGGCAACATTATCTCCAGTGTTATTAGCTTGGTATGTAGCTAGCATTTGCGTTTTCTTTGTAAAAAGCATTGGTGTTATATTACCATCCCAAAGTAACGGACTAAAACCACTACCTAAACGAGCTTGTCCTGTAAAAGTATAAGCATTTTTAAGTTTGATATTTAAAGCTGCTTGGTCAGAAAACTTTAAACTATCTAACGCTCTAATGGGTTGATGATTTTCTAAAATTTGAACTTGTGTAACTTCTTTAAATGGTAAGTTTTCGTTAGCTAAATTGTATTTGCCTTCAAGTAAGTCTAATCCTTCAATGTAATATTTATTAATTGGTCTTCCTTGATATAGAATTTTACCATCACTCAAAACTTCAATACCGGGCATTCGTTTTAAAACATCTCCTATACTTCTGTCTTGTTCTTTAGAAAATGAATTTACAAAATATTTTATGGTATCACCTTTTTGTCTAATTGGTGAGGTTTTTACTATTATTTCTTTTAATTCAAATGATTTTTCATTTAAAATAAAATTTTTTGTTTGAGAATTATTTTTAATAGTTTCAGTAATAGTTTCATAGCCCATACATCTTACTTGAATGTCAATTTCATTGTATGATGATGAAAAAGCAATACTATAAATACCTTTGCTGTCTGAAATAGCATAAGCAATAACATCATCAGTACCTTTTTTAAGTAGTAAAACACTTGAATTTGAAATTGCTTTCTTGCTGTTATCAGATAGAGTACCCTTTATTATAGTTTGGGAATAAATAGTATTATTTATGAAAATAATTAGCCAAAATAATTTTTTCATTTAGTCAGTTAGTTCTATTGGGTTGTTAAATTTTTTATTTAATTCACGATGCTTATTATTATATTTATCCATACCTTCTTTTGGCAAATTAAGGTTTGAATTAGATAAAATAATAGAAGGTTTAATTTTTATATTATTTTGTAGTTGTATCAAATCTTGTTTTGATATTTTAGTATATTTTTTTCTCTCTGTATAATTTTTCATATTTTGCATTTCTTTCATAGAAAGCAATTGAAAATGATAATGTTTTTTACTATCAAATAATTCAACAACTAATCCAGGTAAACCATTAAATTTGTATGGACCTGAATTTATTGGTATTTCAATTGAGTACCAAGCAGAATAATTCCTGCCTTTAAAAGTAGTTTTTGCTAATTTACATTTAAAATTTTCAATAGTTTTAATTGTATCATTGATAAAATTCCATTCAACTTTATCAATATTTTCAACATAAAATCTGTGCGATGGAGAATAATCAACAAAATAGTTATAAATATTGTCTTCTTTAACAATCTTGTATTTGAATTCAGGTTTTGGTATACCAAATAATGAATAAGGATTATCTGTTGAAGAAATTGAATCTTTTTTAAATAAATTTTCAGATTGAAAAATTGATACATTATTAATTATATCTAGGTACATAATTTCTCTATTAACACTTTGTGTATCTAATGAATCTTTTTGAAAGTCTAATAAATATTTAATTCGATAATTTCCATTTTGAGCAAAAGATATTAAACTAATAAAAATAACGGCAATATTTAAAGTAAATCTCATAATATTAAATTTTAAGTTAAAGAACTGCCTAAATTTAGGCAGTTCTATAGTAATGGATGAACACTATATTAACATCCACCATCCCATTCCCATAAGAACGTCATAATTTCCATTGTTGTCCAGCCATCACCTCCTGTGATATGCCAAACACCACCACAAGAATCATAAAAAATAAAATCAACTTTTTTTACAATTTTGATTTGATGGTTTTCAACCATAGTTTTAAAAGTTGTAAAATCTACAGACTTTATAACTTCTTCACTGTTAATTGATAAATTAGTTTCTTTTACATTACTGTTTGAAGAAGCAAAAGAAAATGATCCGATTAGCATAAAAGCTAAAGATAAGAATAAATTTTTCATTTAATTAAATATTATTATACACCATTTATATTTAGGACTTGTGTGATTAGTTTTCGCCCTTTTGCAATTTTTTTCGTGTTTGCAATATCACTATTTCATTATTTTCTTTGAGTAATGAACAAATCTCGCAATTCGTAGCTACTGAATATTTTTAATAATAATAGTTTACGTTGTTTAGATTAATAACTAATTTAATTTTCATTCTTTTACCTATTTTAAGATTTTCGTTTTCTGACTGTGTGTTAAAAAATCTCTTACAATTAATAAAACGATTAGGTTTATAATATTTTACAGTGCAATTTAAATCACTATTTTAAATACATTGCTGTAGTTTTTCTGCACATTTTGTTAAAATTTTAAATAAAAAAACCCAAACTCTTTCGAATTTGGGTTTAATAAAATTAATCTTAAAATTATCTATTTCTCTTCTGCTCTCTTGCTAATAATGTATTTTTCAACAACATTGCAATGGTCATTGGTCCTACTCCACCTGGAACTGGCGTTATAAAAGAAGCTTTTTTAGAAACGTTTTCGTAATCTACATCTCCTACAATTCTGTATCCTTTTTCAGTAGTTTCGTCTTCCACTCTTGTGATTCCTACGTCAATAACTACTACATCGTCTTTTACCATTTCTGCTTTTAAGAAATTTGGAACTCCTAATGCAGAAATAATAATATCCGCTTGAGAGGTAATTTGGTTAATATTTTTAGAATGACTGTGCGTAACCGTTACGGTTGAATTTCCAGGAAAACCTTTTCTTCCCATTAAAATTCCCATAGGACGACCTACGATGTGACTTCTTCCAATAACCACAGTGTGTTTTCCATCAGTTGGCACATTATAACGCTCTAATAATTCTAAAATTCCAAAAGGTGTAGCTGGAATAAAAGTAGACATATCTAATGCCATTTTTCCAAAGTTTTCAGGATGGAAACCATCTACATCTTTACTTGGATCAATCGCTTCAATGATTTTTTGGGTGTCGATTTGTTTTGGCAAAGGCAACTGAACAATGAATCCATCAATATCATCATTCTCATTCAATTCTTTGATTTTTTTCAAAAGCTCTGTTTCAGAAGTGGTACTTGGCATTTTAATTAAAGTCGATTCAAATCCAACTCGCTCGCACGATTTTACTTTACTTCCTACGTAGGTTAAACTCGCTCCGTCATTCCCAACGATAATAGCTGCTAAATGAGGTACTTTTTCCCCTTTGGCTTTCATTTGCGCTACCTCAGCCGCAATCTCATTTTTAATATCTTCCGATACTTTTTTTCCGTCTAATAATTGCATTTTGTTGTGTTGTTAGTTGTGTTTTTTATGCTATAAAAAAGACGCGATAAATCGCGCCTCTTCTTATTATCTCATGCCTTTCATTCCGCCCATGGCTTTCATCAGGTTTTTACCTGCGCCACCTTGCATCATTTTCATCATTTTGCTCATTTGGTCAAATTGCTTCATCAATTGGTTCACCTCTTCAATTTTTCGACCCGAACCTTTAGCAATTCTAGTTTTACGTTTTACATCGATAATTGACGGCTTACTTCTTTCTGCCGGAGTCATTGAATGAATGATAGCTTCAATATGTTTGAAAGCATCGTCTTGAATTTCTACATCTTTTAACGCTTTTCCAGCACCTGGTATCATTCCAACAAGGTCTTTCATGTTCCCCATTTTCTTGATTTGCTGAATTTGCGCTAAGAAATCGTCAAAACCAAATTCGTTTTTAGCGATTTTCTTCTGTAATTTTCTTGCTTCTTCCTCGTCGTATTGCTCTTGCGCTCGTTCTACTAAGGAAACAACGTCTCCCATTCCCAAGATTCTGTCCGCCATACGATTTGGATAGAACACGTCGATAGCTTCCATTTTTTCACCAGTACCGATGAATTTAATTGGTTTATTCACTACCGATTTAATCGAAATCGCAGCTCCACCACGCGTATCACCATCTAACTTCGTTAAGATAACTCCGTCAAAATTCAATCTGTCGTTGAACGCTTTTGCAGTGTTTACCGCATCTTGTCCAGTCATAGCATCTACCACAAATAAAGTTTCTTGTGGTTGAATGGCTTTGTGAACATTTGCAATTTCGTTCATCATTTCTTCATCCACAGCCAAACGACCAGCGGTATCGATAATGACTACGTTGAAACCATTCGCTTTGGCATGTTTAATAGCGTTTTGAGCAATTTCAACTGGATTTTTATTTTCTGGTTCTGAATAAACTTCAACACCAATTTGTCCACCCACTACATGCAACTGATTAATTGCCGCAGGACGATAGATATCACAAGCAACCAATAAAGGTTTTTTATTCTTTTTAGTTTTTAGAAAGTTCGCTAATTTTCCAGAAAAAGTAGTTTTACCAGAACCTTGTAAACCCGACATTAAAATCACAGAAGGATTTCCAGAAAGATTAATTCCAGCGGCATCACCACCCATTAATTCGGTCAACTCGTCTTTAACGATTTTAACCATTAATTGTCCTGGTTGTAATGTAGTTAATACGTTTTCACCTATTGCTTTTTCTTTTACTCTTGTGGTAAAATCTTTTGCAATTTTAAAATTTACGTCGGCATCTAATAAAGCTCTACGAACTTCTTTTAGAGTATCGGCAACGTTAACATCGGTAATTTTACCGTGTCCTTTTAATATATGAAACGCTTTATCTAACTTATCGCTTAAATTATCAAACATGATTCTGTTTTTGTTTAATGAAGTGCAAAGATAAGATAAAGTTATAAAGTTGCAAAGTGAGAAAATGGGTTTGTTTTAAATAAAAAAACCAGCCGTAAAAGCTGGTTTTTATTAGGACAAAAAGAATATATTCTTAATTTTTTTCAAATGTTAAGTAATCTGTACCACCATTACCTCCACTAACATCTACTAACTCAATTTTAGTAGCGCTATAACTTAAAATATCCCAATCATCAGACAAATCATCAACAAAAGATGCAGGTGCTGGAGCTGTAAAGAATATATTAAAATCTAAATCGTTACTTGGGCTATCATCATCACTATCATCAGAAGTTACAGACCAAGAACCAGTAAATGTATTGGTATTAGCAGCAGTTAAAACATTATTAGGACCAAATGTAAAAATGTAATTAGAATAATTTGTAGTTTCATTTACACCTGAATCTTCATAAAATGTAATACGCCAAGTACCTTGATTTACGGTATTTACTACTGGAGTAGGATCCGTTGTGGAATTTGAATTATCATCGTTAGAGCACATTGAAGCTACATTTAACATGAAAATTAATGACAACATAGGGATTAAAGCTAATTTTCTCATAGTATTAAAATTTAATTTTATAGTTATTTATAATTTAGTTTTTTTTAATTTTTCGATAGATATAAATAGTCTGTTCCGCCATTACCTCCACTTACATCTTTTAAGCGAATCTGTGTTGATGAATATTCAATAACTTCCCAATCATCTTCTAATTCATCTAAAATAGAGCCATCATAATCCAATTCTAATTTTTCTTCAGTTCCATCCATATAGTTTGACCAAGATCCATTCAAAAAATTACCATTTGACATTGCTTGGGAAGTTCCATTACTATTGAAGGTAAATGTATATCCAGCATACATTGAAGTTTGATTTGTATCATCATAAAAATAAGACACGTACCAAATTCCATCTGTTAAGATTGCTGATAAATTACCGTTACCTCCCGGAGATTGAGAATCATCATCACAATCATCTATGGCATCCTCAATAACATCTTCAAATTGGTCATTATTAGATATCACAATGGTTTGATTATTTGAATTAGTTACTGAAATTGGATATTGAATCGCTATATACTCATTATCCTCTAGCGACTCTAAAAAATTATATAGTTGTACATTATTTGCAATAGAAATTGTTTCAGCTAATTGATTATTTGCGTTATAAACATTAACCACAATTGGAAAATTGAAATTAATACATTCTATTTCATCAAAACCATCATCTTCACCACAATCATCCATAATATCATCTAAAACATCTGAATTTTGTACTACAAGTGTGGTAAAATTTTGAAATTGAACCGTGATTGGATAGACAAAATTTACAATATCATCATCGTTTGAAAATGCATCAATTGCATCTTGAACTGTTTGATAATCTGCTTGATTTGAAACTACAATATTTTGTCCATTAACAATAACAGTTACTGGGAGTACAACGCTAAAACAACTTGAATTGTCTAACACATTATCAGTTGATGTAGGATTTTGAGAAACCCTAGAGATTAAATTTGTTAATGGTGAAGATTTTGATAGATTTTGACTAGTATCTTGAATGATTTCATTTTCTTCACTTTGGCATGACATTAAAAGCAAACCTACTAAACTTAAATTTAAAAAATGTTTTAGTTTCATGATTATTATTTTTTGGATTTATATTAGTTAAACAATTCAAATTAATTTTACCCTACCTAATTTTTAAAAAAATAATTAAAATCAAAAATGTTTATATTTGTTTCAACTATATAAAAATTCATTTTTACAAAACCCTCCCTAAGGTTTAATTAATTTTTAGCAATTCATTCAAAGATGTCTGAAAATAATACAATTTGCCAAGAAAATATTTTTTCAACTTTTTTCAAAACCCATGCAAAAGGTTTACGAAATTATCTTTACTACAAATTTGGTAATACTGAACAGGCAGAAGATGCAACACAAGAAGCTTTTATAAAACTGTGGCAAAATTGTAAAGATGTCCCAATTGAAAAAGCTAAATCTTACATTTATACGATTGCAACTAACAATTCCTTAAATGCAATTGCACATAATAAAGTAGTTCTTACCTATGAAAAGAACAATACTTTAATCGATAGAACCAACGAAAACCCAGAACATATATTAGAGCAAGAACAATTTGAATCTAAACTATTAAAAGCAATTAATAATATAAACGAAACGCAAAGAATAGCTTTTTTAATGCATCGAATTGACGGTAAAAAATATGCCGAAATTGCCTCCGAATTAAACATTAGTGTAAAAGCGGTTGAAAAGCGTATTCACCTAGCTTTAATTGAACTAAAAAAAGAAATAGAAAATTTTAAGTAGGGTAAATAACAATATACTTGTTACATTATTGTAATACGAAAATTATGGACGAAGATTACAAACTAGCCAAATGGCTCAATAACGAACTTACTGCTGAAGAATTAGCCGAATTTAAACAGAATCCGGACTTTGCTTTGTATGAAAAAATCAAAGAAAATTCAGCTCGCTTAAAAACACCTACATTTGACCAAGATAAAATGTTAAGTAACGTTGTTGCTACTAAAAAAGCAACAAAAGTTGTGAAACTTCAACAAAATTGGTTTGTTCGGATTGCTGCTGTGTTAGTTATTACTTTGGGATTAAGTTTTTTTATTGTTAATAATTTTAAAGAAAAATATTATGGTACTGAACTTATACAATCTGTAAGTTTACCAGATAATTCAGAAGTTATAGTGAATAAAAATTCATATATTGAATACAAAACTTTCTTCTGGAAAAACAATAGAACAATTGACTTAAAAGGAGAAGCTTATTTTAAAGTTGCAAAAGGAAAAACATTTGAAGTCAATACGAATTTAGGAAAAGTAACCGTTTTAGGAACACAATTCAATGTAAATTCAAAAGATAACACCTTTGAAGTAACTTGCTACGAAGGAAAAGTAAAAGTAAACTACAAAAATCAAGAACTTATTTT
>RXJZ01000281.1:0-1762 GCA_003963025.1 Flavobacteriaceae bacterium
TTTCAACCGTATCTTTTGGAACTTCTGTAATCGAATAGCCGTATTTCTTGTAAGTTTCCATTAAATGTTCGTGAATTAAAACGGCTTGCTCGTAGTTTTCGTAGCGTTCGGCATCACTTACATAAATTTCTTCCCAAGGCGGTAAAACAAAAATTGCGGTATATTTGTGGTCTTGACAGGCTTTATCGAAAAATGCAGGATACGAATCGCCAATGTAATGCATATACGCCAAAACATCTGGAATGCCTCGGTCTAAAAAAACAATATTGGCTTCTTCGTTTATGGCTTCTTTGAATTGTCTTTTTCTGCCTTCCAAAAGTAATTCGCTAAACAAAAGGGGTTTTTCTAGAAACAATTGCTCGATTCCTTGTTCTTGAGCTTCACGAATAACTTCGCGCGAAATCTCAGGATAACAAGTGTGTCCTTTTTCTTTCAATGCTTCTATTAAGGTGGTTTTTCCAGAGCTTGGTCCACCAATTAAAACCACAATTTCTTTATTCATCTTAAAAATACTAAGGCGCAAAAGTAAGTTTTTTTAAAAATCTAATCAACTTTAAAATTTATAAGTTACTACATTACAATTCTGAACATAAAAAAGTATATTTGCTAATTCAAATAAGAAATGATGATGGATAAGAAAACAGAAGATTTTTATATTAGATTAAAAGAAGAATTAACAAATTCAACGCTTTGGCCTTCAGAGTATTTATATAAATTTATCATGCCTTCTAATGTTCATAGTATTGCAAAAGTAGAAGCAGCTTTTAATAACATGGGAGCTGTTATTACTACGCAACAATCAAAAACAGGTAAATTTACAAGTGTATCGGTAAGCGTAAATATGCCTAACCCTCAAAGTGTAATTGATAAATACATTGAAGTATCTGATATAGAAGGTATCATTTCATTATAAAACAAACATGCAAGAACAAGTAAGTAATTTAGAATATAATTCGCAACGTCCGCATTTGATTATTCCTGAGTATGGAAGACATTTGCAGAAATTAATCGATCAAGCTACTGCTATTGAAGATCGTGAAGAGCGAAACAAAGCAGCTAAATATATCATTTCTGTGATGGGTTCGTTGAATCCGCATTTGAGAGATGTATTAGATTTTCAACATAAATTGTGGGATCAGTTGTTTATTATGTCTGATTTTAAATTGGATGTTGATTCTCCTTATCCAATTCCATCAAAAGATATTTTAACGCAAAAACCAGAACGTTTAAAATATCCTCAAAATTTTCCTAAATATCGTTTTTATGGAAATAACATCAAATACATGATTGATGTAGCTAACAGTTGGGAAGAAAGCGAATTAAAAAATGCTTTAGTTTTAGTTATTGCGAATCATATGAAAAAATGTTACTTGAGTTGGAACAAGGACACGGTAACCGATGAAGTAATTTTTGAACACTTATTAGAACTTTCAGGAGGAAAATTAAATCTTTCCAAATCAAACGAAGAGCTTTCAAACACTCACGATTTAATGAAAGTGAACAAGAAAGTATCCAATAAAACCCAATTTAGTTCTAATAAACCTGGTATTGTTAAGAAAAACAATAACAACAAAGGGCACATGAATAAAAATAATCAAAATAAAAATACATTTAAAAAATAGGCAGTTGCATGGGAACATTTAAAATTGAAGGAGGAAAAGCATTAAAAGGAGAAATTACACCTCAAGGCGCTAAAAATGAGGCGCTACAAGTGTTATGTCCTGTTTTGTTAACTTCTGAAAAAGTAAGAGTAACGAATATT
>RXJZ01000281.1:1812-2880 GCA_003963025.1 Flavobacteriaceae bacterium
TTTAGGTGTTAAAATCCAAAAAAATGGACCTGGCGATTACACGTTTCAAGCTGATGAGGTAAATGTTAATTACTTAAAAACAGAAGCATTCAAAAAAGAAGGAGGAAGTTTAAGAGGTTCTATTATGATTGTTGGTCCTTTATTAGCACGTTTTGGTTGTGGATATATTCCAAAACCAGGAGGTGATAAAATTGGGCGTCGTCGTTTAGATACACACTTTGAAGGATTTATTAATCTTGGAGCTAAATTCAGATACGAAAGAGAAGACCATTTCTACGGAGTGGAAATTGACGGAAGATTACAAGGTTCTTACATGTTGTTAGATGAAGCTTCGGTAACCGGAACGGCTAATATTGTGATGGCTGCGGTTTTAGCGGAAGGAACAACAACGATTTATAACGCAGCTTGTGAACCTTACTTGCAACAATTGTGTAAAATGTTAAACTCAATGGGAGCTAAAATTTCTGGTGTAGGGTCTAACTTATTAACGATTGAAGGTGTTGAAAGTTTAGGGGGGTGCGAACACAGAATTTTACCTGATATGATTGAAATTGGTTCTTGGATTGGTCTTGCAGCTATGACAAGAAGTGAAATTACAATCAAAAATGTGAGTTGGGATAACTTAGGACAAATTCCAAACGTATTTAGAAAATTAGGAATTACACTTGAAAGAAAAGGAGATGATATCTACATTCCTGCTCACAAAGATGGTTACGAAATCAAAACCGATATCGACGGTTCTATCTTAACCGTTTCTGATGCACCATGGCCAGGATTTACACCTGACTTATTAAGTATCGTTTTAGTGGTTTGTACACAAGCTAAAGGCGATGTGTTAATTCACCAAAAAATGTTTGAAAGCCGTTTGTTCTTCGTGGATAAATTAATTGATATGGGAGCAAAAATCATGTTATGTGATCCGCACAGAGCTGTGGTTATGGGACATAACTTCCAATCGCAATTAAAAGCAACAACCATGAGTTCTCCAGATATTAGAGCCGGAATTTCCTTATTAATTGCCGCTTTAACAGCAAAAGGAACTTCAACTATCCAAAATATCGAACAAAT
>RXJZ01000024.1 GCA_003963025.1 Flavobacteriaceae bacterium
TGAAATGGAACAATTTTAAACCCCATACTCATTAGAAAAATCCCAAAATATAAGGATAGTAAAAACGGTTTCTGCTAATAAGTTCGGTTTTTTCTACTGTTACATCTACAACGTTTTCAGCCATTAGATTTGCATAAAGCTTTTCAACGCGAGCTATAAATGATGGATCAACAGGTAACCCATAATAATACATAAAGTCGCGAGCAATCATAAACTTCAATGCTAAAATCCATTGCGGAGGTATTTGAGTTAAATCTGTGTTAAAACTTACTTGAGTAAGTCTTTGTTTGCATATTAAAGTTGCAGCAAAAATATTAGCTGGAACTGGTTGAAAAAATATTTCTGAATAAGTGTTAAAGTTACGCAACAAAAACATAGCAGGTATACCTTGAGATAACGGGTATACAATGTTTCGGTACATTTTTTCATCAATAGGTACTAAAGGATAACGAACTTGATTATTTGTTACATAACAATCTAATATTCCTATGATTTGCTGTGTATTTACATCATAAGAAACATCCGGTCCAATTGAATATGTTTGTTGCCCTGGAACAAGATTAAATTCAACAACACTTTGATAGGGGATGGTAACGTGTGCGCCACCCATTTCGCCAATAATATTATTAAATATTTCTAACCCGCGCGAACTTAAATATGGTTCAATGCTTTGCTCTTCGGGTATTAAACGTGCCGTATGAGCCGCCATTTCAATTAATTGTGCTGCAGTAGGCATTTTATACCCCTTAAATAACGAGTCTTAAAAATAATTAAGACCTTTTAAGACTTTTTAGGTCTTCCTCTTTTTTTAACCAAAATTTCTTTGCTTATATCCTCAACAATGTGTTCATTTATGTTTTCTTGCATAATTGGAGCATTTTCTCTTGCATCTTCCATATCATGCAATTTTAAAGGTTTTGGAGGTTCATTTGAAATATCTTCTATTAAAAAATTTGCTGGGCTTTCAAACCAACCACATTGCAAATATCCTTCTAATTCAGTAACTGGAACACTTTCAGAAACATACCCTTCTTCATTATTCATTGGAAAATAAACCACAGTTTTAGACACATTGCCTCCAGTAAGGTAAGGATGGGAGGAGAAAATCTCCTCCCAAACAGCCCTTATTATGCAGTACCACTGCTGATATAACCAACTGCATATTGCGGGAAAATTTGAATGCCATATAGCAAATCAACCCGTTTAATTGCGCGGTCATTCACAACATCATATGCATCAATTACACGCATGCTGATGCCGGTATCTGGATCGGTCATTACAACTGCATTAACCGCTCCCGGAGGAGTGATTAAAGGCACTACTGCAACTGACAATGCTTCTTTAGTAAACATGTAGTTGTTGTAGTATGTCGTTGCCGAGCCACCAACAATCGTAATTGCAGCATTATTGTCTGGAGATGCTGTTACAGTTTGGTATGGACCGGTTAAGGTAATTGGCGGATCGATTGGAATATCGATGTTGCCAGCGCCATCATCGGTTACTGTTTCAGTTACAACAAATCGTTGTAAATCGTCCGTTGCTCCACCTAAAGAAATACGTGAAACAGGGTTAACAGATGCTACACGTGTGCCGTTTGAAATATAAATTACCATACCTTGATTTAAGGTAGTACCTGGAGTCCAACCATCGGTAACAAGCACAGATCCGGTTTGGTTAGCGCCGTTGACTAATGGTGTACCACCAGCTGTGTTATTTGTAAATGATTGAACGTTTTGACCTTGATAAACGCCAACATTAGACAGCTCGCCAATACGTCCAAAAATGGAAATTTCTTCGTTTAATGTAGTATTGAAAGCATTTTGTAACGAGTTTTGAAGCAAAGTTGCATCGTTTGGATTAAGAATTGCTTCGTAATCGCCGACTACGCCACGTTTGAACAGTTGATTCTTCATGTTATTGAAAGAAGCAAATGAATTTAACGCTGCGCCTGACGTGCCAAATTTGTTGTAAACGCGAAGGTTGCATTCGGTCGCAATACGAACATCCACTAAGTTGGCAAGACCAATAGCAATTGGACGCAAAATACGCTGGCTTAAATCGTCAATGCTGGTGGTCATTTGCAAACTGGTGAGTGCAATATCCTGACCATCTTGATAATCAAGACTCAAGTATGTTTCACGTTCTTGAACGTCGCTAATACTCATTGTTACGCCTTGACGAGGCACAAAATAAGTAGGACGTAAGATTCGAATCGTGTTGCCACGTTCAAAACCATTTACCGAACGAAATTCATCTTGATAATAACGATTTGCAAGACGAACAAACTGACAAGAGTTGATAAAATGCGCAAGCATATGCTCCGCAATATCATTATTTGTAATAAATGAATTTGCCATCCAAGTTGCTCCTAGATATAGAGCAACGAGCTTTTATGCTATGAGCGTTTGTTCCAGTATTTTTGCCTTAAAGCAGCAATACTATTTTTGGAATTAGTTTGAACAGAAGCGGTATTAGAGCTCAATGGAGTCATTGGTTTAGTACTAGAAGGTTTAACACTAGAGTTTTTGGCAAACTTTTCTGTGTATCTTCCCACTTGTATCAACGCCTCTATTGGGTTCATTAATGAAAATTCTAAAGCCTCATCCGGATTTTTTGCTAAATAATAAGCTATTTCAGCACTTTTTGGTGACGTTTGTATGGCCACCACATGGTCGTTCGAAATATCTAAATTTTTCAGCGAATCATTATAATCCGGAAACTGCTTAGAAAATTCCAAGGCTCTTTGGGCATGTGATTCGGTTAGAGTTTTCTGAAAATTAGCCATATTAGCTAATTGTATTTGACGCTCTATGTTTAACTTTTGAGCTTGCGCTCTATCTTCATTAAACTTTACAAGCGCCTCAGCATACTCATAAGGATCTGCATAATCATTACGGTCTGGCTTTTTAAGGTCTGCTAAATTTGCGTTCCCGCCAATATTTGCTGTTTGCCCCTGAGCATAGTTGGCTTGAATTGCTTTTTCGGCGAGTTCGCGCTTTTCACGTTCCTCTTTATAGCGTCGCGTAAGACTAGCAATCCTTTTTGCCGCACTTGCTGGCAAGGAGCTTTTACCTTCCTGCTCTACTGTTTCCGTAGAAACATTCGACTCAGTACTTTCAGCTACATTGCTCGGTGTATTTTCTACAGCCACCTGTTCGGGCTGCGCGGTTTCAGTTAATTGCTTTGTGTCTTCCACATCTCACCTATGCATACATGCTTGCATATTCAGCGCCTATGCTTGGCCCGCATATTAGGCAATTACAAACGTACATAGTATTTGTATATTATTTGTCTTTAAATGTCAATTTAATACTAAAAATTAAATAGGTAATTAACAAAGTAAAATTTGCTGCCTTTTTTATCTACCAAATTTTTGATAGCAAATAAAAAATTTAATTAAGAAAAGGGTCTTTTCCTTTATTGAGCGCAACATGTGCATCTAATCTAGCTTTTTGAAGCTCTGTTTTCATTTTTTCTTTGTCTATTTCAGCTTTCATCATTGCTTCTTGCCTATCTTGCATAAGCTTTATTTTATCAAGCTCTAAACGTTTTTCGTCTTGAACTATTTTTTGTTCGTCTATTTTAAGCTTGGATGCTTTGATTTGAGCTTCTTGTATAGGAGCCATCATGGCAGCTTGCTGTGCTGCTTGCATCATTTTTTGTTGTTGCATTTGTTCAGGACTTGGTTGTGGCAACGGGCGACCTTCTTCTTTAGCCAAAACTTGCGGAGGAATAATGTTTTCTTTGATGCGGGTAACGACTTGATTAATGTTGTCTAAATCAAGATTTTCAGCTGCCAAATCTAAAAGCACAGTGCTAAGCTGTGGGTTAAGCTGCATTAATTGTAAAAACATATCAAAGTTGGCCATTTTTTGAACTACTTGAGAAGCGCCAACATTTATTTTAACTTCAACTTTTGTAATTTCAGAAATGTCATTTACTTTTAAATCACCTATAGTTTGATTAACTTTTATAAAATCACGTTCTCCAGATTGTGCTTTTATTAAAACTGTTTCTTCATTTTCATATATTGCAGGTAATAAATCTAAAATTATTTCGGCCGATTCTTGAATTACTTGTTTTAAGTTGTCGAATGGCACAAAAGAAGATAACGAACTATTTAAAGCCCTTTTTTCTATAGCAGCGCCGCTTTTTTCGTTACCTTGTTTACCCATGGTAGCTTCGTATCTACCAATAGTGTTCATTATGTCATCTCTAGTTTGCACAGCTTGACTTTCTAAAGCAGGCGAAATTTGTGCAGGAGGAACCGGTTGGGGTAAATTCCCTTTTGAATCATATTCTGCCAACAAAATCGTTTTAGATTGTTGTGGGTTTTTCCAGTAATCAATTAAATTGCCTTTTACGTTTTCAGGAGTTCCAAGCCAATTTAAATGATGACCATTTAAAATAGATTCAGCGCTTTCTGATTTTAGATAATTATAATATCGTTGTGCATCTTGAGCAGCCCTAAACCATGACATTGTCATTTGTCTGCCGTCTATAACAATACTGTCACAGTCAGCAAAAACTCCAGGTAATTTATCACTCGGCCATTCTTGTATTTCTAATATTTCTTGGTAACTCATTCTAACTTTAAATTGTTTAAAGCAAATGTCTTCTTTTTCTTCAATAATTTCTAAAGGATCTGGCAATTGTGAATATGGCATAACGCCAGAGCTCATAAGTTTTTTAAAACGCTTTAATTGTTCTTGTTGCTTTTTAATTTCTTTTAAAGCTTCCTGTTTTGTCATGTCTCTACCGTCGCTTAACCTAACAATAGTTTCCATGTACTCTAACTTAATCCACATTTGAGCAATACGAACATAATCTTTTGAATACCAATAATTGTAATAAAGTGGGTCATTTCTAAATGTTGGGAAAGATTGATCTAAAACTGCGTTGGGGTAACGCAACTTATATTCTTCTCGTGGCAAATCAATCATCATGCCGCAAAAACGACCATCTTTTTTGGTTTTTTCTTTTGCATTTGGGTCAAAAAAACATGTTGTTATGTTATCCATTGTTGTCATTTTTACATATTTTTTCATTGATTTTGGATTTAAATATTCAATGTCATGAAAAACTGACGCAAACCCTGCTGATAGCATATATTTAAAACATTCCTGAAACTTAATGTCATGCTTGTTAATTTCAAACTGAGATTCAATTAATGATTTAGTTAATTTTACAATTTCTGTTTTTACGTTTGGCTCTTTTGGAGATGTAATTATGTCAGGTTGTTGTGTTCTTTCTTCTCCAAGCATTTGCATAAGCATGGGGCGCAAATAATTAAAGGTTAGAACCGGTTTTCTTCCTAATGTTCTAGATGCCCTGTCTTGGTTGGACCATTGATCAACGTGCAAAAAATAGATATCGTCTCTGGCTTGGCGATTATTATCGGCAAAATAATCATACCAGCTAGCAATAAGCTTAACGCACTTATTAACAAAAGTACCCTGATCTTCAAATAACTCCTCCATTGTCGGGTAAGAACTTAGTACGCTTGAATAACCATTTTGGTCTGGCATGAAAGTTTCCTTTAGGGCAAATTATTCATAAAATATATCATGCATACATAATGTCATAAAGGTATTACTTTTGCATTAGCTTGTTAAAATTTAAATGCTACGTAGCACTTTTAAGCTCTATTATATCAGCCGTTTGAGCTGCTTCTTTATCCGTTATTACATCAACCATCAAAGCTTTTAATGCTTGCTCATGAGAAACATTAATATTTCCTGAATATTCAACCGATCTAAGTTTAGGAGCTATGTATTGAAGCAAATGTTTGCATATATCAACCTTCACACAAGTGCTTTCATAAGAATCCGTGTCCAAACTTCTAAAAATCTTTACCATTTCGTCTACTGGATCGAAATTTAAATCTTCTAATTTAAATTGCGGATTGTAAGTACGCACAATTTTGCTTACTGTGTTTTTGGCTCTTCCATTAGGATTTCCGCTTATGCCTTCAACAAATTTACCATCAGGTTTTCTTACAGGAGTTGTGTTCATTTTTACCTCAAAAAACTTAAAGTTGGTTTGTACATAATATTAACAGGTTCTTTGGTTTTTTGCGCCAGGATTTCAACACAATCTGGATAATGAATGATTAAATACATTGAAACTGCAACTTCAATTGGGCAATCTGGGTGCAAAATAAGTTTTACGGGATTGCCACAAACATCACAATAAGCTCTAAATGTTTCATAAAAGTGTGATGAATGTGGCTTTCCATGCATGCTATTTTTTCTTTTTTGCTAACATTTTGTTTGCTTTTTCATCAATTTTTTCTTTTTCAGCTTTAGTTAGCTTACCCTTTTTAACCATTTGGGTTGCGCGAGCTTTGGCATTTGCTGCATGCTTTTTATCGTTAATTGGATATTTTTTTTCTTTAGGCATTCCGTAATCTTTTGCTGGCATTTTCTTTTTTTGTGCGGTAGTAAGTTTGGCCATTTTTTGACTCCTTAATTGATTAAAAGTAAAGTTAATCTTTGCTTAATGGCAAAGACCAAAACAACATATAACCAATTGTATGCATAGTCAATAAATTATTGAAGGCATTACATCATTATTGCAGTTACGGTTTTCATTGTTAGCCAAATATTGCAAAACAATCTGCTCAACAAACGATCCAAATTGTATTTTATTTAACTCGACCATTAGCCGTTTTTTTGCTTCAAAATACATTAAACTATTCGATGGGTTTAAAATGAAACTGCAATATATAAGAATCAATGTCAAATTGTCTAAGTTTTCAGTGAAATTATTGTCTATAATAAAATCTTGCAAATCGTAATAAAAAGTTTCGTATGGTTCAGAAAACGTATTTAAAAAATGTATACCTTTAAAATTTTCAAAACATTCTTTTAACACGTTTTCAAAAACACTTTGTATTTCTTCTAAAAAAACATTTTTAGTAATGTTTTCATTCATGAAAGTTCAGATAAATCGTAATATTTTGTTTTTTTCAAATAGTCTTTTATTACATTAGCTTTGTACAAAGATTTCATGTCATGCTCTGCTTCAAAAAAATCTACCCAGTCTTGCAATTCGCAAGGCGCATATAAATGCAATTCATCTAAAATGTTTTTTTCAGCCCTTCTAAATTGCAGTTCGTGTAATGTTTCATAAAAGCTAGTTGAATCTAACATAATGTTTACTCCTTAATTAAACACCAATTAATAATATCATTATATTAGCGCCTGTCAAATACTTAGTTACAAAATAAATAAAAAATTTATGTGCTTGGAAAATACACAATGTTATTATCTTGCCCCGCAAATTAACAAGAGATCTGAAATGAAATTTGGAAACGACACAGCCGAATTTACTAAACACGTTAGAGATAACATAGATAGGTATGTAGAGCTTTTAAACCGACTGCAGGTGCCATGCGGCAATGGAAATATGGTTTTCTCAACAATAATCAAAGAAACGCCGCCAGTGTCTTTGTATAATTATAATGAAAATTATTGCAAATCGTTTTTTGCAATATTTAAATGCCCGAAATGTTTTTGTATAAAAAAAGTATGTTTGGCAGATTTGCCAATATAAAAAAACGGTATGTCAAAAAAACGCCGTTTTTCAACATACCGAAAATTTTTTAAAGATTATTGGCCTTTCTTTTCGCCAAAACCTTTGCCGCCATTCGATTTAACCTGGACTTCTTTGCCATAAGGTTTGCCATCAATTTTGTGACGCACCTGATGAACTTCGCCTTTTTGGAAGCTGTAATGAGATTTTGGTTGACCAGTTTCCCGGGGAATTGGTGAATGAGCCTGAGGCTTTTTCATAGATTTTTTATAATTTTCAGCTTTGCTCAAATCAGTCGTGTTGGGTGCTGCCATGGTAAGCTCCTTTGTTTGATTAAATCAATATACAAGTTGCTGACATTGTGTCAATAGAGCGCGAGAATCGACGTTAGAAATTTTAAAAACACAACGTTTTGCGAATCTCAGGCGACAAGCCACACAATCGTTACGACAAATTTACGCAAAATTGTTTTAGGGCGTCTACCCCAACTTTTCCTTTTGCCCAAAGCCTCAACACGTCGGGCATTTGCGTCTTTGGCAAATCGTCGTATAAAGGCATCTGGTCGTAGAACGGCATTTTGTTGACCGAACGTATTTGCTCTGTGTTAAAAAACGCGCCACGGCCTTTTAAATCTCGTTTAAATGCCAAAAGCTCTTCGTATGTTTTAACTTTTTCCAGCCAACATTTCTTTTTTAGCCAATTTCCAAGAAACTTCCATTTTGGCACCCATAGTCCAAGCTTCTTTTTGTGCTCATACTGTGCAACCTGTTCACGTATTGCGTCTGTACAAACAGTGTAAAGTTTGCGGCTGAGCTTCAAAAACTGTTTAAATGCATATGATTTGGCCGCTTTGTATGGATAAATCTTCCATAACTCTTCAAAAACCTCCATTGAGTTACCACAAGAATCGGCTTGTTTACCAATTGTTTCAATTTCTTCTGTTTCAGATTCATATTCAACATCATCCATGCAGTACATAAATCGCGCACATTCTTCTAAGTTATCCACATGCATGACGTTTTGTGTACAAAAATACGGTATAATATATATTAATATATTTATAATATTAATATTAAATAATATATATATGTGATCAAACTGGTAACGTGGATAGAGGCCCGGTAAATCCTCATTAGTTGCTTCAGACTCTTGTTTTGGTTTGGGTTTGATTTTGGAATGGTTATCTGGGTTTGAACATAAATTAGACAATGATTGAATTAAACCTGATTTGTTAAAAGAATATAATGTATGGTCAAATGTTCCATCCCTGTTTCTTACCGTTTTTCGATTTATAACCCCCACAGATATTAATTCATTAAACGCAGCATACGTTTTTCTACGACTTAAGTTAACCTGATAGGAAATTAATGAAGGACTAAAAAACCATGCCTGTGGCTTAGAACATAAATAAAAATAAATTATTTTGGCAGAATTACTAATACCGAACGTCCATATTTTATGCAAAACATTAAAATATGGGTTGACTGATTGAGATGTGGCGTTAATAATGTCTAACACATTTGATCCCTTAATGTTTGATAAAGTTGAGTTAAATCTCTAAAAGGTGATTAATAAAACTTATGATTTTGTCGTATTGAATCATTTGTTTTACCTTTAGATTTTTAGTGTTAAAGCTATTGTTCCTTTAGCGCTAAGCATCGATGCTTAAAATGAAATTAAAATTAGTTAACAGTAATTTACAATTGGCCATCTGATCCTTTTGACCAGGCGTTTATACTTACTAATTTTACTCATTTATAGCGATAAAAGGCTCGTATCTACCATGCTTCCTTTTAGGTTTTGCAAAAATTACTTTAAGATGATCAGGTGTAAAAGTAAAGTTAAGAGTTCTAAGTGGACTCCTTGCTTAGAAAACAGCCCTTAACTTTTTAAAGGGGGGTGAAAAATTGTCACCTCCCTTTTTCATTTTTAAGATAACAAATCCGCAACATCTGCCCTTAAATCTTCTACAGTAAGTTCGTAATTAGTTAATTTGTATATTTTTTTTACCCACCAAATCGGTATACCGTTTTTTTCCCATCTCGCTACGTTTTGCCTAGATGTGCCCAAGGCAACGGCAGTTTTAGAAAGTGTTCCAAAATGATTAATTAATAATTCATAACTTTTTTGTCTTTGCTTAAGAATTTTGTCTTTGTCGCCAATCATTTTTCTCACATTTGACTCCTTTTTATACAAAAAAATTTATATTTAAATTTTTGTCACTAAATAGTTGACAGAGCAGGCTCAACAAACTATATTGTAACTAAGTAAGTGACAAGTTACATTTAATCCGTAAATGTTTCAAGTTAAATTAAAGGAGAATTTATTATGCAAATAATGAAAAACTTAAGCGCAAAAACACCAAAATTTTGTGAATTGCTACCAACTTTAATTGAAGAATATAAAAAAGTTAATTCTTTAAATGAAATGCCAAAAAATTTATTAAAAAAAGCTATTTATTCTATTTGCGTTAATGAACCTGATTTTTGGCTGGAAGCGTCAGATGCTGTCGCAAAAAACAACGCTTTGGAACGTTTTTACAATTTGTATTTAAATGTTGATTTTGAAAACAGTGAAATTTTTTACGACCAGTTAAAAGCTGATTTTTTTCAAAAGACTGCAAAAAATTTTCATGAAAGCATGCTTTTGGTTTTGCATGAACGAATTCTTGATGAAATATCAAAGTAACCCAGGGAGAAATAACATGAAGACAATTATGCACGGGATTGCTCCGAAGAAAAAGTATCAATCTAATCGTATGAAAAAATCAAAGATTATAAAAAACGCATTTTACATTTTTTCACAAATATTTTTTGCGGTTGTTTTTATAGGTTGCATATGTGTTTTTTTGGTGATGTTTTCATGAATTCGCTTTACTCCGGGCGAATGGTAAAATAATAAGGAAGCAATTAACGCCCTCTTGCAAAAGGGGGCTATTTTTTGAGGAATTTATGAACCAATCAAATTTACTTTCAAATGTTGATTTGGCAAATAGAAAACAAGCTATATGCGCGACAGACAGTGCGGCATTACTAAACATGCATCCATATAAAACTGCATTAGATGTTTATTTAGACAAAACGTCTCCTGATCTAAACAATGCGGATATTAATTTAGCAGCAAGACTTGGCCAGCATTTAGAGCCTTTTGTTTTGCAGCTTTACGTTGAATCAACCAATGCTAAAATTACACGTCCTACCGATTTGTTTTTAATGAAAAAGTACCCAAATATCGGAAGTCATATTGATGCTTATGATGAAACCAATAAATGTTTAGTTGAAGCAAAAACAACATCGGCATTTTTAAGAAATCAGTGGGGTGATGATCAAGATGATATTCCGGTGCATTACATAATACAATGCGCTCATGAAAGCATGGTTTTTTCTGACTCAACTGGTCAAGAAGTTGAAAAAGTTGTTGTCCCGGTATTAATTGGCCAAGATTTTAGGATTTATGAAATAAAAAGAGACCCGGAACTTGAGCAAATAATATTGAAAAATTGCACGGATTTTTGGGAAAACAATGTTAAAAAACTTATACCACCTACCCCAAAAACAGCAAAAGATGTTATGAATTTGTATAGTCGTGCAGAACCCAACAAAATTTGTGTTTTAAATAACCATTTAATTAACAAACTGCAAGAAATTAAAACGTTGAAAATAACTAAAAAACAAATAGAAGAACACATAAGTGAAATTGAAGCCGAGATTTACAATTTTGCTACGGATTCTGAAATTTTGCAGGATGTTAGTGGAAAAACAATTGCGACTATTAAAAATTATACAAAAAATACATTAAATACAAATTTGATAAAAACCAAATATTCAGATATATACATAGATTGCTTGAAAGCAACGTCGTACAGAATGTTAAAAATTAAAGAATAGGGTGGGGACACGCAAATGAAAGACTTAAAAGCTTTAGAAGAAAAGCAATCATTGTTAGCCGTAATGGCAGAAAAATATCAAATTGAACCTCAAAAGTTATTTGAAACGCTAAAAAAAATCGTATTTAAACAAAAAGATGGCCAAGAAATAACTAACGAACAAATGATATCGCTTCTTATAGTTGCCAACCAATACAACCTTAATCCGTTTACTAAAGAAATTTATGCTTTTCCTGACAAAAACAATGGGATTGTGCCTGTTGTTGGAGTTGACGGTTGGATTAAAATCATAAATACCCACCCAAGTTTTGAAGGAATGGAATTTAAATGCTCAGATAACATGATTAAAATCGACGAAAGAAGCAAAAATTGTCCAGAATGGATGGAATGCATTTTGTATTTAAAAAACAAGTCTCACGCCATTGTTATTCGTGAATATTTAGATGAAGTTTATAAACCGGCATTTAAAGGAAGAAATAAAGACGGAAACAGCTATTTTATTGACGGACCATGGCAAACACACACTAAAAGAATGCTTCGCCATAAAACGGTTATACAAGCTTCCAGATACGCTTTTGGTTATAGCGGTATATACGATAAAGATGAAGCAGAAGATATAGTAAAAAATGGGTTTAAAGTTTATGAACAACAAAATCAATACGACGACATACAAGGTGAAGTCAAGTATGAAAACAAAGTTGATTATATTAAATCTATTTTAAAAAATGCAGAGAACGAAAATCATGAAATACAAAAACATACTACCGAACAATCCATAAAGTCAGAAAATAATACCGAACCTAATTTTACACAAGAAAAACCTTTGTATGATGTTTTATTAGAAGTTGAAAATCATAAAGTGGTTTTGTAAACATGTTTAAAAGTTTGTGATTCAAAACTTAAAATTAATGTTAGGATAAAAAATGCCAATATATTTAAACAATTCAAAAATTAAAATAAATTCTGTTACTCTGCCTACCGGCGAATGCGGTATAGAAATTCCAAACATAGATTTTAATGGGCGCGTGCAAATTTTAGCAATTTTTAAGGATTCTAATGATATAATTCATCTTTTATTGGTTTGTAATGCAATTAGAAGAATTAAACCGAATATTAATATTGAGTTAGCAATCCCTTATTTCCCATATTCTTTACAAAACAACGTATTAAATAACAGAGAGTATTTTGGCATAAAAGTAATGGCTGATATTATAAATAATTTAAATTGTTCAATAGTATACATTTTTGATCCAGATTCAGATATTTTGGAGGCAATTTTAAATAATTGCAAAGTTACAACTTTTGAACAAATAATTACACGAACCGGTTTTGGGAAAAAAATATATGATAACAACTATTTGTTAATTTACCCCGACAAAACATTTGAAAATAAAGTAAGTTTGTTGTCGAAAACATTGTCATCAAAAGTCAAACAAATAAAGCACTGTTGTTTTGATAATATTAAATGTTGTTCTTCCATTTACGATAGCGATGTTTTGTTGGTGGACGATATGTGTTACAATGAGACAAAATATTTTAAAATTTGCCATGAACTTAAAAAACTAGGCGCGAAAAACATTTATTTGTATGTTACGCACGGATTTTTTCCTAATGGTTTGCGATCGTTACAGTCTATTTTCCGACATATATATTGTTTGTATGATTCTTTAATTGATTGTCAAATTGACGAAACCTTTATTACTTTTCTTCATAAATGGTGAAATTAAATAGCGTTTGACTTTTTTATATTTTTTTTAACATTAAGGAGATTGTAATGGCTATAAATTCTATTAAAATCAATACAGACAAAGATGGGATCAACGAGTTAGATGTATTTTGTGTTGCTTCAAGTCTAATAGCTTTTGAAAAGCGTGGTTTTATAAATAAAATTGATCGTAAATTGTTAGATGTATTTTGTGTTGCTTCGGGTCTAATAGCTATTGAAAAGCATGGTTTTATAACTAAAATTGATCGTGAAGAAGTGCTTTCTGATGTTCTTGAATCTCTAACAACGAGCAAAACCAAATATGACATATTAATTACTCCACTAGAAGAAAAAGAATAGTTTGTTTTGTTTATGATTTACAAGGTCTAATATATTAACATTAAGAGGGTAAGATTTATGGTATGGCCAAATTCGATGAATTCAATCGACTGGAAATCAACATTACAATCTGTTCATGATGATGCTATGGAATATTTATTTAACAATAACTGCTGTTATTTTGATAAATTGCAAATATTTTTTAAATTGTCTAATGAAACGGATCATTATTATGAACCTATATTGAGCGGAATTTTGAAATTTTTACTTTCAATTAAAGACGAAAAATATAAATATATTGATCAAGAATCATATGATCGTATTTGCGTTGTAGTTTGCATCAGGATTTTTTCTTTTGTTACACTAAGTTTTATTGATTTTAATTTAAAAAGTTTTTCCAAAGATTTTGAAATACAGGATGGGGAAAGTAATTTTTTTAATTATACAAAAAATATTTTATTAGGTATATTAATTGATAAAGGGCTTTCTAGTTATGAAATTCCAGAAGAATTATGTGAAAATATTTTTAAAAATATAAATGTTCATTAATTTATGCAATACACTTTTTGCTGCAATCTGTTATATTTCAAAAGAATTAACATATATGTCGAAAAAATTAAAAGTAATCGACATATTTTTATAATACATGTATTTTATCGACATAAAAATATTAAATCGTTAAATAACTTTATTTTTGTTTATGCAGCCAGACTTTATGCGCAATAATTTTAAATTTTATTTAAAAAAAGATGACGAAGTCATTTGGTTATAACGCAACAACTGTTCAACTACTTTATTTTTTGAAGTATCAAAAATAGGTTTAGCAAAAGTTAAAGCCAAGGCATCCCCTCCGTCTGGACTTCTACCTATGCGTTTTCTTGCTGTATCTTTTGGTTCAAGCCTCAATCTATTATTGCTATCAGGCTGACATTGAATGTTAACTAGATCAGCATGTAAATTGTCTACATCGGGAATTTGTACTGGAGGTTCTTGAAACCATAAAGACATTAACGACCACATTTCTGCACGTTTGTTAATATACTTATTTTCGTCCAAAGCTCTAGATCCAAAGTTTACTGCTTCACATGTTTCGTGATATCCCAATTCTTGTAATCGACTTACAATCCCAGCGCCTAAACCCCCGACATCAATAAACATTTTTTCAGGTTTTTCTTCAATAATTATTTGGACAAGTTTTCCTACAACTTGCATTGGATCAAGTTTATGAAAATATTGCAAATTGTAAGCTTTCCGTCCACGCCTTCTTATAATGGCTGTAGCATCTTTTCCTTGAGCTGCTGGATCAACACCTATTACAAGAGGTCCTATTGATTCAGCCTTTGTTTTTCTGGCTTCTAATACCCAATTAGACCGTATTAAAAAGTCTTCGCCGCTAGCTTGGAATGCTTCTACTGGATTACACGGATATTCTTGCTGGAATGCTTTATCGCCATTTAATCCTGCTCCTCCTAATTCAGCGATTTTTAATCTTCTCCAATAAAGCTGTTGAGGAGTAAGCTGATATTGATCTGCAAGATCTATTTCGTTTTGAGTAAATTTTATGTTTGAAGGAGGCTCTTCTTGATAAGCATAATGCCAAAACCAAGGATAAAAACACGGCATAAATTCACTTTCACCTGTAGACGCAAGTTCCCATTGTCTATGGTAAAAATTACCAACGCCATTAGCTGTACTTTCAAAGACAACTTCCGTGCCTATGTCTCTGGACACTGATTGCAAAATTCCTTTGCTATGAAGCTCTGCATTAGCCCAAAAAGCCACTTCAGATCCATGAAAGTATTGAATAGTCCAAGAACGACCTACATCTTTGTTTTTAGCAGTACCAACGGCATATCCGCTATCCATTGCGCTAAATAGCATTTCCTTAGGGTTAGAAATGTCTCTAACGGGTTTTAAAAAA
The DNA here is from genome assembly GCA_003963025.1 of Flavobacteriaceae bacterium. Lineage (GTDB taxonomy): Bacteria > Bacteroidota > Bacteroidia > Flavobacteriales > Flavobacteriaceae > Flavobacterium. The sequence goes on from RXJZ01000024.1 coordinate 15,388, forward strand.
TCTGGGCAATGCATATAATATCTGTCTGTTATAGAAAAGATATTATCAGTAGCTCTGTTTTCATGAGTTAAAATAAAAGCATAACGTCCAGGTCGATGCGTAAGTTTCCAAAAAAAGCGAGCTTGAATATAGGTCGACATGCCTTGTTGCCTACCTTTTAATATTATAGCTCTAACTTTTCCTTGCGTTTCCAATTGTTTTTCTAATTTTGCATGCAAATCTGCTTGCTCTCGGTTCATAACAAAAGGAACTATTTCTCCTTTTTTTGTTCGAACCTTTAAACATTTAGGAGCGTAAATTGTAAAATCTTCTTTTAATTTTTGCCTTAAAAGAAGCTCTTGTTTAGTTATTTGTGTCATTTTTTGGTTTTTTTATTGATGAATCTATGTAATCCATGTAACTTTCAGACAATTGTTTTATGACTCTTTCGTTTAAATATTTAACATCAGAAAAGAAGAACAATCTCAAGCTTGTTAAAACAAAAAAAATAACTTCTTTTTCAAATTCACCACCCATTTTTTTAGAATATAAAAGTTCAACGATTTTTCTGTAAGCATTTCGAATGGTTTTGTCCAGTTTTTGCATATCTATGTTTTCTAAAAATCTTTCTTCAGACATAAAATTTACTCCCGTGTTTAATGCCATTGTAAACCATCACTAATTATGTGACAATTAATTAAATTTTTGGTGTGCGATATGTCAAATAAACGTTTATTTAATGCTATAATATGGTCTGTAGGTATATTTATTTTGTATATAATATGCTTTTGTTTGGCTTTTTATTTCGAATACAATTTGGTTCATTTGATAAGATCTAGTTTAAATTGTCGGCTGTTAGAATACATAGAAATTGATATTTTGTGGGTAATTGTGTTTAATAATTTAATTTTTTGGGGAACATATTAATATGACCAGTAAAATGATATTTGCTTTTTTACTTTTAGGATTGGCAACATCTTTGTGCGGATGTTATGGTGAATTAACTCATGTTTTGGATGTTTCATCTACATTATCTGGCAAATAAATCTTATTGAATTTGCCACCTGTTTTTATACAAGTGGCAATTTTTATTTTTTGTTTATTTCTTTTTTCTTTTTACCCAACCCATTATCTTTTTTGCTCCTATTACCCCAAAATATCCGCCAATAACATATTCTAGTATGTGTTCAACCATAGGCGGAATTTTCAATAAAGGAATTGATGGAAACAACAAATGCAAATAAGGATAAACAATGTAATTATTTACAGTTACTAAAGCCGCCAAAACCAAAGCAAAAATAGTAACATACTTTTCATATCCGCCCGAACGTTTCATAGATCACCTCCTGGTACACCATGATTGTACGGACAACTATGTTATTTTGTCCATAAATATGTTTGCATGTTTACATTTTTTTTGGCACGATTCATTAAACCTTTTCTAAAAGAAGAATGAACTTTTAAATTGCTATAATATGCAATTATGTTAGCCAAAAAGGCTAAATAAAGTGGTTTTTCATCGCAATATGACAAAGCAAGTAATGTAGCACCCCCAACGTCTCCATCGATTTCCAATTCTTTATATTGACCAATAGTTAATCGATTTATTGATTTTTGTAGCAATTTAATAACGGATTTGCCGCCAATATTAACGCCTATATCAAATGACTTTATTGCTATGGAATCTTTTTTAAATTTGTCGTAGCTAAAAGGAACCCAAAAAAACCTATGGTACAATTCTTTAGCTTGATCTAAAGTTAGTGTTTTAATTTGTAAATTTATATATTCTTTATGCCTGTTTTTAACATCTATAAGAAAATTTTCAGAAATGCCTAAATTTGTTTCGCCACCGCGGTCGTTTTTATCATTTACATAACCTCCCTCGTTTTGCAACATAAAGTGAAAAGAAAAGTTAAACAAATCACTATAAGTCACTTTGTAGGCCTATAGGTACCTTTGGCAATATAGTACAAAGCCAAATTTAAATGATTAAAAGCCTCATCTTTGTCATGGCCATCCGGTATCTTTTCATTAGCAATTGTAATTATATAACTTAATGACTCAAAACATTGATCTACAAAAGCGACATCTGAATTTTTAAAAATTAAAGACGGATGCGCAAATATTTTTTTAATGTCTTGTATTAACATTATTTGACAACGTTTGTTTTTAACAAAAAGTTTAAATGGTTTGGCTGTATTTCCAGATTTTCAATTTCTTGCAAACTAATTGTTGGCAATTCTATCGAAATATCTGTCGATATATATTCGTTTATAAAGTTAATAAATTCACCTTTTTTTTCCTGAGGAACAGTGTAAGAACCTTGTTCATTTTTGTTTTTTTCGCCGCACATTTCAATAACTTTATTTACACGTGTTTTTTCATATTGTTCAAAATGTGGCTGTAAGATGTTGTAAATTTGCAAAATTTTATGCGCCAAACCAGCTTTTGTTTTTTCTTTAACCAATAAATCAAAAACTGTATGCAACTCTATAATATTAGCTAATAACATTTGTTAATTCCTTGGTTAAATTTAGATTTTTGTAAAAAGTTATCTCTTTTACAAAGTCGTCAAAATTGTTTACACATGCGACATAATACCCAACATCGCGCATCATTCTAATCCAATTTCTTTGCGTTGTGGATAAACATCCGCCAACCGACTTTAACTCTATCCACATGCCATGATAGTTGCCGGAAGGATATGCAAAAAATAAATCACATATCCCAGGCTTAACTCCCATTTGCTTTAGCTTTTTTGCTTCCTTTGGATGCCTATAGCCTCCATTGGGAATATGAAACAAGTAATTTTTATAAATATCAAAAGATTGAGCCCATTTTATTACCATAATATGAAGCTGCTCTTCTGATTGTGTCAATGCGTATTTACTTGCCTCATGAGGCTTAATACTTAACTTTTTCCATGTATTTAACTGCTTGCTCAAGATGTTTTTTAACCTTTGCATGATTTTTGACCAAAACCTTGATTTGCTTCTCATAGTTTTGATTTTTTGCATCCTTTTCTATACGTTTAGTATATTTTCTCTTTGCTTTAATTACTATATTTTTAGCTTTTCTTGGCATAATTTCACCTTTGTTAAATTTAGAAGGTTAATTAATGCATATTTATTTAACATAAGTCAAATTTTATGTTAATTATTTAATAAAAAGTTATCATATTTTCAAAATATTTGACTATTTATAAGCTAACATTGTAAAAATCCTGAAAAAGTACAATAACTTCCTCCGTTTACATCAACAACTTTTGTCATTCCTGCTACTATTACATAAACAGTAGCTGTATCACCAGCATCCATATCTGCTAATACAGAAGCTGTTAAGGTTGCGTAAGATGAAGTGGCGGGCCCCAAAACAGTTTCGTAACCTCTATTTGAAGTTGAAATGCCCATTACATAATAGGTCATAGTATTAATAATTTCATTTACCCGTACAACTGCATTTAATTGATAACATCCGGTAACTGGAGAGGTAAAAACACCTGTTGTAGGATTAAAATTTGAGTTTCTATCAATTACTTCTGTCCATCCTGTAAGTGTATAAAATGTAGCATCGCCAGTAACATTGTTAGCTGTAGTCGTCAATTGAGCCATAAAAGCTGAAGAAGTTGCAAAAGTTACATTACCCGTTGAATCAATGTTTTGTCTTTGAGTTCCAGCCGTAGACATTCCTATGGAATTTGTACCTGTATAAAACATGCCATTATCATCATCGCCATTAAAACTATATGCCGGCAAAGAAGCAGTTCCGGTTCCTGTTAAAATCCTGGTTATATAAGCGTTTTGCCAAACCAAACCTGTTGTTCCTAAATCCATTACATTTGGAGCTGCAGGTGTAAACGTAGTTGCTAAAAAAGAAGCTCGGTGCGTTCCTGTAACAACGAAATCAATTTGATTGGTATATATTCTTGTCATACCAGTACTTGTATCATTTATAAAAGAATATACTGGGGCTCCAGCTGAACCATTTATTGCTTGTATTTGTGATGGAACTATCCTAAATATTTCTGAAACTGCGCCGCCAGAAGGTTTAACTTGAAATGATAATGATCCAACTTCAGCGCCCGCCGTTGTAGAAGTAGCTTTTCCAACAATAGCCGCCATTCGAATATTGTTGCTTGATGTGTTGATAGCATTCCAATTTAAACCAACATCTGAAGAACCGGTTGCAAAATCAACACCTAATCTTCCAGCTCCGGTTCCTAATATATCAAAAATTTGTATTGACTGAGAAACATCTGAACCTGCATTAGTAGCTCTATATGTATTACTGCTTCCATTTATAGTTATATAGGTGCCTGAACTTGTTAACCTAAAAGGCAGCGTACCATCAAATGTAGATGTGTTTAATGTAAACTTATTTGTACCATTAGTGCTAAAACCGATTGAATTTGCAGCTGTAAGCCATAAACCTGTATTTGTAGATGTATTAAATGAATAAGATGGAGTGCTAGCACTACCGTCACCCGCTCTAAATGCTGTTGCTGCACCTACGGTGCCATTAACAAATAATGTTGTATTGTATGTATTTGCCGTATTTGCAATCAATACATTTCCCTGTATTACCATTCCATTGGTTGGTGAGTTTATACCTGAATAAGCAGCCCCAATCGCAGCATTTTCTGCGTATAATGCAAGTGAAGTTATAGATCCATTTAATGGCTTAACTAAATATGCGCCATAAGAATTAATGATAGCTCCACTTCCTGGCCCTGTTCCACCGTCATACCAAAAACCATAATGATTGGTCATTTGTCCTAAACTAAATGCAACATAAGGAGAAGCACGGAAACAAGCTGCATTCGAAATTATTTGACCAAAAGGCACTGTAAATTGTGCCTGATACGTGTCAAACATGACTGAATTTAATGAGCCATTTGTAGGGGAAAAAGCACCGAAAAATCTTATACCATATTGATTTGTTGAGCCATCTCTAGAAGAAAATGCACCTAATACAGTTATCCCCGTTGGCCCAGTGGTTTGAACTGTTAAATAATCATCGGGCTGAGGCGTTGATGTGCCAAATGAAGCCCTGCCAGGAGCCAATATCCCTCCGGTTGGAGGCGTTGTTGCTTGATATGAACCTAAAGATATGCCATTAGCTAAAGATAATGTAACACTACCAGTACTTGCAGATGCAGATATTTGATTGGAAGTTCCAGATATCGAAGTAACACTCAATGTGCTTAAATCTGCCCATGAAGCATTTCCAGAAATGTCGCTAGCAAGAACTTTTCCAACAGCGCCACTAGCTAAATTAATTGTCAGTCCAGAATTTACTGTGCCTGTACCTCCATCAGCCCCTGATAATGGTAGCGAAGGAAGTTGTGCAGTTGTTGCCAAAGTTCCACTAGTAGGAAAAGTAACGCTGGTTACGCCAGTCATAGTAAAAGTAGATGAAAAAGCTCCTGAAGTAGTAAAGTTACCACCCAAAATTATACTTTTTCCGTCTAAAGTTATACCTGCAAATGAAGGGGAAGAAGCCGTGCTTATATCTTGTATTGTGTTTAACTTGCCAAGTGTAAGTTGTAAATTTGTGACATTATATATATCACCTGCTTTAATTGCTGAATCGGCAGCGCCTAAATAAGGAGATTTGCCTATGTATAAAAGGTCTGTGCTTGCAAATGATGTGCTTGGATTATCGTCATAAATTTGTTTAACATTTCTTGCCATGATATGCCCTTAAACTTATGACGATTTATACATTTAAAATGGATTAACAATTGTCTCTTCAGTTACAGGTTTATCCTGATGTGCTTTTGCCATTTGTTCTAAAGCAGCTTTACTTTCCAAATCTTTAGCTTTTCTGTCTTTATAATCTGGCTGTGTAAAAACTTGTTGAGCAAAAATGGCTTTATCAAAAGAAGGCGTTATGCCTTTTTCTAACAATTTAGGTTCCCACTCTTTTCTTAACCTTTCGTAACATTTTTTAAGCTTTTCATCAACAATAATCCATTGAATTCGCCTTTTTATGTCGGCATCAAATTCGTCAGCATTGATGTCATTTTGTATGATTTTTTTGTCAACTTCAGATAACGTAAAAAGTTCTGTATTATCAACACTTACTTTCATTTTTGCTCCTTAATTAGCTAATCGACCTGAAAATTGAGTATACCCAATTACCGAACCAAACAAATCTTGTGTATTGCCTGCTTCACCAACACCTTGAGCTTCCATTGTTGCTGTATCTCCTACATCCATATCCGCAATTACAGCTATACCTTGACTCCAATCTAAATTTGAAGCCGCCCTAGCTATGGCAACGGCATAACTTCTATTGCTGGTTGCAATATAAACAGCTCCTCCTGTTCCTACAGTGCATCCTGTTAAATATATGTTTCCACAAAGAAGGTATCTACCAGTCACTGGCGCAGTAAATACTCCAGTTGTAGGATTAAAATTAGATTGATTATCATAAATTTCAGAATATGAAATTACAGTATAAAAAGTCGAATTCCCTGTAACATTTGATTGCGTAGATGTAACCAAACCTAAAAACGCTGGAGAAGACAAAGTGGAAACTGATCCAGCTGAATCAATAGTTAATTTTGCGGAACCATTTGTTGACAAACCAATGCCATTCGTTCCAGTTCTATACATCCCACAATCTAAATCATTAGCAAATGTATGTGATGGTGTCGAAGCGCTACCATCACCTGCTACAAATCCAGATGTGCTACCGACAGTTCCGTTTACAAATGCCGTTGTGCTGTATGTGTTTGTAGAACTTGAAACAAGTAAATTGCCTTGTATTGCTGCTCCATTTGTAGGTGGATTTATTCCCGAATAACTAGTACCAACAGACAAATTATCTGCATAAATCGCTTGATTAGTTGTTCCGCCCGTCGGCGCAGTAAACGAACCAGTAATTCTGTTTGTTCCAGTTACTCCACTACCTGTAAACGTGCCCCCACCAGTTGAAATTACAGCCGGTAAAGTTAATGTTATTGCCCCCGTTTGTGCGCTACCGCTAGTACCATTAACTAAAACTTGACTTGCTGTACCTTCAGCAGAAATAACACCTACTCCACTATGAGTAGCCCAGCTAGCATTTCCGCTGCTATCGCTAATCATAATTTTACCGAGCCCACCAGATGACAAATTGATAGTTAACCCAGTATTTGCAACTCCAGTTCCACCATTAGCACCACTGATAGGCGTGGATATTGGAGCAGGTATATCGCTTAACGTCGCCAAAGTTCCTGTTGTAGGAAAAGTAACAGACGTGTTGCCTGTCATTGTAAAATTTGTTGTAAAAGAGCCGGTAGTTGTAAAATTACCGCCAAGTGTTATTGATTTTCCAGATAAACTAATACCATTGAATTGAGGAGAAGATGAAACAGAAATGTCTTGTATAGTATTTAATTTGCCTAATGTAAGTTGCAAATTTGTTGCGTTGTATATGTCTGAAACTAAAATTGCAGAATCTGAAACGCCAGAATATGGACTTTTACCTAAATAAATTAAATCTGTTGATGCAAATGATGTGCTTGGATTGTCATCGTAAACTTGTTTTACAGTACGCGGCATCATTTACCCCATAAATAACAGAAAATTTGAACCGTCTAATAATAAAAAATCAGTATTATCTAATAACAAAAAATCTCCAGATCCAGATGGACCAGTGCTAGCCATATATCTTAATATTATTAACATTCCAAGGTGCATTAACTACCCCAAAAAATTTGATTTGCTGCAATACTGGTTCCAGAACTATTTATTCTAACCGAACAAATAGGATGCCAAATACCAGCTGCAATATTTGGCAATGTTTGGGTTGTGCCGTCATACTTAACATAGCTAATGTTGCCAGTAGTTCCAACATAAATCCATCTAGCATATTCACCGTAATCAACATCAAAAGTTACTGTACCACTATCGACAATTCCACCTAATGGTCTTTGTGGGTTAGAAACTAATGAGTTCGGGTCAAAGTTATTAATACTCATTGGAGTAACTGACATAATTTCTCCTTATGCCTAATAATTTTAAATTGCTATTTAATATTTAAAAATTAAATAGTTGGTCCAATTAATCCATGGTGTAACAATGCAGTAATAAGCGCTTTAATAACTCGACAAACGCCTTGTAAATTTGCGTCTGTTGCAGTTATGGTGCCAGTATTAATAGATGAAGCATCTCCATTTTCAGCTCCAGCCATGTTTACATAACCTAGTACACGAGTGGAAACTACTTGAAAATTACCAATTGCCAAATAATTTGGAGAAGGAATATACAATCCATTTGCAGTTGCTTCAGCTACCAATGCACCATCAACACTAAATGAAATTCTTTGATTATTGCTTGAATATATACCCAAATCATTGTTAGTAAAAAAAGCTAAACTTGGAGCGCTAACACTACCTTGTTGAACAATCATAGGAAAATAAGAAATATTTAACGTGGAAGTAAAAGCAAAAACCTGACTCCCTGCAGATGAAACAGAAACATTTCCAGAACTCGGGAAATAAAAACCATCTTCGTTATTAGTTGCGCTTGTAATACTCGGATTGACAGCGGTTCCAGCATTGGCAACTAAAGAAACACCTGTTCCTAATGTTATAGCGGAAGCGCTTGCAATTAACTTGTGTGCTCCGCCTACAGTTATTCCAAACTCGAATGCTCCTGGCCTATATATACCTGTGTTAGTTTCTGACGCAAAATGTAATGATGGAGCTTCTTCAGTGCCATCAGCTAGAGATATTTCAGCTGTAGAGACTTGGGATGGATCGATAATGTTATTTTCATCTAAAAACAAATAGCCATCATTGACCAATGACCAATATCCGCCTCCAGTTGCTTTTACGCTACCAGTAGTCGCTTGTTTGTTATATTGATAAATACCGGCATCAGTCACGCCGGCTCTCGTTCCATCAGGTTGTAATGTCATATCTACGGCAGCTAAAGCTGTAGTAGATGCATAAGGTCCTAAAGCAGTATTAAAAACATCGCCACCATAAAAATATGACATTTTTGACTCCTTATGCGCCGATAAGGCCGTGAGTTGTTAAAGCTTGCTGTATCCCATTAATCCATTGAGCTAATGCTTGTACATTGCCGTCAGTAGCCGTTATTGTGCCTGTGTTGATTGCAGATTGATTCGTAGTAGCTGCCCCAGTTGGTGCAACCCAACCAGTAGCTCTTGCGCCAACTACCTGTACACTGTTAACTTGTAAAACTTTTCCAGAAGCTAAATTAATTGCAGATGTAGTAACTGTAGCAACAACAGCTCCATTACAACTAATGCCCAAAACGTTAGCAGAAGGATTATAAAGCCCGGTATTAGTATCAGCAGAAAAGTTTAAGGAAGGAGCTGCCGCAGTACCTGCACTTAAAGAAATGTCTGTTACGTTACCAATTTGGGAACCGTCAATGACATTGCTAGAATTCATAATCAAATACGGCTCATCAAAAGTATTCCAATATCCGCCGCCATCAGCAGCTAAATCACCGCTATTTGCTTGCTTAAAATATTGATAAACTCCAACATCCGTTACAACAGCTAAATCGCCATTTCGAAATAAACTGACATCGGCTGCTTGTAATGCAGAAGTGCTCGCAAATGTAGAATCATCTGTGAAGGTATAACCGAAAAAACTTGACATGAACATAGCCTCCTTTTGCGTGCAAAAGGCCAACTATGCTTTGCGCAGTATAGCACAACAATTTTACATTGCTATATACCTATTTATATTCAATTATATTTATGCGTGACTATAAATGTATATAAGTTGGCCAGAATGTGAAAGGAGGTAATCCTTGATCGCCTGTTCCAGATGATTCAGTTGCAAAAATATTATCTACTGTTGCATTAAGATCAACAGCAGGAACTCCACCAGGACCACTTACTCCTGCAGTACCAAAATTATTAGTGTTTGACCTTGGAACCCGACCTACTCCTCCTGGTCCAAAAGCATGTGTATGTGCACCTACTGCATTTTCATGTCCCCCAAACTGACCTGGATCTCTAGATGTTAACCCAAAACCCGCTCCACTATTGCCCTGTAAGCGTCCCATTGTGCTTGGCAAAGTGATGGTTTTGCTGGCATTCCAGTCTGATACAGCATCTGCACCCCTTGAAGGTAAAACAGAAGCATAAGTATCAGAAACCGTATTCCATAAATATACATACAAATTAAAAGCATTTAATTTTTTATAATTTGCTCCAGAATTTGGATTACCTATAGTTTGATCTTGCATCAACAACCATCCAGCTTGGTCAGTTTGAGCCTGATTGCCAAATACATTCATTGTTATTTGACCAGTTGGAATACGAAATTCATCCAAAAATTGACTTTTGTATCCTTCATATGTGTCAACTGGAAAAGGCAAAGTTTGATCGTTTTGCAAAATTGCTACATTGGTAATATCTATGGTTTCATTAGTGTTTAAGTCAAATTGCAGCATAAAATAACTGTAATCATCATAATTTGTGCCCAGCGTTTTGCCGGCCGTAGAAGGAACTTCTGCTACAACATTCAAAGTTTGCCAAGAAGTGGTTAAATTAAATGTCTGTAAAGTTTCTTCAACAGTAGATGAAGGAGAACCGCCAGTTCCAAAATTTTGTCCCCAAATAAGCTTTAATTGTCTGTTTGAATTGTCAGCTTTAGCGGCAATCGTAAAAGCTATAGAAGCACCTTGTAAAAATTGTGCATTTTTGTGAAATTTTTGTACTAATTGCCTTTTTGTTTCTCCTCCAGAATTTGATGTGCATTGATAACGCATGAAATATCTTGGATTTCCCGGAACATCTGTTTGTCCGGCATTGAAAGCTTGTCTGCTAAAGCTATCAACCGTAGTACCTGTGACACTTTTTTGGAAAAACCATTCGTCACATACTTGTTCAAGCTCATTAACGTTAACGTATGTTGTAACAATTGTGGTTCCCCCTGTGTAAGTTACAGGCTCATGGTCCCAAACTAAAAATTGTCCATTCCTAACAAAATTTACGTCTTCGTTTACATTGGAAGGATTGTTTGTTTGACCAGTAGGTGGTGCTTGATAATTGTCTATTGTCCAAATAGTTGTGCCGTTTTCAGTTTCGCAAACAATATAATAATTATCATCATCACTATCATTTTTAAAATAAATTGGTCCCGTTGAACGTCCATATTGATCTAAAGTTAATGGATTATCCCATGCTTGTAATCCTTGGTCATCCATATAAACATCTTTTAAAATGGAATGGTCAGTAGATTTATAAAAAGTCATGGTCCCTAAAGCTGCTTCAAGTCCAGCGCTCCATTCTGACCATAAAACTGGGCAACCTAAATTATATGATACGGCCATTTTATCCTCACTGTTCTAGTAAAGCGCCAGCAACAGGTGCTGACAAACTTGAAACCGCCGAACTTAATGCGGTCGGGTTATTTAATATAAAATTTTGAAGTTTTGGACTATTAATTAAATTAGAAGCAGCTCCTAAACCCGCAGTAGCTCCCATTAAAGCAGCACTTCCTGGATGACCTTCTGCCAATAAAGTCATTGGACCTAAGACTGCCAATTTATTTTTATGATGCTCCCAAATGCTGGTATCTAATTTCTTTGGCAAAGCATTTTTAATTGTCAAAATGTTTTCAATGTTTGACTGATGTTTTGGATCTAAAAGAATTTTTTTCATATTAGGACCAAGTGAACTATAATTTCTTTCCAACATGTTTAAATCAACTATTGGCCTGCCACTTGCATCTGTAGGCATTTTTTTAGTCAAAAAAGAATAAGCTAAAATATTTTTATCTTCAGGTTTTAGTTTGTTTGTAAGCTGACTTAATAAAGTTGGTCGTTCGAACTGACCTGTTTTTACAAAAGATTGTGTTAATAAATCCGGATCTGCCTGTGGTTTTGAAATAAACTTTTGCATTTCAACAGTATTAAATGGTGCCACTTCGTCTTGATATTGTTGTTTTGCAACGTTCCACATTTCTGGTAACGTATTTTGCAAATCTTTTGGAACTTTTGTTGTATAACTTTGGCTTTTTAATGCTTGCTCTATGTCATTACGACCTGCATGTTTTAACTTGGTATACAAATCGCCTTTTGTGTTATCACCAGCTTTATATGCGTCTCTTGCCAGCTCATTAAGCTTTTCTTCTGTCTTTCTGGCTAAATTGAAATCGATTTTGTCTGGCCCTTTAAGCCCTTCTTCTAAAAATTTTTTAAATTCTTTATCTGACACTGTATTAAATTCAGGGCGATTAGCACCAAGATAATTTTCACGACTCAAAAGTTCAGATATAGCATTTTTGTATGAATTTGTAGGTATAAAGTCACCCAAATTTAACGCTGCAGCAACTTCTCCTAAATTTTCATAATTTTCATTTGCTTTTTGCAAAGCTTGTTTGTTTAACTGCTTTAAACTTGACTGAAGTTTTTTTTGTATATCTAAAGGGTCGTTTCCACCAAGCATATCGTTGAAATTATCATAAGCGGCATTATGAAGTTTTTCGTTTGCTGCTACATATTTTTCATTAATATTTGAACCTGGCAAAGAACCAAGCACATTACGCTGCAAACTTGTTAAACTTGGATTTTCTAGAATATCACCAGTTGGTAAATTTACACCTAACGCTTGGGCTGCATTTGCTGTAGATGTTCCACGTGGAACCATTAAATTAGACGCACCTCCAAATAAAAGCCTAGATGCACCCCCTAATCCAGCTCCTTCAACAAATGAATCTAAAGCATCATTAGGGTTATTTAAAGCATTTACAGCTCCCAATTGACTTGCATCTTGTATTGCTCTTGCTGCTAATGATGGCCCCCCTATTTCTGGCACAACCATTGTAGGCAATGTTTCTCCAATACCAAGTCCCAAATTAAAACTTATTGGATGTTTTTGTTCAGCTTGACCGGCCAAACTACCCAACGAAGTTGTTGGAGCAAAAAACTGAGCATGTGGGAAAGGCTGCTCCCCAAATAATTTAGATCTAAAGTCTTCAGTATTTTCCAAAGTTCTATCTAACCCTTTTAATGCTCCGAGTCCTGCAGATGCTAAATTGCCAGGAGTAAAAGGACTCGCAACCATCAACCTTCCAGTAGTTGGATCGGTTTCAGTCGATAAATCTTCATCTAATGCCTTGTCAATATCTTCACGAGTTATCATCTAAATCTCCTGAACTAATAGAGATTGATTTTAAATCAGAAAGCACAGGCTTTGGTAATTTTTTAAGCAATTTTGAATTTAATTCATTTTCGACAATAGGCCTAAAACCATCCAAAGTTCCCCATTTTTGATAATACAAATCACTAAGCCTTTTATTAATAATGACTCGCTGAATTAGGTTCATGTTGGCTTTAATCGATTTAACAACCGCACCATAAGGTTGATTTGGATCTGAAGATATTTCCCTAAGCATTTTTAACTCAGGTATATTAAATTGCCTGGAAACCATATTATAGAAATCTTTGTCCATTTGAGTTAAACGCGTGCTAATGTTTTGTAAATTTTTAAAATTTGGATTTCTTTGAGCTATACCTGTCTTTTGTTTAATGAAACTAAAATCAGATTTATCCATGTTTTTTAGTGTATCGACGTACTCTTTATATAAGGATGCCATAGTTAAAGCGGCTTGATATTGATTATTATAATCATCTCGTTTTTGTGCCGTTGATTTAACAATTTCATTTTGTGCAGGAGTACCTTTAACAGCTGTACTTAATTGATGTTGACCAGCATCAAGGTTTCCTGAAAAAACAGAAGCTATAGCCGCATTTTTTTTGGCTTTTTCTAAATTGTTTTGATAATTTAGCCAATCATCACTTGGCCTCATGTCACTTAAAATATTATCTGACTTTCCTTCTAAATCCATTTGTTGAATTTGTGGTGCAGCCAAAGATGGTTTTTCTACAACATTTGCATTTTGCATGTCTAAAGTTTGCGGAATATTTTGAGTTTTTTGTTGAACATTCATAATTTGTTGGTCAGAAAGCGGCAATGGAGCGCCTAAAGCTGCTGCACTCGCAGGCGCTCCTAAATTGACCGCTGAAGGAGCCGCCAAAGAAGTGTGGGGGGTTCCAAATGGCGACGATTGCATTATAGCATTTGGATCGAAAGGAACTCCATTAATATCGGCAATCATTTTCATTTTTTGTAAGTTTTGCAAAAATTGCAATTGTTGCATCTGCTGTTGCTGTTGTTGAATAGCAAGTTGTGCTTGTTTCAACTGCATTTCTGGGCCCAAATTTGCCGTTAAAGCGTTTTTGTAAGCAATATCTGCGTTGGTTGTTAAGGGATTTAAAGCAAGCTGCTGTTCAGCCATTTTATTTTTTAGCTGATTTGCTCGCATTTGTAAAAATGCATCATAAAAAGTTGGCGCAGGATTAGCGCTCATTTCATTTAATGCTTTTAAAGCTTGTGGCACTCCAAATCCCATTTTAATCCCCCTCAATTTCTAAAAGAAATTGCCAATCAACTTGGCTATATTGCTAAATATACTAGCATTAGCAACATCGCCAGCGCCTTGTGCAGCCCCTCGTCCAGTTAATAATTGAAACAAAAGAGGCGCCATATTTTGAGTAAATTGATTTGATGAATTTGCAGCATTTAATCCGAAATTTTGTTCACCCATAATATTTTGCAAATAATTTTGTAAATCTTTATTACCAATGTCAGTCGCTAATTGCGCATCTTGTGTTTTATTTTGATAGCCACCCAATTGACCGCTAATAGCAGCGGCATTGTTAATTGCATCTTGACCTTGTTTGGTCATTAACTTTGCATAAGGGCTTTGGTTATACCCTGACATCCAATCGCCAATTGTTTTGGATGGATCGGAACCCTGTTGAATAAATGGGTTCAAATTATCTTGCCCTTGTCCAAAATATTTATTAAACCAATCAATGCCTTGGTTTATGTTTGATTGCATATCACTTGCGGCTTGACCTTGACCACCACCAAATAAAGTATCCCATATGCTCATTTTAACACCTCATGAATTGTCAATTCTGGTCTTTTCTAGTGCATGGTCAACATACAATGCAGTAGGTTGATTAGCTATTTCACATTTTATATATCTTACATCTATATCTGCAGTATTAGCATTAAGTTTACAAAAAACTAACCTAAATTGTACATAAGCGCCAGCTCCGACTGTTTTATTTGCTATTGATGAAGTGATTAAATCACTTGCCATATAATTTTCACCCGGAGTTAGATCAAAAGTGTTGCTTTCGTATAAATCGTCAGCTGAACCATCATAATGAAATAATATTTCAAATTTCATGTTAATTGCCGCAGTCTGATTATTAACAATTAACGTGGAAAAATTTAAAATTTGTAATTGATATAAACGTAGAAAATTTGAACCTGTTGTTGTTTGCTGATAAATGTAAAAATCTGACAAAGTGCCATTTCCAGCGTAATTACTTACTACAACATGTTCGTAATATTTAGATGCTGATTGATAATCTGCTGTAGCAGCATATTGTGTTGATGTAATTGTATATGTGGCTACAGCCGCACCATGAATTTGCCATTTTTCAGAAATATAAGCACCATCGCCATTTGCTTGGGTAACAGGAGTTGCAATACCACGCTGCCAATTGAAATCAGAATTTAAACATTCACTTGGATTTCCATAATAATTTGGCAAGTTAATTTGTGAAGCAACTTGATTCATAAACTGAATCCAGTTTCTATGGTTGGTGTCGTCTCCCAATATTGTTTTATCCACGAACAAATCTTTTGAAGGAGGATTGCTGATGTTTGCAACAAATGGTGTTGTCATCTCATTGCACCCATTGTCATGTACGAAGCACCCAATATATAGCATTCAATTGGATCATAAATATCAATTTTAGGCACTAACGCATAATTTGTTCCGAGCCCATACCAGTAACTTTTTTGATTATATTTTCCAGTCAAACCAATTGATGAAGGACGCGCATTCCCAAATGGCCCATTATTAACCGATGTTTGTAACCAACATGTTGGATTAACAGTATTTGGAATATACCCCGTCTGAAATTTAACTTCGAAATAATTGATTTGTACTTTTGTTTGCGATGGGTCCCGTATTATTGGTCCTATACGGCTTCTATGTATGTTTTCCGGAACTAATGATTCTTTGTAATATACAAAATAATTTTTACTCATGTTATATAAAGTGCCATCTATCCTGCTGCCAACATAATGAATACCATTAGCATAGGCGTGTGAATTCCCTATAAAATAGGTTCCATCTAGCATTTTTCTAAAAAACCACATTTTTGTGTTTACATCGAATACTAAAGTATAATTTGCAGTTGGAAAATTCCATTCTATGAATAAATGTCCTGAGCTTCTATGCGAGAAACCATAACAATCTTCTAAATTAGAGAAGCTGGCTAACAAAATGTCAATTTGTGGGGTGCTGATTTTTTGCGCGCTGGTTCCTTCAGATAAAACAAAAAATGCCCCACCTTGAGTATCTCTTGCTAGCCAGCAAACTGCTGTTGCGCCTTCTTCTTCAGTTACTTGTATAATAGAACCTGCAGCCCAAGTGCCATAATCTATTGCAACGTTATTGTCGCGATTTAATGGCACGCCTGCAGAAGCTACTGGAACCCAAGATTCAGTGTGTATTTCGCCTATAAGAAGTAAACGACTGTTAACCGTAGCGCTGCCTACCAAAATATCTGGTCTTAAAGTAAAAAACAAATAATTGTTTTCGTCGTAAGTTGTGGCATCGTTTATATTGCTAACAAACCATTGATTAGTATTTCTTAAAGGAACTACAATTCTTCCATTTATTGAAGTAATTACACCTGGATCGACAATAAATGGTGCGGACACTGCGGTATACGTTGCTGTGGAAGGTTCATACACATATAAACCTGACCCGTCAGTAAAAGTAACCTGAGTAGATGTAGTAGCCCACCAAATTTGCGAAGTCGTCGAAGGTATAGTAGCAATAAAAGCACTTTCTTCAAAAAACCTACTTCCTTGTACGCCATATACATTGTCTCTAAATCTGAAAAGTCCCATAGGCCTAATTGGATCTACACCTAAATATCTTAAAAAATCCAAGCCAGGTAATGTAGCAAAACTTTGTTGCTCAGGACTTTTTGGGTTTTGAACAACATACATGTTTGTTGTTTCTTCATATTCAATTTGTTTTGATATGTCGGTATTGTATCCTCCGATAAAACCTTGAAATGGAACAATTTTAAACCCCATACTCATTAGAAAAATCCCAAAATATAAGGATAGTAAAAACGGTTTCTGCTAATAAGT
>RXJZ01000021.1 GCA_003963025.1 Flavobacteriaceae bacterium
TAATGGGAATTCCATCATTCGATGTTCCAGATTATTCAGAATTATTTGCTGAAGAAAAGGAAATGATTGCTAAATTGAAAAAAGTATTCTTAATGGTTGCAGGTGCTGCAGTTCAAAAATACGGAGCAGAATTAGAATCACACCAACAATTATTAATGGCTGCTGCTGATATTTTAATCGAAATCTACATGGCTGAAAGTACTATTCTTAGAACAGAGAAATTAGCTAAAAAAGAAGGTGAAGATAAAGCTCAAGAGCAAATTGCAATGGCAAAATTATACTTATATCATGCAGTTGATATCGTAAACCAAAAAGGAAAAGAAGGAATCGTTTCTTTTGCTGAAGGCGACGAACAACGTATGATGTTAATGGGATTAAAACGATTTACAAAATATACGAATATGCCAAATGTGGTAGCACTTCGTGAAAAAATTGCTGCAAAAATTATTAGCGAAAACAAATACGCTTTCTAATACAGCAATTAATTGGTTTAGTTTGTTTAAAAAAACCATCCGTTTACTCGGATGGTTTTTTATTATTTTAAAATCTGAGCAGCGTGTGCTTTGGTTTTTACATCGGAAATTACTTCTTCGATAATTCCGTTTTCATCAATTACGAAAGTAGTTCTATGAATACCATCGTATTCTTTTCCCATGAATTTCTTTGGTCCCCAAACACCAAATGCTTGAATCACCGATTTATCTTCATCCACTAATAACGGAAATGGTAACTCATATTTTTCAATAAACTTAGCTTGTGCTTTAGCGCTATCGGCACTAACACCTAACAAAGCATAATTATTTGCTTGAAAACGAGCAAAATTATCTCTTAAATCGCAAGCTTCTGCTGTACAACCAGGTGTACTTGCTTTTGGATAAAAGAAGACTACTAGTTTTTTTCCTTTGTAATCAGCTAATGTATGAGTAGCTCCATTTTGGTCTAAACCTGAAAAATTAGGGGCTTTATCTCCTGCTTTTAATGTTGTCATTTATTTATAGTTTAAAAGGTTAAAAACTCATCTTTAAAATGAATTTTGATATTGCGCTATTACTTTATAACTTTACGAATCAAATTTAGTTAAAAATGACCAAAAGCGAGAAGGTAACATTTGTTATAAATACGTTAAATGACTTATATCCTGAAATTCCTATTCCGTTAGACCATAAAGATCCTTATACTTTATTGGTTGCAGTGTTGCTTTCAGCTCAATGTACCGATGTTCGCGTGAATCAAATTACGCCTCTACTATTTGCAAAAGCCGATAATCCGTATGATATGTTAAAAATGAGTGTGGAAGAAATTAAAGAAATTATTCGCCCGTGTGGATTATCGCCTATGAAATCAAAAGGAATTCATGGTTTATCAGAGATTTTAATTGACAAATACAATGGCGAAGTACCACAAAGTTTTGAAGCATTAGAAGCGTTACCTGCTGTGGGACACAAAACCGCAAGTGTAGTGATGAGTCAGGCTTTTGGAGTTCCGGCTTTTCCTGTTGACACGCATATTCATCGCTTAATGTATCGTTGGGGTTTTACAAACGGAAAAAGCGTACAACAAACCGAGAAAGATGCCAAACGTATTTTCCCAGAGGAATGTTGGAACGATTTACACTTACAAATCATTTGGTACGGAAGAGAATATTCTCCTGCTCGTGGCTGGAATTTAGAGAAAGATATTATCACGAGAACGATTGGAAGAAAAAGTGTAATTAATGAAATCAAAAAGTAAATGGCGTCAAGAAGTATTAATAATATGATTTTTGCAGGTGTTTACCCACATTACATAAACAAGGCTGAGAAAAAGAATCGTACGAAAGCGGAAGTCGATGAAATTATTTGTTGGTTAACGGGATACACACTAGAAAGCCTTCAAAACCAAATTGACACAAAAGTAGATTTTGAAACCTTTTTTGAGCAAGCACCAAAATTAAACGAAAACGTTTCTAAAATAACAGGTGTTATTTGTGGCTATCGCATTGAAGAAATTGAAGACCCATTGATGAAAAAAGTACGTTATTTGGATAAGTTAATTGATGAATTAGCGAAAGGGAAAGCAATGGAAAAAATTTTAAGAAAATAAAAAAATGCCTCAAAGAGATTTGAGGCATTTTCCTTAATTAGCGATAATTTCAAAACTTGAATTTCCTACTTTATGAATACTCAATGCTTTTGAATAATTGAGTAAAAACGTAATCGTTACTTTTTTAGGTTTCATTTCTTGAGTCGCTAATTTTTTATTAGAGTAAAGTTTTGCCATTTATTATATTTTGGTTTATAACATGATAACGACAAAAGTTTCCTTTTAGTATTAATTAGTCAAAACAATTTGATTTTTTTCAATTATTTTTCTCAAATTCAACAAAGCATATCGCATTCTACCTAAGGCTGTATTAATACTAACACCTGTTAAATCAGCTATTTCCTTAAAACTTAGATCTTGATACATACGCATTATTAAAACTTCTTTTTGATCTGCAGGAAGTTCATCTAACAACTTAGCTAAATCAGTTTCTACTTGTTCGGATATAATTTGTCCTTCAATATTTAAACTATTATCTGTCATATAATTGAAAATCGAATACTCTTCTGTTTCGCGTTGAAAAGGCATTTTCTTTGCTTTTCTGAAATGATCAACAACCAAGTTATGAGCAATACGCATTACCCAAGGTAAAAATTTTCCTTCTTCATTATACGACTGCGATTTCAAGGTTTTAATTACCTTAATAAAGGTATCTTGAAAAATATCATCCGATAAATCTCTATCGTTTATTTTTGAATAAA
>RXJZ01000015.1 GCA_003963025.1 Flavobacteriaceae bacterium
AGCAACCTGTTTTTATAGTAAAAAATCAATAGTATAAATGTGGTTTTTAATTTTTAAACCAAAAAAAATCCGCTGATGCGGATTTTAATGAAACTTAATCGGTTTAGCAGGAATACCCACCGCAGTGCAATTATCAGGAATGTCTTGCCTAACTACCGCACCAGCCCCTATAGTGACCCATTTTCCAATTTTAACCCCCTGAATCACTGAGGCTCCAATTCCAATATGAGAACCTTCCCCTACTGTAACATTCCCTGCTAGTGAAGCATTGGGAGAAACATGAACATAATCTTCTAATTCACAATCATGCTCAACTATTGCGCCAGAATTAATAATGCAATGCTTCCCAATTTTAGCCCCAGAATTAATAACTGCTTTAGGCATAACTACAGTTCCATAATCTACTTCTGCAAATTCTGAAACATATGCTTCTCTATGAACTGCCTTTATACTTTTGAAATTAAATTCCACTGCTATTTTTTTTCTTGTTTCATTCGATCCTATAGCAACAATTACACAATCTTCTGCATCTATATGAATTGTATCAGTGTGCGCAACCTTAATTCCTGATAGACTTTCAACTTTAGGAGCATTATCCACAATAGAAGTTATCAATATATTATTGGAAAGTAATATATCAATCACAACTTTTGCGTGGCCACTTGCACCAAAAATATACAGTTTATGTTCCATATGAATTTCCTTTAAAAGTTTCCATTGTTGCATGACCTTCTTGTGAAATACCTTCTCGTACAAATACTTTTTTTAAGGTCAATACTACTATTTTAATATCCAGTAAAAAACTACAATTATCTACATACCACACATCGTAGGCAAACTTTTGTTCCCATGATATAGCATTCCTACCATTAACTTGCGCCCAACCAGTAATTCCAGGACGAACATCATGACGCTTTTTTTGCTCCGCATTGTACAAAGGCAAGTATTGTACTAACAAAGGCCGAGGCCCTATCAAACTCATATCGCCTTTTAAAACATTAAATAATTGAGGAAGTTCATCTAAAGAGGTTTTCCGTACAAAACGACCAATTATTGTCAATCGCTCCGCATCGGTTAACAAGTTCCCTTCACTATCCTTTTTATCATTCATGGTCTTGAACTTCACAATTCGAAACAGCTTTTCATCTTTACCTGGGCGGGTTTGCAAGAAAAAGGGGGTGCCATTGTTGGCAAAAAACAGCCCAAAGGTTACTAAAAGAAATACGGGACTAAGTAACAATAAAGCAATGAGTGCAATTAAAAAATCGAAGAGTCGTTTAAAATAGTTTTGGTACATAGATTTTGATACTTCAGACTAATGATTAGAGGATATTTTAATATGGTCAACCAATTGCAAAAAATAGTCCGTTGACCAAATAGCAATTTCAGAAGAATCTTTTATAAACGGTAGTACATCATTTTTTACCAAATTTATATCGGTTTCTAGGATTCTTTTTTTGAGTAATTCTTTAAATATTGTTGGCGTCATTAATGTACTATCATAACCATGGGTTTGCTGCGCTCTTTTTATAAAATGCTCAAAACCCAACGAAATAGAATGACGCACATACCACTCAAAATCATACCAATCTCTCCCTTTCACTCTGTTGTTCCAACTTCTGAATAACATAGCATGCATTTTTCCAGCAAATAGGTCAGGAAGGGTATAACATGGCACCATAAAAGAAAAAGGTAACAACAACAATTTTGGCTCCGTTGAAAATCCCAAGGGCGGCTGCAGGTCTACTTCAATTTTAATTTTTATACTAGGTGTAGATTGAAAATGGATATTGTAAATTTCGGTAGTATCTTTCAAAAAAGCAGACTCAACTGGCGATTGTTTTTTTTTCTCTTTTTTGGAAATCACTACTTCTCTACCCAATGCCTTAAATTCATCAACAATAGCATCAAAATAATCGGATATAGTAAAATTAGGATCGGGTTGCAATAATGAAAAGTCTAAATCTTCTGAAAAACGAGGTAAAGCATGAAAAATGCGCAAACAAGTACCACCATAAAAAGCTGCTTTATTAAAAAATCCTGCTCTATACAAACCTGCTAAAGCAATTTGCTGCATTACTTCATGTAAAGCATTAGTACGGTCGTCTACAGTTTGTATTGTATAACGTCCCATCATTTGATCAAATACGGAACTACTCATTGTTTTTCAATAGTTTTAAAAGTTGTGACAATGCTATTTTTTTCTTTCCTACTTCCATACACTGGCTAATAATTTCAGTGTTCCAACTTCTATTTTCAAATAAATCAATTCGCAAATTTTCTTCTAAATAGATTTTAACTGCTTTTGACGATTGCAATCGTAATCCTGAAGACAATACAATCAAATCGCATAAAGCTTTTTCAGGTGAAGCAATTAAAAAAGCGGTATTGTCTTGGGTAACTTGTTGTTGAATACCAATTGAAAAATACTCCGGTGAAACCGTACGATATTCAAATACACCCAAAGGAGTATCATACATTTTAAATCGTTTCATAGTTACCGAACGTACCCTATATACTCTTTCTGGAATCAAATTGTGATAGGATAAGGCACTTTCTAAAGAAACATAAGAAGGGCCATATAAATGATTAGCTATCAATTCTCTAGAAATAGGAGATGTACCCTCTTGTTGCGCAACTACAAACAACCCTTTTTTAATTCGTATTAACTGCTGCTGTTTTTCCATAGCAGCAATTTTGTCTTTTGGAAATCGATAGTCCCTTAGTAAGGTAACCAAGGTAGCATAATCAACAGGGGTATTTCTAATTTGATCTAAATTTATCATCTGGTAGCACTATTATGAGATGTAAAAATAGTGTTTTTTACACAGATAATCGATAACAAATCGATTATTTATGTAAATTTTACTAAAAAATCACCTCTGAGTACCTCTTTTTTTTCATTCATCGTTTTGAACTTCACAAATCGGAACAGTTTTTCATTTTTACCTGGGCGGGTTTGCAAGAAAAAGGGGGTGCCGTTGTTGGCAAAAAATAATCCAATGGTAACTACTAGAAATATTGGACTTAGCAGCAACAAACTAACTAAGGCAGCTGTAAAATCAAATAGGTGTTTAAGATAGTTTTTGTACATGAATTAAAAGGTTTCGTTTTGTATTTTTTGTTTCCATTC